>JAZOCL010000001.1:0-7933 GCA_045596485.1 Clostridia bacterium
GACAGTAAGCACAGCTGAAGGGACAGCCGCGGCTTGTTTCGTAATATGCCAGCTTTTCACCTTCAACAATCTGCTTCAAATCCTGGTCTGTGTACGGAAATGGCAGCTCCTCAATACTTTTGAGCGTGGTTCCGTGTATCACACACCTTTTGTCGGGCATATTTTTGAAAAGCTCTGCCCACGCCTCTTCGCCCTCACCGCAGATGATATTATCAATAAACTCATTTTCTTCAAGAAGCTTTTCGGCATCAAATGACACCTCAGGTCCGCCCAGAACAATCTTGCACTCAGGCTTCAGTTGCTTCAGATTTTTACACAGTTCAAGAACTCTGCCGATATTCCAGATATAGCACGAAAAGCCGTATACGCAACAATTCTGCATATACAGCTTCTCAAGAATCTGACTTTGGGGTTCATTGACGGTGAACTCACAGAAAGAACAGTCAATGCCAAAGCTTTTGCAATATCGTGTCAGATACCTGACTGCAATGTTTGTATGGACATATTTTGCGTTTATCGCCACAAACAAAGTCTTCATTACTCTTCTCCTGTTTCGTAAGCTAAATCCTTTTCGGTCTCATCCTTGATTTTTTCAAGATAGCTTGCCGCTTCATTTTTTGCAAGACTCACATCAAGATTTCTGTAATTTCCACATTCAATCTCGCTTGCACCCGGCATTTCGCCGTCATATTCCGCAATTTCTTTCAAAACACGCTTCACCTCCGAAAGAACGGCACTGTGCTCCGCATTTCTCACAAGCAGATAAAATCCCGTCTGACATCCCATAGGTCCCACATAAATCACGTCACTCGAAAGATTTCCGTTGCGCATAAATGTGGCAAAAAGATGTTCAAAGGAATGCATCAGAGCATTGGACATAACCTCACCTGTGTTCGGCTTTCGCATACGCACATCATAGGTCGTTATGTCTCCGTCTGTTCTTGAAATATATATCCGTTCACAAATAAATCTGTGATCCACCGTGAAGCTTGCAATTTTCTGCATAATCCACCTCTTTCTTAAAGGGCTTTAACCTTCAGCCTTACATTGTATTTCTTTTCAAAATATTCTGCATTCATTCTTTTGTGACCCACAGCCTTTGAAACATCACTCTTTTTGCAGGCATACTCAAATTGGCAGCTTCGCAAATTCCGCCGCAGAATTTCATTTTCAATTTTTTCTCTGTAAATAATGCTCTCCACCAGCTCGCCGAATGCCTGATGGTAAGGTCCTGCAACGACAGTGCCTTCTGTATCAAGCTCCTCGGAGGAGTGAAGTCCCACACGGATTACATCAATTCCATTTTTACGGAAAGCGCATACTGCCGACTTTGCCAGTTCCGCCGCAACCTCTGTTGAATATGGAGCATACTTTCCCTCATTATAAAGCTGTTCAAGAGTTGTGCCCTTCAGCGTAACAACAGGATAAATCCTCACGCAAACAGGGCTCTGACCCGTTATATCCCGAACAGTCTGCATATCCTTCTCGGGAGTGGAGCCGTACATTCCCAGCATCATCTGGTGTCCCAAAGCAATTCCTGCAGCTTTTATCATCTGCGACGCCTTTATCACATCCTCAAAGGTGTGACCGCGGCTGTTGAGACGGAGCACCTCATTATCGCTGCTCTGAACACCAAGCTCAACGGTGGTAACCCCGTACTTTTTCAAAAGTGCCAGAACCTCTTCGCTGATATAATCAGGTCGGGTTGAAAGACGTATTCCGTCAATTCTATGACTGAACTCTGCCGCAACCGTCAGAAATGCCTTTTGAGTTTCAAGCTCAAGCCCCGTAAAGCTGCCGCCAAAAAAGGCAACCTCAACCGAAGAGTTTTTTTCGTCCACAGTGAACAAAAACTCTTTTATAAGCTCCCTTACCTTTTCGGGCGTTATATCAGTATCAATACCCGTAATTTTGCGCTGATTGCAAAAAGCACAATCGTGAGGACAGCCACGATGGGGTATAAAAATGGGCAAATTGTACTTTCTCATTTTTTCATTCTCTCAAAGGCATCCTTGGCCGCATCCTGCTCAGCACTTTTTCGGCTTTTGCCTGTTCCTGAGCCGATTACCCTATTCTGATAAACCGCTTCAACCGTGAAGCTGGGATTGTGGTCGGGACCCGATTTTTCTTTCAGTTGGTACCTGACAACCTCAGTATTTTTGTCACGTTTCTGAAAATATATCTGTAGTTCTGACTTGTAATTTACATCTTCCGATATTTCAACATTCTTTATTCTGTCACCGAAAACTCTAAGTACCCACTCTCTGGCCGTTTTATCGTCACTGTCGAGATAAATCGCACCAAGAACTGCTTCAAAGGTGTCTGCCAGAATGGAATCCTTATTCACGCCGTCACTTTTTGCTTCTGACCGTCCCAAGCGTATTCCGCCGCCCAAATCAAGCTCTTTTGCAAGCTCTGCCAGAGATTTTTCACACACAAGAGCGGCACGGATTTTTGTCAAATCGCCTTCGTCACAGTCAGGGCGCAGATTATAAATTTCACCTGCGATGATGTAAGACAGCACGCTGTCTCCCAAAAATTCCAAACGCTGGTTGCTCTCCATCTTTCGGTCGTTTGCCAGAGAAATGTGGGTGAGTGCCAAATCCAGCAGAGATTTTTCCTTAAATTCATATCCTATTTTCATATCTTCTACCTTCTTCTTTTGTCAACAAAGCCGCCAAACACAGCTTTGGGCATATAATGTCAATATTTATTGCTTTACAGCAATGCAAAAAATTCGGACTGTCAAGCAGTCTGACAGTCCGCAAAAATTATTTCAAGTTTTCTTTGATATAGTTGACTGCGTCACCGATGGTTGAAATCTCTTCAGCCTCTTCGTCAGAAATTTCCATATCATACTCTTCTTCAAACGCCATCATCAACTGAACCAAATCCAAAGAGTCTGCTTCAAGATCGTTTATAAACGAAGCTTCCATTGTGATAAGGCTTTCATCAATATCCAGCTGCTCCGCTACGATTTCTTTTACCTTTTCCAAAATATCCATTCGAAGTCCTCCTATCTTTGTTGTTTGAAATATAATACCATAAAGAGTGCTTCACGTCAATACAAAAAGTGTTATTTTTTACCTCAAAACAACTCCTTTTTATTTAAACGTGATTAGATGACGGTTTTTGACAATATAATCTATTCCTGAATATAGGGTAAGAGCCACCGCCAGAGCAACCAACCAGAAGGTAAGAGCCCCAAAGCAGCTTCCGCCGATTCTCAAAGGAATAACCAAGTCAACCATAACAATAATAAGTGCCGCCATCTGCGAAACAGTTTTTGCCTTTCCCCACATACTTGCAGCAATTACGGTATCCTGACCCATTGCAAGCTGGCGTATTCCTGTGACTATAAGCTCTCTTGCAATGATAATCATAACAACCCAAGAATTAATGAAATCCGCTCTGATTTCAAGCAGACATACAAGCGCCGAAATGGTCAGAATCTTGTCTGCAAGAGGATCCATAAGCTTTCCGAAGGTTGTGACCTGATTGTTTTTTCTTGCAAGATAGCCGTCAAGCTGGTCTGTGAGCGAGGCTGCAACAAATATTATGACAGCAGCAATATAATGTGCTGAAAGAAGTGCCCACATAAAAATCGGCACCATAATAACTCTGATTAATGTAAGCTTATTTGGGGTATTCATAAACCTTCTCCTTTTTGAAACTATTCTCCATTTCCGTACAGATCATATTCCATATAATCCGTAATTTTTACCTTTACAAACTCGCCTTCACTGTGCTTCTTCTCTGATGCAAAGAACACCTTGCCGTCAATCTCCTCAGAATCGCCGTAGGTTCTGCCGTAATACTGTTTTATAATATTATCGTAGCCTTCAACCAGAACCTCGAAAGTTTTTCCAACCTTTTTGCTGTTCAGCTCCTCTGACACTGCCGCCTGGTCAATCATAACAAGCTCCTGACGGTTTCGTTTTTCTCCCTCGTCAAGCTGTCCTTCAAGGCGCGCCGCTGCTGTTCCTTCCTCCTGAGAATAAGCAAAAACTCCCAGTCTGTCAAACTCTGTTTCTGTAACAAACTCCCGAAGCTCGTCAAACTCTTCTTCGGTCTCGGACGGAAAGCCTGCAATCAAAGAGGTTCTGATTATCACATCGGGAATTCTCTCCCTGAGCTTTTTGATTATGCTGCAAATTTCCGCTTTGTTGGTGTGTCTGCCCATAAGCTTTAATATTCGGTCGTTGCAATGCTGAATGGGAATATCCATATAGCTGCAGATTTTTTCCTGCTTGGCTATTGTTTCAATCAGTTCATCGGTCACAAGCTCAGGATAGCAATAATGAAGCCGTATCCAGCGAATCCCTTCAATTTTGCACAGCTCGTCAAGAAGCGCGGGGAGCTTGTATTCGCCGTAAATATCCATTCCGTATCTTGTGGTGTCCTGAGCAATTACAACCAATTCCTTTACTCCGCCTTCGGCAAGACCTCTTGCTTCATCGGCAATATCCTCAATGGTGCGGCTTCGGTATTTGCCACGGATTGAAGGAATCACACAATAGGTGCAATGATTGTCACAGCCCTCAGCAATTTTCAAATATGCCATATACTTTGGTGTTGTAAGCACTCTGCGGAGCCTTCCGCAGCTCATATATTCCTCGGAGCAATGAATTTCTGATTTGTCCTTTAGGTGATTTTTAAGTATTTCTGCAATTTTGTCGTATTCATTTGTACCTACAAGAATGTCGATTTCAGGGATTTCCTTCACGACCTCCTCCTTGTATCTCTGGCTGAGACAGCCTGTAACAACCAAAATACGCTCGGGATTTTTTTTCTTGTATTCAATGTGATCCATTATGCAGTCAATTGATTCCTGCTTGGCATCGTCAATAAACGCACAGGTATTCACAATCATAATATCCGCATCGGCTTCGTCACCGACGATTTCAAAGCCGCTATCCTCCAGAATTCCCATCATTTCTTCTGCATCAACAAGATTCTTGGAGCAACCCAGCGAAACAAGAGAAACCTTTTTCAAGCCTCATCATCTCCCCTCGTGCTGACTTTTATGTCAAGTTCATCAAAACATTTGTTTATGTCATAAATTCCAAAGCCCCGCCTCACAAGATGAGCCTTTGCTTTTTCAAGCTCCTTCCAATCGGCAAAAATCTTATCGCCGAACCGCAGCTCTGCATATTCACGGAGCTGTGCCATGGAGTCAACCTCAGAGTCTGCCGCCGCTTTTTCAACAATGCTCAAAGCAACACCCTTCTGAATGAGCTCCTTCTTGATGCGAAAAAGCCCCTTCATATTGATGCAAACCGCATCGTGAATATACATTTTTGCATATTCCATATCATTGAGAACTCCTGCTCGACAGAATTCACCCACAACCGCTTCGGCAACCTCTTCAGTAATCCCTTTTTGAAGCAGTCTTGTAAAAATCTCCCTGCAGGTATACATTTTGTATGACAAAAGCTTTGCTGCAATCTTTTTTGCTTTTTCAAACTCCATATTTTTTAGCCCTTTAGATTACTTCTTTTTGCCTACAGGCTTGGGAACGGGAGAAAAGGCTGTTGACATTTCCTGACCATCACCGTCACCCTCCTGAGCAAAGGGAAGTCCTGCTTTTTCTCTGATTTTCTGTTCAATCTCAAGGCACAGAGCGGGATCTTCTTCCAGAAGCTTCTTCACCGTTTCTCTGCCCTGACCCAGCTTTTCGCCCTCGTATGAGAACCATGAGCCTGACTTCTGAACAATACCGAAGTCAACACCCACATCAACAATATTACCTGTTTTTGAAATACCCTCGCCATAGATAATGTCAAATTCTGCATCCTTGAAGGGGGGTGCAACCTTGTTCTTCACAACCTTAACCTTTGTATGATTGCCGATTGCACCATCGTCACCCTTAACGGTTTCAACCCTGCGGACATCCATTCTGACAGATGAATAGTATTTAAGCGCCTTTCCGCCTGGTGTTGTTTCGGGGTTTCCGAACATAACGCCAACCTTCTCACGGAGCTGATTGATGAAGATTGCTGTTGTATTTGATTTGCTCACAACAGATGTAAGCTTTCTAAGCGCCTGAGACATCAGTCTCGCCTGAAGCCCCACGTGTGAATCACCCATAAGTCCTTCGATTTCCTGTTTGGGAACAAGGGCTGCAACAGAGTCAATAACAATAACATCAATAGCACCTGAACGCACGAGCTGCTCTGTAATTTCAAGAGCCTGTTCACCTGTATCGGGCTGCGAAACAATCAGGTCGTCAATGCGAACACCCAATTTTTCGGCATAAACGGGGTCAAGAGCGTGCTCTGCGTCAATAAATGCAGCTTCGCCTCCCATTTTTTGAGCCTCTGCCACAATGTGAAGAGCAACAGTTGTCTTACCTGACGACTCAGGTCCGTAAATTTCTACAATTCTGCCTCTGGGAACACCGCCGATGCCCAGAGCAATATCCAGAGCCATTGAGCCTGTGGGAATTGCTTCGATTTCGGTATGTGTCTTTTCACCAAGACGCATAACCGCACCTGCACCATACTGCTTTTCTATCTGTCCAAAGACATTTTCAAGAGCTTTTCTCTTTTCTTCCTGCATTTTCAAAACCGCCTTTCCAAAGCGCAAGGGCTTTGCTGTTTTATTCAAAAATGTACCTTTTGCATTTAGTCAAAAACATAGCATATTACACAAAAATCATACCATATCTTGTGTGTAAAGTCAAGATTTTTAACTATTTATTGTCAAAAACCCTTTTCTTTACTATATATTTTTGTCTGTATCATAAACAGGACATTCCACAAACAAAAGGAACAAAGATGGCAATCAAAGTCCATTCATTTATGCTTTCATATTTTTCTATACTCTTGTATTTTCCTGATTTCTGTATACCACCAGCTTGCAAAACAAAAACTCCAGCACAAAGTTCAAAAGCATCGTCGCAATCAAAACAATGTAATCGTTGATTCCTGCAGTCTCCGCCAGATGTCCCAGCCATGTGGACAACGGTGTGAATACTGCATAAAACCCAAAAAGCTTTGCCATTGCAACAGGAACATTTGCGGCGGATTTAAATGTATAACGCCGATTAAATGTAAAATTCCAGATAATTGACAGAACAAGAGACGTAAGATATGCAGGCCAATACCGCCAGCAAAAAATCTCATTAAATATCGTAAATGTACCAATCTGAATTATCCCTGCCGATACAGAAAACAGCGTGAATTTTAGCATTTGCAAAATCGAATTTTTCTTCATTTTTTTACCTCATTTTTTCTTTCTTATCTACTACAATGAACAGCATAGTTCATCTATTTATTTCCAATAACAAAGTCACACATTAATTATATAAGAAATGCAAGGCTTAGATGCCATTCTGTTAATATCTCTAACCCCTGTAAAATCAAAGCTTTCAAGACTTTATTTTTTGCTTGACAGTTATTTAATAGTTGCAAAAATATTAACAGTTTTGTTTTCACTCTTATTATACTACATTTTATAATATAATTCAATAATAACAAATAAATATCCCCCGTATAACGGGAGGTATTTCATTTTTTGGCATAGCCCTACCCACTACTGGCTACGCACAAGTGCGTTTTTTAATTAGCCTGCCAGCCACGCATCTATTACTTGCTACCCATAAATGGGTTACCTTTTCGCTGGTTTCTCCTTGAGGGCGATGATTGCCGGTGGCATATCGGTAGCGAAGGGTTGTGAAATGCGAGAGCATTTCGCTGATAACGAGAAAACTCGTTAGAGTTTTAACCACAACAACTGTCGCCTTAGGAATCAGAAAACAAAAAAGATACCCAATTGGGTATCTTTTCTGATTCCGGCGACGTCCTACTTTCCCGGGCGGTTGCCCACCAAGTATCATCAGCGCTAAAGAGCTTAACTACTGTGTTCGGAATGGGAACAGGTGTGACCTCTTTGCTATTGCCACCGAATGTATGTCAAACGCCTTGCGGCG
>JAZOCL010000002.1:0-13169 GCA_045596485.1 Clostridia bacterium
ACGAAGCAGGCGACAAGATTGTTCTTCCTGTTGATACAGTTATAGCAGACAACTTTGCTAACGATGCTAATACACAGGTTGTTGAAGGCGATATCCCCGAAGGTTGGGAAGGATTGGATATCGGTCCCAAGAGTATCGAACTTTTCAAGAGCGTTCTTGCAGATGCAAAGACAGTTGTTTGGAACGGACCTATGGGTGTATTCGAAATGCCTAACTTTGCAAAGGGTACAAACGCAATTGCAGAAATGCTCGCAGAGCTTGATGCCACAACAATCATCGGCGGAGGCGACAGCGTTGCAGCTGTTAACCAGGCAGGTCTTGGTGACAAGATGAGCCACATCTCAACAGGCGGCGGTGCATCACTTGAATTCCTCGAGGGCAAGGAGCTCCCCGGCGTTGTTGCAATAAACAACAAATAAGATAAATTACAAAGGAGAAATTACAAATGGGTAAGTATATTATTGCCGGCAACTGGAAGATGAACAAGTTGCCCAGCGAAACATATGATTTTGTAAAGGAAGTTGCTGTTGCAACAGAAGGTGCTAAGTGCGAAGTGGTTTGCTGCACACCTTATGTTTGTCTTTCAGAAGCTGTAAAGGCTGCAAAGGACACACACGTTAAAATCGGTGCTGAAAACCTTCACTTTGAAGACAAGGGCGCATTTACAGGCGAGGTTAGTGCTGATATGCTTAAGGATATGGGCGTTGACTATGTTATCATTGGTCACTCTGAAAGAAGACAGTATTTCGCAGAAACCGACGAAACAGTTAACCTGAAGACAAAGAAGGCTTTAGAGAAGGGTCTCATTCCCATTGTTTGTGTTGGTGAAAGCCTTGAGGAAAGAGAAGCAGGCATCACAATGGATCTTATCGCAATCCAGACAAAGAAGGCATTTGCAGGAATTGCTGCTGAAGATGCAAAGAAGGTTGTTATCGCATACGAACCAATCTGGGCTATCGGCACAGGCAAAACAGCAACTGCTGAGCAGGCACAGGAGGTTTGCGAAGGTATCAGAAAGATTTTTGCAGAGCTTTACTGTGAAAAATGTGCTGCAGAAGTTACAATTCAGTACGGAGGCAGTATGAATGCGGCTAACGCTGCAGAGCTTCTTGCGAAGAACGATATTGACGGCGGTCTCATCGGCGGTGCAAGCCTCAAGAGTGCAGACTTTGCAGTTATTGTTAAGGCAGCACAGTAATTTTATAATCTAAACAGTGAGGGCGAATGTCAATTCGCCCTTATTTTTGGGTAAGATACTATCAAAGGCTTAATTTAGGAGAAGAAAGGAAATTTAATAATGAGCAAAAAACCTTACGCACTTATTATAATGGACGGCTACGGCGTTAATGAGCGTCACGAGGGTAATGCAATTTTTGCAGCCAAGACCCCAAATATGGATAAGTATATGGCAGAATACCCCAATTCGGTTGTTCACGCATCGGGTATGGATGTTGGTCTTCCTGACGGACAGATGGGAAACTCTGAGGTTGGTCACACAAACATCGGTGCAGGAAGAATTGTTTATCAGGAGCTGACAAGAATTACAAAGTCAATCGAAGATGGTGACTTTTTTGAAAACGAAGCGCTGGTGGGTGCTGTTGAAAACTGCAAAAAGAACGGCTCGGCTCTTCACCTTATGGGACTTTTGTCAGACGGCGGTGTTCACAGCCATATCAACCATCTTTACGGACTTCTTGAAATGGCAAAGAAGAACGGACTGGAAAAGGTTTATGTTCACTGCTTTATGGATGGTCGTGACGTTTCTCCCACATCAGGTGCAGACTTTGCAGAGGCACTTGTTGCAAAAATGAGAGCTATCGAAACAGGCAAAATTGCAACAGTTATGGGCAGATATTACGCAATGGACCGCGACAATCGCTGGGAACGCGTGTCAGAGGCATACAAGGCAATGGTATACGGCGAAGGCAACAAGGATACCTCAGCTGTTAATGCAATCAAGAAGTCTTATAATGAAGGCGTTACTGACGAGTTTGTTGTTCCCACTGTAATTACAGATGACGAGGGCAACGCTCTCGGAAAGCTTTCGGCAAAGGACTCTGTTGTGTTCTTTAACTTCAGACCGGATCGTGCGCGTGAAATCACAAGAACGATTGTGGATGCAGATTTTACGGGCTTTGACCGTGAGTTCTTTGAAACATATTATGTTTGTATGACTCAGTATGACGCTTCAATGCCCAATGTTGAGGTCGCATTCAAGCCTCAGAGCTTGGTTAATACCTTTGGTGAATACATCAGCCAAAAGGGTCTCAGACAGCTTCGAATTGCCGAAACCGAAAAGTATGCACACGTTACATTCTTCTTCAACGGCGGTGTTGAATCGGTATATGACGGCGAGGACAGAGCTCTTATCAATTCGCCAAAGGTTGCCACATACGACCTTCAGCCCGAAATGAGTGCCCCCGAGGTTACAGATGAAGTTGTAAAACGAATTGAGAGCGGTGAATACGATGTGATAGTTCTCAATTTTGCAAACTGCGATATGGTCGGACACACAGGAATTTTTGATGCAGCGGTAAAGGCTGTTGAAACAGTTGACACCTGCCTTGGCAGAACAATCGACGCAATCCTCAAAATGGGCGGCACAGCCCTTGTCACCGCCGACCACGGAAACGCTGACCAGATGGTTGATTACGACACAAACGATGTGTTCACGGCTCACACAACAAATGTTGTTCCGCTGGTTCTCATTGGCGCAGAAAAGGGCGCAAAGCTGAAAGTCGGAAGACTTGCAGACCTTGCTCCCACAATGCTTGACCTGATGAGACTTGAAAAACCTGCCGAAATGACAGGCGAAAGTCTTTTGGTCAAATAAAAACAATTGAAACCGAACAGTGCAGTTGAGATGAACTGCACTGTTCTTTTCTTTTAGGAATTTTTCTCCATAAATCGGGATACACTTAAAGAAGAGAGGAGCCTGATTTTATGGGAAAAACTTTGCTTTACAACGGTCAGATAATTACAGTTAACAGCAAAGATGAAATTGCTGATGCAATTCTGTTTGAGAATGAAAAAATACTTTTTGTGGGGAAGACGGCACAGGCCTTGCGCTTTGCCGATAAATATACAGAATGGGTTGATTTGCACGGATGTGCGGTTCTTCCCGGCTTTATTGACTGCCACATTCATATGGCGGTGGCAGGAGCAAAAATAGAAAATCAGGTGGATATGTCAAAAAAGGCAGGAGTGCAAACTATCAAAGACCTTCTTGACAAAATCAAGGCTGCGGTGTCCGATGAGAATAGCTGGATAATCGGCAGCAGCTACAGCCACGAAGGTCTGCAGGAAAGACGGCACGTAACAAAACAGGAGCTTGATGAAGCGGTGCCAAAGCAGCCGGTTTTGATAATTCATACAAGCGGACATATGAGTGTGGTAAACACAAAGGCTCTGGAGCTTGCAAAAAAAGCAGGGCTTGATTTGAATATGCCCGAAGTCGAGAAGGCTGAAGATGGAAGTCCCACAGGCTTGCTTCGGGAGACTGCTCACTTTGAAATGCTTGAAAAATCCCCTGTGCTGCCAAGTGACGGCGAATTGGTTTTGGGAATTGAAAAATTCTGCAAAGGTCTCTTGTCAAAGGGGATTACTTCTGTTCACGATGCAGGGGGCTTTGGCAGAGCTAGCTTTCGTACTATGCAGCAGGCAAAGGAGCATGGAAAGCTCTCCTGCCGTACCTATCCCATGCTTTGGACGCTTTTCGGAAAGCAGGCACAGCTTGATGTGGCAAATACTGCCGTAAGGTTGGGCTTTTTCAGCGGGTTGGGCGATGATATGCTAAAAATCGGCCCCCTAAAGCTTATGGTGGACGGCTCTGCTGTGGGCGGAACCTGCGCCGCTTCAACGCCCTTGCTGCATCTCGGCAAGGTGACTCCGACAAGCTTTACACAGGAGGAGCTGGATGATGCTTTTATCGAAGGTCACAGAATGGGCTTTCAGCTTACAGCCCACGCTGTGGGAGACAAAGCAATTGAAATGGTGTTGAATTCCTATGAGAAGGCAATGAAAAGTTATCCCCGAAAAGACCCGAGACACCGAATTGAGCATTGCTTTTTGTGCAGCCGTGGGCTTGCAGAGCGAATAAAGGAGCTTGGAGTTATTCCCGTGCCCAATCCGGGATTTCTTTCGGTATGGGGAGGTGTTTTTGAAAAGTATTACGGCGACCGCTTGGATATGGTGATACCCCTTCGAACCTTCGAAAATCTGGAAATTCCTGCACCTTTTGGATCCGATGCCATGGTGATAGAGGAATATGAGCCTCTTTTCGGAATTGCTGCGGCAATGGAGCGGCGTGACCTCAAGTCGGGCAGAGTGATTGGCGAGGAACAGAGAATCGGGCTTTTGCGTGCCATAAGATGCAGCACGTATTTTGGTGCATACGCAGCCTTTGAAGAAAAACAAAAAGGAAGCCTGGAGCCGGGAAAGCTTGCAGACCTTGTTGTGCTTTCAGATTCAATCCTTGGCAAAACCCCTGATGAAATACGAAAAATCAGAGTGACAAGAACCTATGTTGGCGGCACCCTTGTGTTCAAGTGAAGCAGGATGGAAAAATAAAGGAGAAAAATAAAATTTTTATGCGTAAACAGTTGAAAAAAATCCGAAGATTTGCTATACTAAAACAGTATATACTGTAAAATGTGGCGAGTAGCGTGCTTTTTGCCCGTCTAAAGGGCGAAATGACTTTAAACATACAGCAAATCTGTTGTCAGACATTAGGTGAAATTCTATGAATCACAATAAAAACAAGGTACTCAGAGAGGGATCAATGATGGTCGCACTGACCGTTGTTCTCATTCTGGTGTCAAGGTATGTGCCCTTTCTTTCATTGCTTGGTTATTTTGCCTGCGGAATTCCGATGGCGGCACTTGCGGCGAGGAACGGCTTCAAGGTGACGGTTCCCGCATTGGTTGCAATTCTGTTGGTGACCCTTTTGATTACAGGTGACATTCTTTCGGCAGTATCCGTTGTTCTTATGTCGGTTTTTCCGGGCGGAGTGGCAGGATACACTTTGGGCAAAAAGTGTCCCTTTTTTACGTCACTTTTTGCAACCTGTCTGGCGGTTTGTCTTGGCTGGATTTTTGAGCTTTTTGTGCTTAACACATTTATGGGCAGCGGCATTGACCATATGCTTGCCGAAGCAATGAATCAGATGAAGACAATGCTTCAGCCCATGATGGAAGCGTTAATTGAGGCAGGAGCGGTTGTTGAGGATGTTACTGCAGAAGAGATGCTTAACACCCTGATTCAAACAGTTGAAGATATGTTCAGGCTTTATATGCCATCAATTATAGTTCTTTCGTCTATGGCAGAAGGCTATCTGGTGATGAGAATTTGCGGCTTTTTCATAAACCGCACAAAGGTCGCATCGGTGAACGTGGTTCCGTTTTCGATGATGAAGGCATCGGGCGGAATGAGCACTGTTGCAGTTCTCAGCGGACTGATTTTTGTGTTCACGGGAACCTCATCTGTTTTTGGCTCGGTTCTGGCAAATGTGATGTTTATACTTTATGCAATCATGGGAATATGCGGACTTTCGCTGGCTGACTTCAAGCTGAGAGAAGCCGTAAAGTCCCCTTGGGCAAGATTTGGTATTTATGCGGCAGTATTCCTTTTGGGAGGAGCATTTATGTCCTTTATTTTAATGGGATTGATTGTTGCAGGAATCCTGGACAGCAGAAGGGATTTTAGAAGGCTCGGCGAAGCCGGACTATAAGCTTTGGAGGTGATTTCCAATGAAAACCGAAAAAACAGCTGCGAAGATTTTCTTCAATTCACGGCGAAGATACATACGTTTGGGAGTGTATGCGGTATTGCTGGTCGCTCTCGGCATTGTTATGGCAATAAACCGCAGACCCGAGGCGATTTTGGAGCTTGCTCTTACGGTGGGAGTTGTGGCTTTTGAGATTTTTCACGTTCAAAAGAGCCAGAAGGAATTTCTCAGATACACAGAGCATCTTGATTTCTGCCTAAATGATAATTCACGTGGCTCACTTCTCAACTATCCCGCACCTCTTGTGATAACAGATATGTCAGGGAAGATAAACTGGTATAACGACTGGTTCAGAAGTGCCATTGGCGAGGGTGACCTCTTTGGCAAGGACGTTGCAGAGCTGATTCCTGAGCTTCAGATAAGCAGATTTGTGGAGACCGACGAGCATACCAGAGTCAATTTAACTATCGGCGACAACTGCTATGAGGTTTGGGGAAATGTGGCAAAGAATGCCACCCTTACAAACAGAGACAGTCTGGTTGTGCTTTATTTCATTGACAAAACCGAGGAGGTCCGCACAGCGAAGCTTCGTGATGACGAACAGCTCATCGAAACCGTTGTTATCATAGATAACTATGACGAGGTTCTCAAAGAAACCCCCGACACAAACCACGGTGCCCTTTTGGGTGAGATTGAATCAAAAATCGGTGCATGGGTTGCTCTGGGCAACGGAGTTATGCGCAAATACGAGCGCGACAAGTATATTGTGCTTTTCAATAACAAAGAATTTGCCAAAATTATGGAAAACAAATTTACTGTTCTTGACGAGGTGCGCAGCATAAATCACGAAAATAAAATCCCTGCCACACTCAGTATCGGTGTGGGAAGGTCGGGTCAGGACGTTGCTGAAAACGATAAGTATGCACGTCTTGCCATTGATATGGCACTGGGTCGTGGCGGTGACCAGGTGGTTATTCGAGACAGCGTGAACTTTACCTTTTTCGGTGCAAAAACCCGTGAGGTTGAAAAAAGAACCAAGGTAAGAGCCAGAGTTATGGCACACGCACTAAGAGAATTGGTTGATCATTCGAGCAAGGTACTGATTATGGGTCACAGTCATTCGGATATGGATAGTCTGGGTGCGGCAATCGGACTTTTTAAGGCTGTGAAAAGCCGTGGCAAGGATGCATTTATCGTTATTGACCAGTCCCAAAGCAATGCAAAAATGATGCTTCAGGAATTCAAAGCAATTCCTCAGTATGACGACGCGTTTATCAGCGGCGAGCACGCCTTGAATATATTCGAAAAAGAAACTCTGGTTATTGTGGTGGACGTACATCGTCCGGGAATGGTTGAATGTCCTGAGCTATTGCAGCACGCAAAGAATGTTGTGCTCATTGACCATCACCGCAAGAGCGAGGATTTTATCGAAAACCCCGTTCTCACATATCACGAGCCCTTCGCATCTTCAACCTGCGAAATGATAACCGAAATTCTGCAGTATATTCAGGAAAATGAGCGTCTCACCAAGCAGGAGGCAGAGGCTCTTTATGCCGGTATTTTTATGGATACAAAGGGCTTTACCTTCAAAGCAGGTGTCAGAACCTTTGAGGCGGCGTCATACCTCCGAAGAATGGGCGTTGACACCGTCAACGTGCGAAAGTTCTTCAAAACCAACATTGGCAGCTATGTTGCCAAGGCTGAAATTATCAGAACGGCAGTTGTTTTCAAGGAGAACATAGCTTTGTCGTATCTGTATGAAGAATGTCCCGATATGGCGGTTACGGTTGCACAGGCGGCAGATGAACTTCTCAATATTTCAGGTATTGAAGCCTCTTTTGTTCTTGCTGCGGCAGGGAACAGAGTGTTGATTAGCGGACGTTCACTTGAATCTGTGAATGTTCAGGTGATTCTTGAAAAGCTGGGCGGTGGCGGACACATAACCATTGCAGGCGCACAGCTTGAGGATACAAGCATTGAACAGGCAGACAGACTTCTGAAGGAAGCTATTGAAGAGGTTCTCAGCCAATAAGACATTTGAAATTATTTACTGAAAGGATGACGATAAAATGAAAGTTATACTCACAAAGGACGTAAAGGGACAGGGAAAAAAGGGCGATCTGATAGACGTAAGTGACGGATATGCAAGAAACTTTCTGCTTCCCAAGGGTCTTGCAATAGAAGCAAGCAAGCAGGCAATCAACGACCTTGAAGGAAAGCGCGGTGCCGAGGCATATCGCAAGAATCTTGAAGAAGAAAAAGCAAGAAACATCGCTGAACGTATGAAGGAAATCACAGTTACCCTTCAGGCAAAGGCAGGTGCTGGCGGCAAGCTTTTCGGCTCAATTACATCAAAGGATGTTGCCGAGGCTCTTAAAGCACAGTTTAACATTGACATTGACAAAAGAAAGTTTGAACTCAAGGACGGCATAAAAAACTGCGGTGTGACTGAGGTTTCGGTTCGTCTTTATCCCCAGATTACAGGCAAGTTCAAGGTTAATGTTGTTGAACAGAAATAGAGAATTCTACTGATGAAAAAGGAGGGGAATACCGTGGAAGAAAAGGTGAATCCGGATTATGCAGGTTTTGAAAGGGCAATGCCCTTCAGCCGTGAGGCAGAGCTTTCGGTTTTGGGTGCAATGCTTCTTGATATGCAGTGTATTCCCGATGCAATAAGTCTTTGCAGAGCAACAGACTTTTATATTGAACGAAACAAAGAGCTTTTTGAAGCAATTGTTGACCTTTACAATCTTGGAAAGCCCATTGATATTGTAACAATAAAGCAACAGCTGACCCTTCGGGGGGTTCTTGAGGCTGTGGGCGGTCTTGATTTTGTTATGGAAGCTATGAGTATGGTTCCCACAACCAACAACGTGAAGCATTATGCCGAAATTGTTGCGCAAAAGGCGCTGCTCAGAAGCATAATAAAAATTTCCGAAAAGGCAATGAACGATTGCTACAAGGGCGACGAGGATGCCGATGCGGTTATCGGCGAAATGGAACAAAAGCTTATTGACATATCCCAGGAGCGCAGCTCAAAGGGACCTGTTCATTTGAGAACATACTTAGGTCAGAGCATTGAAAAGGTTGCCGAGTTATCCGAAAACGCAGAAGATGTTACAGGAATACCCACAGGCTTTATTGATTTGGACAAGCGTACAGCAGGTCTTCACGGCTCGGAGCTGGTGCTTATTGCGGCTCGTCCCGGTATGGGCAAAACAAGCTTTGCTCTCAATATTGCTCAGAATGCGGCAATTGATGCAGGAGTCTGTGTTGCGGTGTTCAACCTTGAAATGCCGGGTATTCAGATTGCAAACAGAATGCTTTCAAGTGAAGCCATGGTCAGATCCGAAGCCCTGAAAAAAGGTAATATCAAGGACGAAGAATGGGAAAAAATCGGCGAGGCAGTTGACGTTCTCAGCCGTGCAAATATTTATATTGATGACACATCCTCAATCACTGCGTCAGAGATTGTTTCAAGGTGCAGAAAGCTCAAAATGGAACATAATCTGGGACTTGTGGTTATTGACTATATTCAGCTCATAAGCGGTGGAAAGTCAAAGGGCGACGGAAACCGTCAGCAGGAAATCTCCGAAATTTCGCGAAGCCTGAAGATTATGGCAAACGATTTGAATATTCCTGTTATTGCTCTTTCGCAGCTCAACCGTTCGGTTGAAAACCGTGACGTAAAGGAGCCAAGGCTCAGCGACCTGCGTGAATCTGGTGCAATCGAGCAGGATGCCGATATGGTTATGTTTTTGTATCGTGAGGGTGCTTACAACGAGGCGGCAGAAGAACCAAACCGCACAAAGTGCATTTTTGCAAAGCACAGAAACGGTGAAACCGGTCACGAGTTCTTAACCTGGCTTGGTGAATACACCAAATTTTCTAATTGGAGTGGAAGCCGTGAATAATGCCAATTCTGTTATGCAGAATGTTATGACCACTATTTTTGAACATAATATGATTAATAAGGGCGACAGAGTTCTTGCTGCGGTTTCGGGAGGTGCCGATTCGGTTTGTATGCTCCACGTGCTGAACCGCTTGAAGGATTCTCTTGGCTTCAGCATCTATTGCGCCCACCTCAATCACGGACTTCGCGGCGAGGCTGCAGATAATGATGAGCAGTTTGTTGTTGAGCTTTGCGGAAGGCTAAACATTCCCGTGTTCACAAAGACGGTTGATGTGGCGGCTTTGGCAGAAGAGAAAAAGCTCTCCACCGAAGAAGCCGGGCGAATGGCGAGATATGAATTTTTTGAAGAGCTTTCAAAAAAGTTCCGAATAGACAAAATCGCAACAGCACACAACAAAAATGACAATGCCGAAACTGTTCTGATGCGGATTTTGCGAGGAACGGGAATTGACGGGCTAAAGGGTATTTCATATGTCCGTGATGACGGGGTCATAAGACCTGTTCTTGATTTATCTAGGGCAGAGATTGAAAGCTACTGCAGCGAAAACAGCCTTGAATTCTGTACCGATGCAACAAATTTTGAAAACGACTACACAAGAAACAAGATACGAAATCAGCTGATTCCATATCTCCAAGAAAGCTTCAACGCAAAAGCGGTTGACAGCCTTTGCAGACTTGCTGAAAATGCAAGGGAGGACGCCGAGTTTCTTGAAAGCTACGCAAGACGTCTTTATGCAAGACTGTGTAATCCCCTGCCGGGAAACAAGAGTATAACGTTGCATATTGAGAGTCTGGCAATGGTGGATAAAGCAATTGTTGCCAGAGTTATAAGGATTGCGGCAGCAGAAGAAAAGCAGGGACTCAGGCTTGAGAAAAAGCACATTGATGATGTGCTTGAGCTTATGACAAAGCAGACAGGGGCAGCCATAGATTTGCCCGATGGTCTGACAGTGAGTGTTCAGTACGGCTGGCTGCTGTTCGAGGATAAAAACTCGGTTAAAAAAATCCAAGGTGAAGAGAATGGTTTTTTTACAGCAATTTCACCCTTGCAGACAGTTTTTGTTGAACCCTTGGGCAAAAGTGTTTCCTTGAAAATTGAGGATGCAAAAACCTATATCTGCAAGGTTAATGAAACGGCAATCAGCTATGACGCTGTTGACGGTCAAATGCTGTTTTTGCGGAGCCGCCGAAGCGGTGACCGTATTGTGTGGTTTCCTGACGGCAGAACCAAAAAGATAAAAAACGTGCTCATAGATTACAAGATTCCCAAAAACGACAGAGACAGAATTCCTCTGCTTTGCACGGGCTCTGAGGTCCTTGCCATTGTGGGGAGTCGTGTGAGTGAAAAATATAAAATTACAAATGAAACAGAGAGGGCTTTGGTGATTGAGTATGGAACAAAAGAATAATCATAAGGTGCTTGTTGATGAAACAACCCTTGAAAAGAGGATAACAGAAATTGCAGAGGAGATAAACCGCAAGTATCAGGGCGAAACCTTGATTGTTGTGGGAGTTCTCAAGGGTGCGTTTATGTTTATGAGCGACCTTTTGAAGAAAATTACGGTTGACACCGAGGTGTATTTTCTCAAGGCATCAAGCTACGGTGCAGGAACAGAAAGCTCGGGAACAGTTAAGATAACCAAGGATATTGAAAAAGATATTAAGGGCGAAAATGTTCTACTTGTTGAAGATATTATTGACAGCGGCTATACAATGCGTGAAGTGATGAAGCTTTTGGAAGATCGTGAGCCCAAAAATCTTGAGCTTTGCTCCTGCCTGAGCAAGCCCAGCCGCAGAGTGTGCGAAGTAAAAATTGACTATCTGGGCTTTGAAATTCCTGATGAATTTGTTATCGGCTACGGTCTCGATTATGCCGAAAAATACAGAAATCTGCCATACATTGGTTACATAGAACAGTAAACGGAGGAAAAAGAAAATGAGCAACACTGAAGTAAGAACAAGATTTGCACCAAGCCCCACGGGCTATATGCATATAGGAAATCTTAGAACAGCACTTTATGCATATCTTCTGGCAAAGTCAAAGGGCGGAAAGTTTATTTTGAGAATCGAAGACACCGACCAGGAGAGATATGTTGAAGGTGCTGTTGATGTTATTTACAGAACAATGGCCGACACAGGTCTCATCCACGATGAGGGCCCCGACAAGGATGGCGGCTACGGTCCCTACATCCAGAGCGAAAGAAGAGGTATTTACAAGGAATATGCCGAAAAGCTGGTTGAAACGGGTCATGCGTATTATTGCTTTTGCGATAAGGAACGTCTGGAGGAGCTTCGTCAGAGACAGACTGTTATGAAGGTACCCACAAAGTATGACGGACTCTGCAGCAAGCTCTCAAAGGAAGAAATCGAAGAAAAGCTCAAAGCAGGAGTACCATATGTAATTCGCCAGAAGATGCCCAAATACGGCAAAACCACCTTCCACGATGAGGTTTTCGGCGAAATCTCTGTTGAAAATGCAATCCTTGACGACAATGTTCTTCTGAAGGCTGACGGACTTCCTACCTACAACTTTGCAAACGTAATTGACGACCACCTGATGAAGATTACCCATATTATCCGCGGAAGCGAATATCTTTCATCAACTCCGAAATATAACCTTCTTTACGAAGCCTTCGGCTGGGATATTCCCAAGTACGTTCACGTTTCACCTGTTATGAAGGATGCAAACAACAAGCTCTCAAAGCGTCATGGCGATGCATCTTATGAAGACTTTATTGCAAAGGGCTATCTTAAGGAGGCTATTGTCAACTATATTGCTCTCCTTGGCTGGGCTCCCGGTGATGAAAGAGAAAAATTTACAATCGAAGAGCTTATGGAAGCCTTTGATGTAAAGGGTATCAGCAAATCCCCCGCAATTTTTGATGAGAAGAAGCTGGCATGGCTTAACGGCGAGTATATTAGAGAGCTGTCTCCCGAAAAATTTCACGAAATGGCTCTTCCTTATTACGAAGGTGTTATCACAAGCCCGTCAATAGACTTGAAAGAGGTGTCGGAGCTCCTTCAGCCCAGATGCGAAAAGCTTTCCGACATTCCCGAGCAGGTTGACTTCTTTGACAAGCTGCCTGAATATGACAACGAGCTTTATACTCACAAGAAGATGAAGACCAGTCCCGAAAACTCTCTTGAGGCATTGAGTGCGGTGCTTCCTGTTCTTGAGGGAATAAGCGATTGGACAAAAGAGAATATTCACGATGAGCTCATTGCTCTTGTTGAAAGAATGGAGCTCAAGAATGGCAGAATTCTCTGGCCTGTTCGTGTTGCGGTTTCGGGCAAGGCGTTTACACCTGGCGGCGGTGTTGAGCTTGCATTCATCTTAGGCAAGGAAGAAACCATAAACCGTATCAAGATTGGCATTGAAAAACTCTCAAAGTAAGGACTGATATAAATGGATATTACAACAAAATTTTCTGACAAGGTTAAGCATCTCGAGGCTTCGGCTATCCGTGAAATATTCAAGCTTCTTGCAAAGCCGGGCATAATCAGCTTTGCAGGCGGTGCGCCTGACCCCAA
>JAZOCL010000003.1:0-6979 GCA_045596485.1 Clostridia bacterium
GTTGGCGTTGAGGCGGCGCAGCCCGTCACAATGACCCTGTGCTGCGAAATGACCGTGGAGTGTGATTATTCACTTTTGGGAAAAATTCAAAGCGAAGCTCTTGGAAAGGGCTATGCAATAAGCGGAACGGATTATGCCGAAAATGTGAAAATTTCGGTTTTGGTGCCCACCTCTGAGGCTTCGAAATTTGAAGCTGATATGATTGACAAAACAAACGGTCGTGTTGGTATCAAACAGGGGAAAATAGGGTACTACTAAATATAGTGTTTTGTATCTGTAAAAAACAGAAAATATTTGAAAAATTCCTCTTTTGGGATTGATTTTGTTAAAGGTTTATGATAAAATATTAAATTGGTAGAGAATGTAATTAGTTTTTTGACGGATAATAGAGATTTTTGACGGATTTTGCGGAATGAATATTCTTTTTTACAAAAGAAAATTTTAGGTGGGTGAAACATGGAGAAATATGTTATTCTCGGCGGTGCAAAGCTTGAGGGCGAGGTTGAAATCAGCGGCGCAAAGAATTCTGCGGTTGCGCTGATTGTTGCAGCTCTTATGGTCAAGGACGTTTGCGTTATTGAAAACGTGCCGCTTGTCAGTGATACCTATGTTCTTATGGATATAATAAATCAGCTCGGCGGACACGCTGAGTTTGTTGATAAGGGCGTGCTCAAAATTGACAGCACAGACCTTGATTGCTATGAAGCGCCTTATGAAATGGTGAGCAAAATCAGAGCATCCTCATATCTTATGGGCGCGCTTTTGGGTCGCTTCGGTAAGGCAAGGGTTGCAATGCCCGGCGGCTGTGATTTTGGCGTGAGACCCATTGACCTTCATCTCAAGGGCTTTGTGGCTTTGGGTGCTGAATATTCGGTTGAGGCAGGTGGAATTGTTGACATCCGCTCAGAGGGCCTCAGCGGCGCCAGCATCTATATGGACCAGGTGTCTGTGGGTGCAACTATAAATGTTATGCTCGCGGCAACTATGGCTCAGGGACAGACAATTATCGAAAATGCTGCAAAGGAGCCCCACATTGTTGACGTTGCAAACTTTCTCAACAGTATGGGCGCAAACATCAAGGGCGCAGGAACAGACGTTATAAAAATCAAGGGGGTTGAAGCTCTTCACGGCGGAACATATACCGTTATTCCCGACCAGATTGAAGCGGGAACCTTTATGATTGCGGCAGCAGCAACGTGTGGTGATGTTCTTATCAAGAACATAATTCCCAAGCATCTTGATTCAATCTCGGCAAAGCTCGAAGAAATGGGCGTTGAGATTGAAGAATACGACGACAGTCTCAGGGTGAGAGGTACGGGAGCCCTCAAAAAGGCAAATGTGAGAACAATGCCGCATCCCGGATTTCCCACAGACCTTCAGCCTCAGATTCTGACCCTTCTTACGGGAGCAAGCGGAACCAGCATTGTTACCGAAAATGTGTGGGACAACCGCTTCAGATATGTTGAGGAGCTGCGCAGAATGGGCGCAAATGTGTCGGTTGACGGCAGAATTGCTGTTGTTGAAGGCGGCGGACGGCTTACGGGCTCCCCTGTTTCGTCAACAGACCTGAGAGCAGGTGCGGCACTGGTTATTGCAGGACTTATGGCTGACGGTGTAACCGAGGTTTATAACATAAAATATATTGACCGTGGATATGAGGAGTTTGAAAAGAAGCTCAGGGGTCTGGGTGCACAGATTACCAGACGTGTTGATGGTGAAAAAAGCAAGAGCACTACAATTGCTTAAAAAAATACCGCATCAGAGAAATTTGGTGCGGTTTTTCTGTGAAAAAGACGGTTGAAAGTTGAGGATTAGCTTGTGGCAGAACTGAAAATCTGTTCCCTGAGGAGCAGCAGCAAAGGAAATGCAACAATTGTATATGACGATAAAACAAAAATTCTTGTGGACTGCGGAATCAGCGGCAAGACTCTTTTGGAGGCTACAGACAGTGCAGGACTTTCGGCAGAGGATATTGACGCCATTGTTATAACTCACGAGCACAGCGACCACATCAAGGGTGTAGGTGTTGCTGCAAGGAAGCTTGAGATTCCTGTTTTTGCTACATACGGAACCTGGAGGGCAATGGAAAAGGCTGTGGGAGAAATCCCCGAGGGGTGCAGACGGGTTTTTGACGAAAGCATTCCTTTTCAGGTGGGTGACATAACAGTTTCGGCTTTTCCCATTTCTCACGATGCGGCGCAGCCTGTGGGGTATACCTTCACAAAAGAGGATTGCAAGGTTGCGGTTGCCACCGACATAGGAATTATGACTGCCGAGATTTTTGAAAATATCAAGGGGAGTCAGAGTGTTTTGTTGGAATCAAATTATGATCTCTTTATGCTTGAGGCAGGTACATATCCCTATGAGCTGAAGTGCCGAATAAAAGGAGAGTCGGGGCATTTGAGCAACGAGGATGCGGCGCTCACCGCCCGTGATTTGGTTCAAAGCGGAACAAAGGAAATTATTCTGGGACACATCAGCCCCGAAAATAACTATCCCGACCTTGCCTTTGAAACAACAAAGCTGTGCCTTCTCGGTTACGGCATTAAGGTTGGCGAGGATGTTGACCTTTATGTGGCAAAGCGTGACTCAGTTGTGCAGCCCGAGGCGGAGAGAAGTTCCATAAGTGAATAAAAAATGACAGTCCTGCAAAATGCAGGACTGTTGCTGTTTATCTGAAAATATATATTTTGTTGCCAGGCTTCAAAAATTCCTTTTCGCTGCCGTTGGCAGCAAGAATTTCGTCAGGGGTAATGCGGTAATGTTTGGCAATGCTCCAAAGGGTGTCGCCTTTTTGCACAAAGTATACTACCATCTGCGGGAGCTGCGGGGGAGCGGCTTCGGTGTTATAGGTTATCTCTGAAACCAGCTGACAGCTGCCGGGACTCATTGCCTTCAGATTTAAAAGAATAATGGAGCGGAGCTCAAGGTCACGGGGGCTTGAAATTGTGTATGCCATATGCTCTAAATCTGCCTTTGCGTCGCATATTGTGCTCTCTGTCACTCCCGGAATTTCAAAGGTGTGACTAAAGGGCAGAACATGGCTGAAGCCCGAGATTGGTGTGTCACGGTCGGCGGTCATATACAAAATGTTGCAGCTCAGGTAGCCCGAAACCGTCACACAGTCTTCTTGCGCGGAGATGCTTTCGATGTTGGGGGTGCCTGTGCAGTCGCAGACCTGATGAATGTCGGGAAGATAGTCGGGCACACAAACAGATTCCTTTTGGGTAAGCTGGGTGCGTGAGGTCTCAATCAGCTGCTCCACGGTGCAGGGGTTCTTTTCGAGAATTAATTCGCTGTCAAGACCGTAGGCGTCGCAAATTGCGTCACATTCAATGATTTCGGTGGCACGGATGCAGGCAGTCAGGGTAATTTCAACACTCAGAACACGTTTGTCGCCGTCGGCGTCACGGCAGATTTCGCCGTAGATGTCCTTTATGCAATAATCAGCCTCGGCGCTCATTGCTTCGGTTACGCCGTCCACCTCAAGAATTTCGGTGAAGGGCAGGCTGTGCTCCATACATTGAACCGTTGATTCCTCGTCGCCGCCGCAATAAAGGGTGCAGACCTTCAGCTCGCCCTTGACAATAACCTTGTTGTCAAGAAGTCTGAGTTCCCCCGGAACGGGCCTTGCCGAAAGCTTCAGAATTTCACCCAGGTCGGGCTTTCCCGAAGGAACATCAAGCCGTTCACGAACCATAATATCACGCTCTGTTTCGCAGCAGCAATTGCAGATTCTCAGGTGTCGGGAGTCGGTCTGAACCTTGGCTTCGCCCTCAATTTCCGTGGCAATCTGAATTTCAGAGGCGCAAGAAACCTTTATGTTCAGCCCCAGCTTGCTTCGGATATTCAGCTTTCGACTGTTCACAAGGGTGAATTCTGTTCCTTCGCACTCGGCTTCGGCAACAAGGCTCATTCCGGGCTTTGCGCCCTTTGCATCAACGGTGTGACTGAAATCCTGGGTACAGCTTATTGATTTTACCGAGCCCAGAGAGCTTCCGTCGGGGATATAAAGAATGTCAAGACGGATTACGCCCTGCAGATATACCTTGTCTGCCTGAATGTTTTTCTGGGTTATTACTGCCTCGCCGCTTGTGCGCAGAACCTTCAGAACATCGGGTTTGATGTCGGGGACGATTATGTCGCAGTCAACCGTGGTCTGACAGTATCGGGAGCAGACTACCTCAGAGAGGCTCAGGTGCTCCTTTTTCAGCTTTACGGACATAGTTCATTCTACCTCACTTCTAAAGAATATTTGTTTGATTTTAGTATATTACTATGAGAACTTGACTGCAGATATTCCACGCCCTAGCTCAAAAGGCAAAATCACCAAGGTCAATATAATCGGAAAGAAGAACATAAACCAGAGCAAGAACCAAGAGAGGATTGTCCTCGTCGCTGCTTTCGAGAAACAGAAATATCAGCGCAATCAGCAGAAGGTCTTCGGCTGTGAGAAGCCCGAGGATTTTTTTTGAGTCGGGATTGTAGAACCCCCTTGGGATAAAATTCAAAAGGAGGTTTTTTGAAGACAAAGAACTATTCTCCTTTACCTTTGCTTCGGGCTGTATTGGCACAGCCTTTGGCGATGAGGGGCTTTGAATGCTCTGCTCGGGGGCTTTTTGCGGTGTTATATTTTGCGTATGGTTATTGGGCGTGTGTTTTTGCTGTGGTGGTGTGTGAGGATAGGGCTCAGAGCTTCTGTGGGTCTGCTGAGGGCTTTGAGGAGGTCTTTTGGGGTTTGTCTGACCGCCCGAAGGCTTTTGAACAGATGAAGGCTGTGCTTGGTGCTGCCTTTGGGGGTGCTGATTTGGGTTGTATCGGCGATACACGTTATGCACCTCCCTGCCTGAAGGCTTTGAGAACCGATGAAACCTTCAGTATTGCTGCCGCCTTGTCCAGACTTTTTTGGCGGCTTTCCTTGAGAAAGGGTCTGAGTGAGGAGAGAAAGGCGGCTTTTGGGCTGTTCTGCTCCGAGGACATTGCCTGTATTATTCCTGCAACCTTCATCATTGTATCAAAATCAATTCCCTCTGCCGAGCCCAAAAGATTTTGCAGGGGAAAGACGTTTTGGGGTTCGGTGCCTTCCGTTGATGGCTCGTCGCCTGATGCCGAAAACATCTCCAAAAGGTTCTGAATCTGATTTTGACCGTCGTCTGATGAAAGCATTTGCTGAAGATTTTCAAGAGCATTTGAAAAATCAGGTGTTTCGTCCATTTTGCCAATCCTCCTTTCGTGTTTTTGGCGAGGTTATTTTTTTGATGCAATGTTGGTTAGAGCCTTTAGCAGCTCAGGGTTTTGGGCAAGCTGCTTTGCAAGCGCAGGATTGTTCCCGAGCTCACGACTTAGCTGCTCGGCGCTGAGGTTCTGAAGCTTATCCTTCAAATCGCCCTGACTCATTGATTTTATTGCTGCCTCTGCCTGCTGAAGCTGTTGTGGAGAAAGGTTTCCGCTGAGCTGCTTGAGTGCCTGAGAAAGCATTTGGGGTGACATTTTTGAAATCATATCCTGAATATTCATAGGGTTTAACTCCTTTCAAAAAATCTTTTCTTCCACTAATCAGTATATGAAGATGAATCGAAATGGTGACAAAAACTTTTTTATGTGGTAAAATGGGGAGAGCGTAGAGAATGGACGAAGAAAGGGTTGAGTGCACTATGAAGGCGATTATATTCAGCGATTCTCACGGTAGGTTTAATCCTATAATCAATGTCGTAGAAAACGGCGATACGCCGTTTTTTGCAGAATTTATTCTGCGACTTTCAAGCCTTCGGCTTGAAAGCTACGCTTGATTGCAATAAAGTCGGATTGTGAAAACACAGTTTTCACAATGGTTTGCTAAATTTAGCAAACTGAAATATTAAAATATTTCACCGACAATTATTATGGCTGACGCCATTGAGGCGGAGGGAAAGGTCGATTTGATTATTCATGCAGGTGACGTTGTGCGTGATGCTGAGGATCTTGTGATTATGTATCCTCAAATTCCTGTTGCCTTTGTGAAGGGCAACAACGACTTTTGGGAGACCCAAGCAGAGGATGAGCGGTTTTTTACCTTTGACGGAGTGAAGATTTTTTTAACCCACGGTCATAATTACGGCGTGAAATATTCTCTGGCAAGGCTTATGAAAAAAGGAATTGATTTGGGAGCGGATGTTTGCATATTTGGGCATACCCACGTGGCACACCACGAGAAGGCAGGAGGGGTTGCTCTGTTTAATCCGGGAAGCGCATCGAGATATTACGGAGTTCTTGAGACAGGCAAGGACGGCTTTAGTCTGAAAGTTTGTGATATTTAGGAGATAAGAGGGAATAAAGAATAAATGGCAAATGGTAGCATATGGCGAAATTCAAAAAAAGAAAAATTTTTTGAAAAAAGTGTTGACAAGCTGATTGAATTATGGTATTATTGTTTTTGCTGGTTGCGAGAGCAGCCAAAAATTTAATAGGTAAGCTGGTGTAGCTCAATTGGCAGAGCAGCTGATTTGTAATCAGCAGGTTGCGGGTTCGAGTCCCATCACCAGCTCCATTATTTGGAGGGGTTCCCGAGTGGCCAAAGGGGGCAGACTGTAAATCTGTTGCGTCTCGCTTCGATGGTTCGAATCCATCTCCCTCCACCAAAAAGAAACGACAATCTTCTGTCAAAGATTGTCGTTTCTTTTTGGACTTCTAGCTTTGCTTATGCAAAGCTTATTTTTGAATAGCATCTAAACCGTTCTGCTCTTCCCAAAAAGACAGATTTCATATTGAAATCTGTCTTTTTTCAGCAATATAAATTTCTGGCGGAATTTGCGATATGCCTTGAAGACGCGATATATTTGATGCGATATAATCAATGTCGTAGAAAACGGCGATACGCCGTTTTTTGCAGAATTTATTCTGCGACTTTCAAGTCTTCGGCTTGAAAGCTACACTTGATTGCAATAAAGTCGGCTTGTGAAAACATAGTTTTCACAAAGGTTTGCTAAATTTAGCAAACTGA
>JAZOCL010000004.1:0-4079 GCA_045596485.1 Clostridia bacterium
AAGAAGGCTGCAGCCCTTGCCGAAGCCGAAGAGGTGCTCGAAAAGCTTCAGGCAGGCGGCGATTTTGACAAGCTGATGGAAGAGCATAACGACGACCCCGGTGCAACCGCAAAGGGCTACACTTTTGCCGATGACGGCACAATGGTTCAGCAGTTTACGGACGCATCTTTTGCGCTTCAGGTTGGCGAAACCAGCGGTCTTGTTGAAACAAGCTATGGTTATCACATTATTCAGCGATTGGAGCTTCGGTATACCATTGATGATTATGTTAATTATATCTGCAAAAATTCTGACGTACGAATCCGAAAGGGAAACTTCGCTGACACAGGTGTTACAATTGACCTTCAGGCGTTATACGGCGGAGCAGAATAAAAACTCAATAGATTTCAAGGCAATAGTGCAAAAGCTCTATTGCCTTTAGTCCATAGAAGGAACGAAAAAACAAAGGAAGAAAAGGGTGAAAATTATGTCTGTTTATTCAATGATTTCATCGCTGCTGAGCTATGTTTTTACAACGATTATATATCTCTTTATTTTCAGCGTTATTGCACTGATATATATGGACATAAAAAAGGTCAGCCAAAAGGAACGAAAAAAGAAAAACAAAGAAGCTGAAATAAGCGCAGAACCCTTGCCGAGGGAATGCTTTGCCGTGCTGAGAACGGTGAAAAGCCGAAAGGCGGCAGAAGCAAAAATGAAAGCGGCTTATCGCATTTCGGGAAAGGGCGTTATTGTGGGCAGAGGCAAGGAATGTGACATCACCGTGAACCATATGTTTTTGTCGGTTGAGCATTTTCAGGTGTGGTACGACGAAGGCTTGTGGTATATCGGTGATATGGACAGCAAAAACGGAACCTTTCTTAACGGCACAAGGCTGAGAAGGGTGAAGCCCTTGGAGGACGGCGACGAAATTGCCTTTGGTGAACTCAAATTCGTCTTTGAGGAGGAGCAGGAATGAGTAAAGCAAACTACAGATTGCCTGCATACCTTCTGATTTTGATGAATGTGCTGGGCTTTTTGCTGTTGTTTATGGCAAACGATTATCAGCTCAACGTGCTCTACGTTGGGTTGGGTGTTTTGTGCCTTTTTATTTTGATGTATTCAATATTGGTTGTGTGCCGTATGGGTGACAAGTTTTTGATGCTGATTGCGTCAATGCTGATGACCATGGGTGTTCTTATGCTGTGCAGAATTGATATTGTTATGGGTGCACGGCAAATTGTGTGGATTGGTGTGGGCGGAATTGTATTTTTTCTGGCGTACGTTATATATTACAATGTGCATATATGGCACAGAATGTGGTTTTTATATGCGGCGGCAGGAGTTGTTTTTTTTGTTGTAACTCTCATATTCGGCGAAACGGTAAACGGTTCAAAGAACTGGATTGACATTGGCATTATTGCCTTTCAGCCGTCCGAAATCATAAAAATTCTTTATGTGATGTTTCTTGCCTGTCATTATTCCGAAAGCTGGACAAAGCCATTTTTGAAGCTTTCGCCTATGTATATGACGGGAATCGTTACCTATGTTTATATCCTGTTTCTGGTTCTGCAGCGTGACTGGGGAACAATTCTGGTTGTTTTCTCAATTTTCATCTTTATGATTTATGTTTATGAAAAAAAGCCCTGGTTTTTGTTCTGCAATGTGGCAGCGGCTCTGGTGGTTGCGCTTTTGGGCTATCGGTTTTTATATCACATTCAGGTTCGTGTGGGCGTTTGGCTTGATCCCTGGGCAGATGTTTCGAACAAGGGCTATCAGATTGCCCAGTCTCTTTTTGCCATTGCATCGGGCGGATATTTCGGCAGAGGTCTCGGCAACGGCTCGCCCGACTATATTCCTGAGGTTCATACAGATTTTATCTTTTCGGCAATATGCGAAGAAATGGGAGTTTTTGGTGGTGCGGCGATTATAATTCTGTTCTTTCTGCTGTCTTACAGATGCTTTAAAATTACTCTAAATACCGAAAATCCTTATAACAAGGCTGTGGGGCTGGGGCTCACCCTTATGTTCGCTCTTCAAACCTTTATCATCATTGGCGGTGTGATAAAATTTATTCCCCTGACCGGAATCACGGTTCCTTTTGTGAGCTACGGCGGAACGTCTATTGTGGTGAGCTTTGCATCGCTTGGTATTATGCAGGCGATTTCTGCCATCGAGGACCGAAAGGAGGCGCGGAAGAATGAACGTGAATAGAAAAATTATCCGTGTTCTAATTGTGATTTCGACATTGTTTCTGGCATTGCTAACATATCTTTTGTATTTTAATATGTTTCAGGCAGACACGGTTTCAACCAATCCTTACAACCGCCGTCAATGGGATGACGAAAGATACGTGACCCGAGGCACGATTTATGACAGCGAGGGACTTGTTCTTGCCGAAACCGTTGAGGATGGTGACGGCACAAAGCGTGTATATTCTCAGGGAAGGCTCTACAGCCACGTGATAGGATATTGCTCTCAGGTTTACGGCAAGAGCCTTCTTGAGCGTGAATATGACAGCGAGCTTTTGGGCAAGGGTGACATTGACCTGTTCCCCGGCGACAAGAAAAGGGGCTTTGACCTGAATTTGACTATTGATAACTCCGTGCAGAAATATGCATATGAACAGATGAGAGGAAAAAAAGGTGCTTTGGTTGCAGTTAATCCAAAAACCGGAGCTGTTCTTGCAATGGTGAGCTTGCCCGACTTTGAGCCTCAGGCGGATTTGCTGGAAAGTGCGTGGAATGATATTGTTGAGGACGAAAATTCGCCATTGATTGCAAGAGCGGTACAGGGACTATACCCCCCAGGCTCTACCTATAAGATTGTGACAGCGGCAGCTGCCTTTGAAAACGGTATGCAGGGCAGAAGCTTTGAGGATACAGGCAGCTTTAAGGCAGGTGACCTTGAGGTTGAAAACTATAACAACAAGGCATATGGAAAAATAAGCCTTGAGGATGGTTTTCGGGTTTCAAGTAATCAGGTGTTCTGCACGGTGGGCTATGACCTGGGTAGCGAAAGAATTCTTGAAATTGCAGAGAGATTCGGGGTGAATTCGGCATTGGCGTTTGACACCCCCACCGAGGGCAGCCGTATTGAGTACAAAAGTATGACTCAGGCAGACAGCGCTTTGGTGAGCATCGGTCAGGGTCAGCTCCTTGCAACACCCCTTCATATGGCGATGATTTGTTCTTCGGTTGCCAACGGCGGAAGGCTTCTGAAGCCGTATGTGGTGGGCAGCGTAACAAAAAACGATGCCGTGGTCAGCGAAACAAAAATGAAGGTGCTGAGTCAGGTGATGTCGCCTGAATGTGCCGAATATCTGGGAAATCTTATGGTTGATGCCGTCGAGAAAGGAACAGGAAGCCGTGCCAGAATATGGAATGTGACCGTTGCAGGAAAAACGGGAACAGCAGAAAATGAGAACGAAAAAGACCACGCTTGGTTTGTGGGCTATGCCCCTGCAGATGACCCGCAGATTGCCATTGCGGTAATTCTTGAAAATGACGGCAGAAGCGGCGGAGACGTTGCAGCTCCCATTGCAGGAAATGTGATGAAAAAATATCTTAACAAATAGGAGGGAAGTATGAAAAACTACAGAATGACCCTTCAATATGACGGAACAAAATATAACGGCTGGCAAAGGCAGGGAAACACAAAAAACACCCTGCAGGAAAAGTTTGAAAACGTGCTTTCCCTTATGTGTGGAAAGAAGACGGAGATTTTTGCCTCGGGCAGAACTGACAGAGGGGTTCACGCAAAGGGACAGGTTGCAAACTTCAAGTGTGATGTAAATATGACATCCGATGGTGTACTGACGTACCTCAATTGCTATCTTCCTGAAGATGTTCGTGTAACATCTTTAGATGCGGTTGATGAGCGTTTTCACAGCAGACTTAACGCAAAGTCCAAGACCTATGAGTACACAATAGCAACCGAAAAACCTGATGTGTTTTTGCGAAAGTATGTGTTCTTTGCTGACCAAAACCCCGATGCGGATAAAATGCGAAATGCCGCAGAGAAGCTTGTGGGTAAGCACGATTTCAAAGGCTTCAGCTCGGTGGGACGAACAAAAAAATCAACGGTAAGAACGGGCAATT
>JAZOCL010000005.1:0-9076 GCA_045596485.1 Clostridia bacterium
ATTTGAAGAATTCAAGGCTGACCTTGCAAAGAAGCTCAAGGAAAAGAACAAAGAAAAGGCAAGAAAAGAATTAGAAGACAAAATTCTGGAAATAATATCTGAAGGTACAGAAATTGATATTCCGGAAGCTATGTTTGAAACAGCAGTTAACAATCAGCTTCGTGATTTTGCAATGCAGCTTCAGTATCAGGGCATAACACTTGAGCAGTACGCACAGTACACAGGTGTTACACTTGACGCAATGAAGGTTCAGATGAGACCGGGTGTTGAGAAGCAGGTTAAGATTTCTCTGATTCTTGAAAAGATTGCAAAGGTTGAAGGTATCGAAGTTACAGACAAAGACATTGATGCAGAAATTGCAAAGATGGCAGAGCAGAGCAAGATGCCTGTTGAGGATGTTAAGAAGTATGTTAACGTTGAAGGCATAAAGGAAAGCAAGTTGGTTGAAAAGACAATCGAATTTGTTGTTAAGAGTGCTTCTGTAAAATAATATTGCTGTAGAATAATAGGCTAAGGTTAATCATTTTCGATTAACCTTGCTTGTTTTTATGCATATGTTGAAATTTTAAAATGGAGGTTTTTGCAATGTATAACAATTTGGTTCCCTATGTAGTTGAACAAACAAGCCGCGGTGAAAGAACTTATGACATTTTTTCACGTCTTTTGAAAGACAGAATCATATTCCTGTCAGGTGAGGTTAATGATGCAACGGCGAGTCTGGTTGTTGCACAGCTTTTGTTCCTTGACAGCGAGGACCCCGATGCGGATATCAATCTCTATATCAACAGCCCCGGCGGTTCAGTTACTGCAGGAATGGCAATCTATGACACAATGAAATATACAAAAGCCGATGTTTCTACAATTTGTGTGGGAATGGCGGCGTCTATGGGGGCATTTTTGCTTTCAGCAGGCGCAAAGGGCAAGAGATTTGCTCTTCCACACAGCGAAATTATGATTCACCAGCCCTTGGGCGGAACTCAGGGTCAGGCAACTGACATTCTTATTCACACAGAACGCCTTCTCAGAATGAAGGGAACTCTCAATGAGCTTCTCGCAGAGCATACAGGTCAGTCTCTTGATGTGATTCAGAGAGATACCGAGCGTGACAACTTTATGACAGCCGAAGAAGCTCTGAAGTACGGCTTGGTTGACAAGATAGTGGAAAAGAGATAAAACGGCTTTTTGCCGACGGTTTTAAGACAGATTTTTTTTAAAGGAGACATTATATGTCAAACAACAACGATATAAGGCGTCTTCGCTGTTCCTTTTGCGGAAAGGCGGAAGAACAGGTGAAACGTCTCATTGAAGGTCCTGGAGTTTATATTTGCAACGAGTGTGTAGAGCTTTGCTTTGAGATTTTTGAAGACGAGTTTGAAGCAACAGCTTCCGAAACTATTGAAACAGATCTCAGAGAGCTTCCCAAGCCCAGAAAAATCAAGGAATTTCTTGATGACTATATTGTGGGTCAGGAGAGTGCAAAGAAGGCACTTTCGGTTGCAATATACAATCACTACAAGAGAATTGGCTATAACGGCGAGAACGACGACATTGAGCTCCAGAAGAGCAACATTCTGCTTTTGGGTCCTACGGGTGTGGGAAAGACTTTCATTGCACAGACTCTTGCAAAAATGATGAACGTACCTTTTGTAATTGCTGATGCAACATCGCTGACAGAGGCCGGCTATGTGGGTGAGGACGTTGAAAATATTCTTCTCAAGCTGATTCAGGCGGCGGATTATGATATTCCCAGAGCCGAAAAAGGTATCATTTATATTGATGAGATAGATAAGATTTCGAGAAAGTCTGAAAATCCTTCAATTACCCGTGATGTCAGCGGCGAGGGCGTTCAGCAGACCCTTCTCAAAATTCTTGAAGGAACAGTTGCGTCTGTGCCTCCCACAGGCGGCAGAAAGCATCCGCATCAGGAATTTATTCAGATTGACACAACCAACATTCTGTTTATTTGCGGCGGCGCCTTTGAGGGAATTGACAAGATAATCGAATCCCGTATAAACACAAAGTCTCTGGGCTTTGGGGCAAAGGTTGAAAGCAAAAAAGAGAAGAATCGAGGAGATATTCTCAAGGAGCTTATTCCTGAGGATTTACAGAAGTTCGGCTTGATTCCCGAATTTATTGGTCGTGTTCCTGTGGTCGCCACGCTGGAATCTCTGGATAAAGCGGCGCTGAAGAAAATTCTTACAGAACCGAAAAATGCTCTTGTGAAGCAGTATCAAAAGCTCTTTGCTATGGATGAGGTTGAGCTTATTATTTCGGGCGAAGCTGTTGACGCCATTGCCGAAAAGGCAATAGAGCGCAATACCGGCGCAAGAGGTCTCAGAACTATTTTAGAAGAGGTTATGCAGGACATTATGTTTGAGATTCCTTCGGATGCTGATATTGTAACCGTTACGGTTACAAAGAAATGTGTGACCGAAAACGCAGAGCCCGAGGTTGTGCGTGGGAAAAAGCCTGTAAAGAAGGTTCCTGCAAAAAAAACTGTGGCAGACAATAAGCCTGCCTGCTGATAGGCAATGGCTTTTTGGTTATGCGAAAGGATGAATAATATGAAAAAATTTAGATTACTTCTTGTTGCTTTTGCAGTTTTGATGATTCTTTCGGGTTGCAAGACAGATCAAGGTGCAATTGATGTTGAGAAACCGCCCGTTGATACAGAAAAAACTGTGGTTAAGGCGTCTCGAATTCCCGACGAAGTATATTCATGGAACCGGGTTTCTGAATATGTGGGCGACATTGACGGTGACGGTACAGATGAGAAGGTTGTTCTTATGACCTCAGCAGAGCGCAACGAGGACGGGGAATTTCTCTGGAATGATGGTCAGAACTGGGCACTTTATGTTGACGGAAAAGCTGACTATTTATTCCTGAAGGAGTACCTAAACACGGGAAACGTATATTTTGAGGTTTCGGATTATTATATGAAAAACGGCGCAAAGCCCAAGCTCAATGTGATTGTGTCAACGGGAGCCGGTTTTTCGTTGAAAAGCTATGAATTTTCGGAACTCGACGAAGGATATGTTGAAGAGAGTGTTTACAGCACCAAGGAGGTTACCGAGGGTGGAATAAACCGAAGATTTTCGTCCTTCCCCCAATACCAAAACGAAGATTAATACAAGATTATGAATTCGGCTGTTGCTTTTTGCAACAGCCTTTTTTTCTTTGTTTTCAAACACAAAACTGCCGCACAAACATAATATAAAATATACCAAATAATTGTGGAGGAGATAGAATGATTACATCCACCAAAACAAAAAAATTATTGTTTGTCGGAGGTGACCTTCGGCAGATTCGTGCTATAAATCAAGCATCAAACAAAGGTAATTCTGTTTTTGTGCTGGGGTTTGATGCGGAGCATAGTGAAAAGCTGTCGTCAAACGTGCAGCTTCTCTGGGATTTTTCAGAGGCGGAGGATGCTTATGATGCCGTCATTTTGCCACTTCCCTATTCCACTGACGGAAAGAACATAAATGCTCCTCTTTGCAAGCGTATGATTCCTATTACTGAGGTTTTTGAAAATATATCCACAAAAAACCGTATTCTTGCAGGACGCTGTGACCCAAAAATCAAGACTATGGCTGACAGTCACAGAATTATGCTGGTTGACTATCTTTGTCGTGAGGAGCTTGCCGTGCTAAACTCAATTCCAACGGCAGAGGGCGCAATTCAGATCGCAATGGAGGAAACGCCGTTCACAATTCATTCGTCAAAATGCCTGATTATCGGTAATGGACGTATTGGCAAGATTCTTGCAAAGATGCTTGACGGAATCGGAGCAAAGGTGACAGTTGCAGCACGAAAAAAAGGTGATTTGGCATTTGGCTTTTCTATGGGATACGAAACCATGCCCATATCTTCATTAGGCAGCGTGATTGACGGTTTTGATATTATATTCAACACAGCGCCCAGCTTGATTCTGGACTTTGATTTGCTTTCGAAAATATCAAAAAAGGTTTTGATTATAGATCTTGCCTCAAAGCCCGGCGGAGTTGATTTTGACGAAGCAAGACGCAGAGGGATAAAGGTAATATGGGCATTGTCTCTCCCAGGGAAGGTGGCGGCAGAAACCGCCGGAGACATTATATGCAGTACAATTCTTAATATTATTGACGAAATGGAGGCGAATGAATGAAACTTGAGGGCAGGACGGTGGGTTTTGCTCTGACGGGCTCTTTTTGCACATATTCAAAGATTTTTCCACAGGTTGAAAGGTTGGTGCAGCTGGGAGCCGAAGTAATACCCATTATGTCTGAAATAAGCTATACCACAGATACAAGATTCGGAAAGGCAGAAGAACATATAAAACGGCTTGAAAAAATTACGGGGAAAGAGGTTATTGCGTCGGTGAAGGAGGCAGAGCCAATCGGTCCGCAAAAGCTTTTGGATGTGCTTGTTGTTGCTCCCTGCACGGGAAACTCATTGGCGAAAATTGCAGCAGGAATGGCAGATACATCTGTGACGTTGGCGGTGAAATCTCATCTGCGCAACAGGCGACCTGTGGTGATTGGAATATCCACCAATGACGGACTGGGAAACAATGCAAAAAACATTGGTGCTTTGGCGAATATGAAAAATGTATATCTTGTTCCCTTTGGACAGGATGATTGGAATGCAAAGGAAAATTCGTTAATTTCTCATATGGATTTGATTATTCCTACTGTGGAGCACGCAATGGACGGAAAACAGCTTCAGCCTGTGTTGAAATTGTATGAATGAAAAATAAAGGCGGAATGGCAATTTGTGCAATTCCGCTTTTTTTTATTTTACGATAAAAAAATGTTGAAGGTATGCAAAAAAAGTGGTACAATAATAAAAGAGAAGTGATGCGTTGCCCACACACATCGGATAAATGACTTTTGTGGACGGAAAGGTTATGAAAAAACAATGAGCATAAAAATCGGAATTTACGGCTATGGTAACCTGGGACGAGGTGTTGAATGTGCAGTCCGTCAGAATTCTGACATGGAGCTGGTTGCGATATTCACAAGACGTGACCCCAAAACTGTTGCAATCAAAACTGAGGGCGTTAAGGTTTATCACGCCGATGAGCTTGAAAATATGACAGACAAGATAGATGTTTTGATTCTGTGCGGCGGAAGTGCAACAGACCTTCCTGTTCAGACCCCCGAGATGGCAAAGCTTTTTAATGTAGTTGACAGCTTTGATACTCACGCAAAGATTCCCGAGCATTTTGAAAATGTGGACAAGGCGGCAAAGGCATCGGGCAAGGTCGGAATTATCTCTGTGGGCTGGGATCCCGGAATGTTCTCCCTTAACAGAATGTATGCAGGTGCAGTTTTGCCCGGCGGCAAGGATTATACCTTCTGGGGCAAGGGCGTGAGCCAGGGACACTCTGACGCAATCCGCAGACTGGAAGGAGTTGCAGATGCAAAGCAGTATACAATTCCTGTTGATGCGGCACTTGAAGCTGTCAGAAGCGGCGCAAACCCTGAGCTCTCAACTCGGCAGAAGCACATCAGAGAATGCTTTGTTGTGGCAAAAGAGGGTGCAGATAAAGAGAAGATTGAAAACGAAATAAAATCAATGCCAAACTATTTTGCAGATTATGATACAACTGTTCATTTTGTATCTCAGGAGGAGCTCAACCGTTACCACGGCGGAATTCCCCACGGCGGATTTGTTATCCGAAGCGGAAGAACCGGCGAGAACCTCGAAAATCAGCATATTATTGAATACAGCCTCAAGCTGGATTCAAATCCTGAGTTTACTGCATCGGTTATTGTTGCATATGCAAGAGCGGCATACAAGCTGAGTGGACTTGGTGAATGCGGCTGCAAGACCGTTCTTGATATTGCGCCTTCAATGCTCAGCCCGAAGGACCCTGAGGAACTGCGCAAGGAATTACTATAAAGTTAATATCACTTTGACTATCAATAGTAAAGCGGTTTCCCGTACTACCATAATCAGGTCTAGGGTTAATAAGGGAAACATAAATACTTACCGAATTTTTCGCATATTCTATTGACAATTTATGGGTTAATGATATAATTTAAAGTGACGATAAAAATGCAGCAAGGAAAGCTGTAGGGAGAAAGGATGTTTTTTCAATGAGAAATCTTGATAAGTATAAGGGTGTAATTCCTGCGTTTTATGCGTGTTACGACGAAAAAGGAGAGGTTAGTCCCGAGGGCGTTCAGGCACTGACAAAATATTTTGTTGAAAAGGGTGTTAAGGGCGTATATGTAGGCGGTTCTTCGGGCGAATGTATCTATCAGAGCGTTGAAGACAGAAAAGTCACTCTTGAAAACGTAATAAAGGCAGCAGAAGGCAAGCTGACAGTTATTGCTCACGTTGCCTGCAACAATACAAAAGACAGTATGGAGCTTGCGGCTCACGCAGAGAGCCTCGGGGTTGATGCAATTGCTGCAATTCCTCCAATTTATTTCAAGCTTCCTGAGCACGCAATCGCAAAGTATTGGAATGACATCAGCTCTGCTGCTCCCAATACAGACTTTGTAATTTATAACATCCCTCAGCTCGCAGGTGTGGCACTCACTCTCAATCTCTTTGCTGAAATGAGAAAGAACCACAGGGTTATCGGGGTAAAGAATTCATCGATGCCCGTTCAGGATATTCAGCAGTTCAAGCAAGAAGCAGGGGATGAATACATCGTGTTCAATGGTCCCGATGAACAGTTCATCAGCGGTCTGGTTATCGGCGCTGAAGGCGGCATCGGCGGAACCTATGGCGTTATGCCCGAACTGTTCCTAAAAATGGAAGAGCTTGTTAAGGCGGGCAGGCTGGCTGAAGCAAAGGAAATTCAGTATGATGCAAATTCTGTTATCTACAAAATGTGCTCAGCTCACGGAAATCTGTATTCAGTAATCAAGGCTATTCTCAAGATTAACGAAGGGCTTGAATTAGGAGGAGTGAGAAGTCCTCTGGCAAACCTTGTTGACACAGATATGGCAGTTGTTGAAGAAGCTGCAAATATGATTCGTGAAGCAAAGGCGAAATACATAAAGTAAGTGTTTTAGAAAGGATTTTGTTATGAGGACAGATAACAATCTTTTTGATGAAGAAATGGACAACATTGTTGTTCTGAATGACGAGAACGGAAATGAAGTTGAATTTGAATTTTTGGATGTTATTGAATATAACAGCGATGAATATGTTATTTTGCTGCCTCTTGAAGACGCAGAAGATGCAGACGAGGTGGTTATTCTGAAGGTTGAAGAGACTGACGAAGAAGATATGGAAGCATATGTGGCTGTTGAAAACGAAGAAACTTTGATGGCGGTATTTGAAATATTCAAAGAAAAGTTCAAGGATGAGTTTAATTTTGCAGATTAATTGTCGGTTTATGCGCCCAAGCTACGGCTTGGGCGTATTCTTCTTTATAAAATAAATGGCAGCTTGCAAGGCAGAATTAATTATTTAAGAAAAATATAATATAAGTGCAACATTTTGGCTGTTTCAAATGTATTAATATAAAGGATAACTTAAAACTAAAGAAAGGACGGTTTTTATGAAAAAATTTTTGAGTTTTATACTTGCGGCGGTTATGATTTTGTCCTGCGTCGGTGTTTTTGCGGACGGCGCAGCCTCAAAGGAAATGGAAGAAGTGCTCATCAAGGTGAAGCAAAAGCTTGATATTCCCGAAAAACTCACAGAATTTATTCCTTATACAAACGAGAATGTAACCAAAGGAGAAAAGACCTATACACTCTTATGGCAGGATGAGGAAGGAAAAGCTCATATAGAGATTTCTGCTGACAATGAGGGAAGAATTACAAGATACTATTTCTACGACAGTACACTCAGGTCAGACAAAAAGCTCTCGGCTTTGTCAAAAGCGGATATTCTGAAATTTGCAGAGGATTTCTTGAAAAAAACTGTACCCGAGGCATTTGCAAGCGAGAATGACACGCTGGTTTTTGACCAAGAGACCTGGAATGTTAATAACCTGAATTACAGCCTGAGCTACAAGCGTATGCGGGACGGAATTGAAGTGAAGGACAATGCTGCATCGGTACGTGTTGTGGTGTATAACGATGTGCCATACATCCGAAATATGGAGCTGTCAATAGATTACGATGCGACCTTCGAGAAGGTGGAAAATTCGAAAGGCGCGATTGACTATATAGAAAAGTATAAAGCTGAATTTCCCGTAGAACTGATTTATAAGGATGAGTATAATTATTATTGGACAGAAGATGCCGACAAGAATAAGACAGTGCTTGTTTACCGCCACAAGGACAACGAAGCGGGATATATTCTGGTATCCACAGGTGAGCTCGCCGAAGAAGACTCTGTGGATGAGTTTGGAGACGGCAGCGGCGGAGGCTTTGTAAGTATGGAGTCGGCTCAGGATTCTGTGAACAGAAAGGAAATGCTTTCCGAAAAGGAAATAAAAGAGCTTGAAGCCATTGAAGGGCTTATTTCAAAAGCGGGTGTTGACGCAATTCTAAAAAAGCTTCCATACATAGGTCTTGACAGTACATTGGAGCAGAGTCATTTTGATATAACTGAAAATGATGGTGAATATATTATTTCGGCATCCTATGAAAGTGAGGATGGTGAACGTTATGTTTCTGCCTCACTAAACGGCAGCACGGGAGAGCTGTTGAATTTATATAACAGGGTGCCATATAGAAATTCCGAGCGGAGAGAGCTGACAGTGACTCAAAAAAAGTCTGCAGATGCCAAAATAGATGAATTTTTAAAGGCTGCAGTTGAAAAGCTTGCCGAGTTTTCGCCGCAAAAGGACGAAATATACGGACAGAGCCTGAGCCGTGACTATGACAGAACTATAAAAGGTATCAGATACATAAGCGACGGCATTTATGTTCAGTTTGATGCAGAGCACAACCGTATAAAAAATTACAGCCTGGATTATGAGAAGGATAAGGAATTTTTGACTCCCGATGGCATAGTTGACAGCGATACAGCGTATGATGCTCTTCTCAAAGCATCCCCCCTGAAGCGGATTTATCTTCATACGGACGGAATGTATAAGGCTTGTTATACTGTCAGCAGCTACGGAACAGAAGTTGATGCATTCACAGGAGAAAAATATGAATCAGCGTATACAGCTTCT
>JAZOCL010000006.1:0-3631 GCA_045596485.1 Clostridia bacterium
GCGCCCGAGCACCTTGAGATATGCGTTGACGAGCCCTTCAAATATCTTGAAAAGGTCAGACACGCCGGCTCGGTATTTCTCGGAAGATACTGCCCCGAGGCACTCGGTGACTACTATGCCGGCACGAACCATACTCTTCCCACAAGCGGAACGGCAAAATTCTCAAGCCCTCTTTCGGTTGACGATTTTGTGAAGAAAACACAATATACCTATTATACCTATGATGCACTCAAAAGGGTTGCAGATGATGTTTCCTTCTTTGCTCAGAAGGAAGGTCTCACAGCTCACGCAAAAAGTGCAACAATCAGAATTGAATAGTAAGGAGTGAAACAAATGAGCAGATTTTTCAGCAGCAAGTTTGCAGCACTCACTCCGTATACTCCGGGTGAACAGCCAAGGATAATGAATCTTGTGAAGCTCAACACAAACGAGTCGCCCTTTCCACCATCGGCGAAGGCTGTAAAAGCGGCAGCAGAGGCGGCGGAGATGCTTCAGCTTTATTCCGACCCCACCGCAAGTAGCCTGACTGTAAAAATGGCAGAAATTTTAGGGGTTGAGCCCGAACAGGTGCTGATGACAAACGGCTCGGATGAAATTCTCAATTTTGCTTTTATGGCATACGGCGACGCTGACAATCCTGTGGTGTTTCCTGATATTACCTACGGCTTTTATCCTGTGTTTGCCCTTCTTTCAAACATTCCATATGAAGAAATTCCTCTGGACGAAAATTTCAGAATAAGAATTTCGGACTATATCGGTGTGAACAAAACAATGTTTATTGCAAACCCCAATGCACCGACGGGAATTGCTTTGAGCCTTTCGGAAATTGAGGAAATTGTGAGGAGCAACCCTGACAATGTTGTAGTTATCGACGAGGCATATGTTGACTTTGGTAATGAGAGCGCAGTATGTCTGGTTAAAAAATACGACAATCTTCTGGTTACGGGAACCTTTTCAAAGTCAAGGTCAATGGCAGGAGCGAGACTTGGCTATGGTGTTGCGTCAAAGGAGATTATTAAGGATCTGAATACCATAAAATATTCCACAAACCCCTATAATATAAACCGTATGACAATGGCGGCAGGAATCGGGGCCCTTGAGGACGAGGAATATACAAAAGCCAACTGCAAAACTATTTGCGAAAACCGTGAATATACAATGAAAAGGCTTACAAAAATGGGCTTTGAGATGACAGAGTCCACCGCAAACTTTATATTTGCAAAGCACCCTGAGGTGTCTGGTGAGGAGATATACAAAAGACTTCGTGAAAAAGGAATTCTGGTTCGCCATTTCACAGGCAAACGGATTTGCGAATATAACCGTATAACTGTTGGAACAAAAGAACAGATGGATAAATTTCTTGATGCTCTTAGAGAAATTCTGGAGGATAAATAAATGAGAAAAAGTGAAATAAAAAGAGAAACAAAAGAAACTCAGATTGAACTTTGTCTTTGTCTTGACGGAACAGGCAAAAGTGAGATTGACACAGGCTGCGGCTTTCTTGACCATATGCTGACGCTTTTTTCAAAGCACGGTCGCTTTAACCTTGAGGTGAAGTGTATTGGTGACACTCAGGTTGACGACCACCACACTGTTGAGGATGTAGGAATTTGCCTCGGTCAGGCCTTTGCTGAAGCTCTTGGTGACAAAAAGGGAATCATCCGCTACGGAAATATGATTCTTCCTATGGATGAAGCCCTCATTATTGCGGCGGTTGACCTTTCGGGCAGGTCAGGGCTTTCATACAAGCTTTCAATTCCCACAGAAAAGGTGGGAGCCTTTGATACCGAGCTGGTTGAAGAATTCTGGCTTGCTTTTGTGAGAGAAGCCTGTTGCACCCTTCACTTTGTCCAACTTTCGGGAACGAACTCACACCATATCATCGAGTGTGCCTTCAAGGCTGCGGGCAGAGCTCTCCGTCAGGCGGTTTCAACTGAAGCAGGCTTTGAGGATGAAATCCCTTCAACGAAAGGGGTACTTTGATGATAGCGATTGTTGATTACGGCGTGGGAAATCTGTTTTCTCTCAGAAGCTCAATGGAGTCAATAGGTGCCGAAACTGTTGTTACGGGCGATGCCGAGGTCTTGAGAAATGCCGAAAAAATTATTCTCCCTGGCGTAGGAGCCTTTGAGGATGCTATTGCAAAGCTCAGGGCAACAGGACTTGATGAGGTAATCAAAGAGGAGGCTGCAAAGGGCAAGCCTGTTATGGGTATTTGTCTTGGAATGCAAATGCTTTTTGAAAAAAGCTTTGAGTATGGCGAGCACCAAGGCTTGGGGCTCATCACGGGTGAGGTGCGTCCCATTGATGAGGTAATTCCAAAGGGATTCAAGATTCCCCATATCGGCTGGAACAGTTTGAAGTTTCCAAATGGCAGACATAAGATTTTCAAGTATATAAACGAAGGCGACTTTGTTTATTTTGTGCATTCATATTATGGCGCAAGATGCGAAGAAGCGGTGATTGCAACAGCAGAATACGGTGCAGATTTAACTGCAGCGGTGGCAAAAGATAACGTTTGCGGCTGTCAGTTCCATCCCGAAAAAAGCGGCGATGTTGGATTGAAAATTTTGCGTGCATTTTGCGAAATGGGGGGTAAATGATGTATATTTTTCCCGCAATTGATTTATACGAAGGCAAGGCGGTTCGTCTTCTTCGGGGCGAATACGATAAAATGACGGTTTACAGCGAAAACCCCATTGAAATTGCCTATGAATTTGAAAGACTTGGTGCAACGCACATTCATATGGTTGACCTTGAGGGTGCAAAAACAGGGGGAACGCCCAATCTTGAAATCGTGCGTCAGGTTGCAAAAGGAACAAATCTGTTCGTTGAAATTGGCGGCGGAATACGCAGTATGGAAGTAATTGATGCCTATATCGGAGCAGGAATTGATAGAGTAATTTTAGGTACGGCAGCAGTTCAGGATAAAGCTTTCGTGAAAGTTGCAGTTGAAAAATACGGCGAAAAAATTGCCGTTGGTGCAGACATCAAGGATGGCTATGTGGCAATCAAGGGCTGGACCGAAAGATCACAGTATACCTGTTTTGATTTTTGTGCCGAAATGCAGAATCTGGGAGTCAGAACCATTATCTGCACAGATGTTTCAAAGGATGGTGCAATGCAGGGCACAAACAGAGAATTATACAAGGGGCTTTCCGAGAAATTTAATATGCAGATTGTTGCGTCGGGCGGAGTTTCTACCATTGACGATGTGAAGGCGCTTGCCGCAATGAAGCTTTACGGCGCAATAATCGGCAAGGCGTATTACACAAAAGCAATTTCTCTTGAGGAAGCAATAGAGGTGGCGGAATGATAACAAAACGAATAATCCCCTGTCTTGACGTAAGGAACGGCAGGGTGGTAAAGGGCGTAAATTTTGAGGGTGTGTCGGATGTTTCCCATCCTGTTGAGCTTGCAAAAAGCTACAGCGACAGCGGTGCAGATGAGCTGGTTTTTTATGATATTACAGCCTCGTTTGAAGGCAGAGCCTTGTTCACGGATATACTCAAAGAGGTTGCAAAAACCATATTTATTCCCCTGACGGTTGGCGGAGGAATCAACACCCTTGACGATTTTGACAGAGTGCTGAAATGCGGCGCTGACAAGGTCAGCGTGAATTCAGGTGCAA
>JAZOCL010000007.1:0-4936 GCA_045596485.1 Clostridia bacterium
TATTTGCCATCAGGGTCAGAACCACGTAGATTGCGGCGATTGCCGCACTTTGTGCCATAAATTGGACTTTGCTTCTTTTTTTCATTTTTTTCTCCTTAGTTTTGATTTTAGGCATTTCAGCCTAAGTGAGGATGGTTTCGAACTCACTGTGCCAAAAGTATTTGGCGATTTATATTAATTTCATTATTTTTTGCAGCTCTGCATAAGATAAACAATTTTCAGCAGCAGCTTTGTGGGGACAAATCTTTGAAGAAAGATTCCTGCCTTGACCGCAAAGCCGGGGATAATTAACAGCTTGCCACGGAACATCTTTTTTAATGCGTATTCGGCAACAAATTTGCTTGAATGACCGTTGAGCATAAATTTTACGCCTGCACGGTTGTTGAATTCTGTTGCCACGGGACCGGGGCAGAGGACCGAAATGTGAACGTTTTTCCTTTTTCGTCTTAATTCTTCATAAAGAGCCGTGCTGAGCTTCACAACATAGCCTTTTGTGGCATAATAGGCGGACATCAGAGGTCCTGAAAGGAAGCCTGCAATGGATGCCACGTTGAGAATATAGCCCGAATTACGTTTTTCGAAGTCAGCGGCGAACAGCTTTGTGAGAATGTGCAAGGCTTTTATGTTGAGGTCAATCATATTCAGCTCTGTGTCCAGACTCACCTCCGAAGAAAGACCGTATGTGCCAAATCCTGCATTGTTGATGAGAATATCAATATTTTCGTCCTTGGTTTGTTCATAAAGCTTGCAGCAGTTTTCCTCCACAGACAGGTCAAGACTAATGATTTTGGGCTTTCCCTCCAGCTCGGTCTTCAACTGCTCAAGGAGCTCTGTGGAGCGTGCCACCAGAATCAGCTCTGTGCCCTGCTTGTGGAGATTGCGCGCCATATCACGTCCAATCCCTGTGCTGGCGCCTGTTATCAATGCTTTCATCGGGGTTCACCTCAAAAAATATTCGATTTATATAGATTAATCAACTCGTTTGCTGGGCGGTTTGTAAAAAGAGTATAACATATTGTGTACGTGCTGTCAAATTATTAGTCAAAATTTGGGGTTGTAAAAAAACTGAAAACATAATATAATTAAGTGAAATTAAGAAATAAAATATAAGGGGTGTGCGGTTTGAAAAATTTGTTGGCAATTCAGTCGGGAGGACCTACAGCTGTTATTAATGCATCGCTGGCAGGTGTTATCAGAGGCGGTTTTGACCACGCTGACAAAATCGGCAAGGTTTATGGCGGTCTTTACGGAATCGAAGGGGTTGAAGAGGAAAGAATTGTTCCCCTTGAAAGATTTAAGGACGAAGGACTTCTGGACCTTCTGAAGCAGACCCCTGCTTCGTATCTGGGCTCCTGCAGAAAAAAGCTTCCTTTGCCTGAAGAAGACAAGGGCTTTTATGAGAGAATTTTCGAGATTTTCAAAAAGCATGACATTGGCTACTTCTTCTGTATCGGCGGAAACGACTCAATGGATACTGTTGACAAAATGAGCCGCTATGCCGATGAAATCGGCTCGGATGTAAGGGTTATCGGCGTTCCCAAAACCATTGACAACGATCTTGCGCTTACCGACCACACTCCCGGCTACGGTTCTTCGGCAAAATTTATTGCAAACTCTATGCGCCAGCTGAAAAAGGATGCTGAGGTTTACAGAATGCCGTCGGTTATTGTTCTTGAGGCAATGGGAAGAAATGCAGGCTGGCTGACAGCTGCAGCGGCTCTGGCAAACGATGAGCTTACCCGTGCGGCGGATATTGTTTGTCTGCCCGAGGTGAATTTTGAGCTTGACAGCTTTCTTGCCAAGGTTGAAAAGATAAGCCGTGAGCAGGAGACTGTTATGATTGCGGTGTCAGAGGGAATTCACGACAAGGATGGCAATTATATAAAGGAAAACGCAAGCACTCTCAAAAAGGAGCACGACAGATTCGGTCACGCAGTTCTTGGTGGCGTGGGTCAGATTGTGCGCAACAGCATTGCCGCAGACCTTGGGCTGAAGGTTCGCTCAATTGAGCTGAGCACGCTGCAGAGATGCTGGGCAAGCGGTGCATCGCTTTGTGACGTGAACGAGGCCTTCGATGCAGGCTACACAGGTGTGGGCTATGCCTGTGCAGGCTTCACGGGAGTTGTTCCCGGCTTCAAGAGAATCTCCGACAGCCCCTATAAAATGGAAATTATTCCATACTCCGTTAAGGATATTGCAAATGTTGAAAAGAAGATACCCGCAGAAATGATTTCTTATGACGGCTTTGGCGTTACAGATGAATTTATCAGATATGCAATGCCGTTAATCGAAGGTGAGCCCCAGATTAAGTATATCGACGGTCAGATTCAGTTCGCGCCCAAGGTGTGGTAAATCAAAGGCATTGGTGTTTGATGGAGGCTGTCGGAATAAATATACAATTAAGTGCAGAAAATGTTTGTGTTTTCTGCGCTTTTTTTGTTAAAAACCTTGACATCGGGGAATATTAGTGTTATATTAATGAGGTGGTTAGCACTCTAAAGAGTTGAGTGCTAACAAAGCAAAAGGAATTTTACATAAACACTTTGAGACTGTGAGGTGAAGCAAGAGTGGCTTTGGATGAAAGAAAAAAGCGTATACTTCAGGCTATTGTTGAAGAATATATCAGCAACGCAGAGCCGGTTGGTTCACGAAGTATTTCAAAAATGTCTGACCTGAATCTCAGTGCGGCAACAATCCGCAACGAGATGGGCGACCTTGAGGAAATGGGACTTCTTGCACAGCCCCACACATCGGCAGGCAGAGTTCCCACTACGGGCGGTTATCGGCTTTATGTTGATTCTCTTATGGAGAGATACGAGATGACCGCTGCCGAAATCGAAAAGATGCGGCAAATTACCTCAATGAAAAAGCGTGAGCTTGAGAAAATTGTTCTCGATGTGGCGGCGGCTTTTTCGGGGATTACGGGGCTTCCTGTTATCGGTATGCTTCCTGCATCTGAGGCAGGAGTTGTGAAAAACATAAAGATTGTGAAGGTTGACGATTTTACTGCAATGCTCATTGTTTCGGATAAGTCGGGAATAATTAAAAATCGTTTGATGAAGCTTAGTCAGGACATTTCGGAGGAATTTGCCGATGAACTCAGTAAAATTCTCAATCAAAATCTTTCGGGACTTTCTATTTCAGAAATTAACATTGCAAATATGATGGAAATTCGCTCGGCAATCGGTCATAATTTTGAAATTCTTACGTCGGTTATTGAGCTGGTTCACGAGGCGGTTTCGGAAATTGACAGCAAGCAGATTTTTGTTGACGGACTTCTTAACATACTCAACTTTCCCGAATACAGCAACGTAGACAAGGTTAAGGAGCTTTTTGAAGTTCTTGAAGATAAAGAAGCATTGAGCAGGATAATTCTGACGGCGAACCCCACCAACTGCACAAAGGTGCTTATTGGTGACGAAATTCCCGTGCCCGAGCTGAAAAACAACAGCATTGTTATTGCGCCCTACAAGGCGTCCGACAAGCTGGTTGGGCTTTTGGGAGTTCTGGGGCCTGCCAGAATGGATTATTCAAAAATAATTTCGGCTCTGGAATTTTTCACAGCCCAGCTCAGCGGCGTGCTTACGAAGGATTTCGGGTCAAGACAGATTTTGCTCGGTGACGGCATTGGCAAAGGAGATGAAGAATAATGGCAGAAAAAGAAACAAAAGAAAATATTCAGGAAGAAACAGCGGCTGCCGAAGAGACTGCTTGTGAAAACGCAGAAGACACTGTGGAAAAATCTTTAGAAGAGCTTCTGAAGGAAGAGGTCGAACAGCTGAAGGATCGAATTATGCGTCAGGCGGCTGAATTTGACAATTTCAAAAAGAGAACCGCAAAGGAGAGAGAGGACCTCTATTCTATGGCGGTTTGTGACACGGTTGAAAAGCTGCTCCCCGTGAAGGATAACCTTGAAAGAGCGGTTCTGGCGGCAGATAGCGGTGAAGGAACTATGGCAGACGGTGTCAAAATGATTGTGAAGCAGCTGGACGAGGTGCTTGCAGCAATCGGTGTTGAGACCATAAAGGCTGTGGGAGAGGTTTTTGACCCTGAGCTTCATAATGCGGTTATGCACGAAGAAAATGAAGAATTCGGCGAAAACACAATCTCCGAAGAGCTTATGCGGGGCTATACCTGCAAGGGCAAGGTTGTGAGATACGCAATGGTAAAGGTAGCAAACTAGGGCGAGTTGTAAAAACGGGTGTCGACCACAAAAACAAGGCAGTTGTTTTTGCTATATTCAAACACTACCACTCGTAGTAAACAAAGTACAACTTCGGGAAGTGTTTGAACATTCTACATCCATTTTAACCCCTCGCAGAAAGACTATATTATATAATAAAGAAAGGTTATGATTTATTATGGCAAAAATTATCGGTATTGATCTGGGTACAACAAATTCATGTGTTGCAGTTATGGAAGGCGGTGAGCCTACTGTTATTGCAAACCCCGAAGGCGCAAGAACAACCCCTTCGGTTGTTGCATTCACAAAAACAGGCGAAAGACTTGTGGGTCAGGTTGCAAAGAGACAGGCAATCACAAACCCCAACACCATTAGCTCAATCAAGAGAGAAATGGGTACAGACTACAAGGTTACAATTGAAGGCAAGGCATACACCCCTCAGGAGATTTCCGCAATGATTCTTCAAAAGCTGAAGGCTGACGCTGAAAGCTATCTCGGCGAAACAGTAACTCAGGCGGTTATCACAGTTCCTGCTTACTACAGTGACGCACAGCGACAGGCAACAAAGGATGCAGGAAAGATTGCAGGTCTTGAGGTTCTCAGAACCATCAACGAGCCCACAGCTGCGGCTCTGGCTTACGGTCTTGACAAGGACGGCGACCAGAAGATTATGGTTTATGACCTTGGAGGCGGTACATTTGACGTTTCAATCCTTGAAATCGGCGACGGCGTTTTTGAGGTTCTTGCAACAAG
>JAZOCL010000008.1:0-6588 GCA_045596485.1 Clostridia bacterium
TCATTGCTCTTGTTGAAAGAATGGAGCTCAAGAATGGCAGAATTCTCTGGCCTGTTCGTGTTGCGGTTTCGGGCAAGGCATTCACACCAGGTGGCGGTGTTGAGCTTGCATTTATCTTGGGCAAGGAAGAAACCATCAACCGTATCAAGGTCGGCATTGAAAAACTCTCAAAGTAAGGACTGATATAAATGGATATTACAACAAAATTCTCTGACAAGGTTAAGCATCTTGAGGCTTCGGCTATCCGTGAAATCTTCAAGCTTCTTGCAAAGCCGGGCATAATCAGCTTTGCAGGCGGTGCGCCTGACCCCAACCTGTTCCCCAAGAAGGAGTTCGCTGAGATTGCAAAGGAAATTCTTGAGACTCAGGGCAATGTGGCACTTCAATACGGTGTAACAGAAGGATATGTGCCCCTGAGAGAATGGACAAAAAAGAGACTGGTTAGCCAAAAGGTCATCACCGAAAACGACGATGTAATTATCGTAAGCGGTGGTCAGCAGGGCATTGATCTTGCAACAAAGTCACTCATCAATCCCGGTGACGGTGTTATCTGTGAAGAGCCCAGCTTCATCGGCGGTCTCAATTGCTTCCGTTCCTTCAATGCAGAGCTTTACGGAGTTCCTGTGCAGAGCGACGGTATTGACACCGAAAAGCTTGAAGCAACTCTCAAGGCTCATCCCAACGTGAAGCTTCTTTACACAATTGCAACCTTCCAGAATCCGTCGGGCATTACCGTATCTTTAGAAAAGAGAAAGAAAATTCTGGAGCTTGCTGAAAAGTATGATTTCCTTATTTATGAGGATAATCCTTACGGTGAGCTGAGATTCAGCGGTGAAGAGGTTCCCACATTTAAGTCACTTGACAAAAACGGCAGAGTAATCTATTTTGGTTCATTCTCAAAGATTTTGGCTCCGGGTATGCGTCTCGGCTTTACTTCGGCGCCCGGCCCCCTTCTTGAAAGAATGATAATATGCAAGCAGACCGAGGATGTTCACACCAATGTTCTGTCACAGATGATTGCTTATGAATTTGTTACACGCTACTCAATTGACGAACACATCAAAAAGCTCCGTGCGGCTTACGGCAAAAAGTGTAAGCTGATGATGGATTGTATGGACAAATACTTCCCCGAAAGCGTAGAGCACACCTGCCCTGAGGGTGGCTTGTTCCTGTACTGCACAATGCCTGAGGGCTATGACAGCAAGGAGCTTATGAAGCTTGCCCTTGACAAAAACGTGGCATTTGTTCCCGGTACCTCCTGTATGATTGACGACAAGGCTATCTACAGCACCTTCCGTATGAACTATTCAACGGCCTCGGAGGAGGACATTGAAAAGGGAATCAAAGCGCTTGGCGAAGTGTTACATCAGTATATGGGAGAATAGAGATATGGAAAACATAACCGAACCTAAAAAACGAATCCTCAGCGGAATTCAGCCGTCAGGAGCCCTTACTCTGGGCAACTATGTGGGTGCTCTCCGCAACTGGGTTCAGCTTCAGAAAGAAGATAAATATGAAAGCTATTATATGATTGCAGACCTTCACGCAATCACCGTAAGACAGGAGCCTGCAGCGCTCCGAAGAAACTGTATGGACCTTCTTGCAATATTCATTGCCTGCGGTCTTGACCCCGAAAAGGAACCCATATTCTTTCAGTCTCACGTTCCTGCTCACACTCAGCTTGGCTGGGTCTTAGACTGCAACACCTATATGGGTGAGCTTTCACGTATGACACAGTTTAAGGATAAGAGCAAAAAGCATGAGAATAACATCAATGCGGGGCTCTTTACATATCCTTCGTTGATGGCTGCGGATATTCTGCTTTATCAGGCGGATTTGGTTCCTGTGGGCAAGGACCAGACTCAGCATCTGGAGCTTGCACGTGACCTTGCACAGCGTTTCAACAATGCATACAGCGAAACCTTCAAGGTTCCCGAGGGCTATATCCCCAAGGTTGGAGCAAAGATTATGAGCCTTCAGGATCCGTTGCAGAAAATGTCAAAGTCTGACCCCAACGAGAACTCCTTTATTCTCATTCTTGACCCCATTGACAAGGTTGTGAAAAAGATAAAGAGAGCGGTTACAGACTCCGGCTCTGAGGTAAGACGCGGAGAAGGCAAAGAAGGCGTTGAAAACCTTATGAGTATCTATTCTGCGGTTACAGGCAAAACTATGGATGAAATTGAACTGGAATTTGAGGGCAAGGGCTACGGCGATTTTAAGGCAGCGGTTGCTGAAGCGGTTGCCGAAACTCTCAAGCCAATCCAAGAGAGACACGCCGACCTTATAAAGAACAAAGACTATCTTGAGTCGGTTTACAAGCGGGGTGCGGAGCAGGCAAGCCGCACAGCCATGAAGACAATTTCAAAGGTATACAGAAAGGTAGGCTTCATTCAGCCGTAAGGAAGGATACAAATGTTTACAAACAGCAGTATTTTCATTATTCTGGCGCTTGCTGTGGGATTTTTGATTGCCTTTGCTTCAACCCCGACAGTAATTGTGCTGGCACGAAAAATTAAAGCTCTTGACATCCCGAAGGATGAACGCAGAATACACAAAAAACCTATCCCCCTCATTGGCGGACTTGCAATTTTTTATGGCTTTATCGTCAGCGTTCTTTGCTTTGCCACCATTGACAGAGAGCTTATGGGAATTCTCATCGGCTCAGTGATAATGGTGACCGTGGGTGTTATTGATGATATGCGTGATTTGAGTGCAAAGCTGAAGCTCTTGTTCCAGATTATTGCGGCAACAATCGTGATTTACTTCGGTGTTGATATTCAGTATATTGCGAATCCCTTTTCGAACTGGTTCGGACCTGTTTATATCAACCTGAGACTTTGGTCCATTCCCATTACAATGATTTGGATAATTGGTGTTACCAATGCGGTAAACCTGATTGACGGGCTGGACGGTCTTGCGGTTGGTGTTTCGTCAATTGCGTCGGTTGCTCTGCTTTCTCTGACTTTGATTTCGCAGAACGTGAATGCGGCAATTGTTACTGCGGCGTTGGCAGGTGCGGGAATTGGATTTTTGCCTTACAACTTCAATCCTGCAAAGATTTTTATGGGCGACACAGGCTCAACCTTTTTGGGCTTTGTTCTTGCCTGCATATCAATACAGGGTATAATGAAGATGTATGCGTTGGTATCCTTTGCAGTACCCATACTTATTCTGGCGTTGCCGATATTTGACACGCTTTTTGCCATAGTGCGCAGATTGCTTACAGGAAAGTCCATAATGTCTCCTGACAGAGGACATCTCCATCACAGACTTCTTGATATGGGATTTTCTCAAAAACAGACGGTGGCAATTCTTTATACACTCACCAGCGTTCTTTGTCTTACTGCAGTTGTAATGGCACTCAAGGACGCACTCAGAGGTTTGATTCTTGTTCTTTCGGTTGTTGTGATTCTGGTTGTGAGTCTTGCTGTTATGGAACCTAAAAACGCCGAAAATGGACAATTGGAGGATGATACAAATGAAAAAGATTAAGGTTATGACAATTTTCGGAACCCGTCCCGAGGCAATCAAAATGGCGCCTTTGGTGAAGGAGCTTGAAAATCACGAAAACATTGAGTCAATTGTTTGTGTTACGGCTCAGCACAGACAGATGCTTGATCAGGTTCTTGAAATTTTTGACATAAAGCCCGATTATGATTTAAATATTATGAAGGACAGACAGACTCTCATCAGCATTACAACAAGAGGTCTTGAGGGCCTTGACGAAGTAATGAAGGAAGCAAAGCCTGACTTGGTGCTTGTTCACGGAGACACCTCCACAACCTTTGTGGGAAGTCTTGCAGCCTTTTATAATCAGATTGCGGTGGGTCACGTTGAAGCGGGTCTTCGAACCTACGACAAATATTCACCCTTCCCCGAAGAGGTGAACAGACGTCTCACCGGTGTTATTGCAGATATGCATTTTTCACCCACAGAGCGCAATCGTGAAAATCTTCTCCGTGAGAATGTGGACGACAGTACAATCTATATTACAGGAAACACAGTAATTGACGCTCTTCAGACAACAGTCCGCGCTGATTATGAGTTCAAGGATGAAGGTCTCAAAGGAATGAACTGGGAAAGCAAAAAGGTAATTGTTATGACAGCTCACCGCCGTGAAAACCTTGGGGAACCCCTTAAAAACATTTGTCGTGCTGTAAAGAGACTTGTTGAGGATTTTGAGGATATTGAGGTTGTGTACCCCGTTCATATGAACCCTGCAGTCCGAGAGGTTGCATACAGTATCCTTGGCGATATGGAACGAGTAAAGCTCATTGAACCTGTCAATGCAGATGAGCTTCACAATGCAATCAGCCGTGGATATATGGTTATGACAGACTCAGGCGGTCTTCAGGAGGAAGCACCGTCATTAGGTAAGCCCGTGCTTGTTATGCGAAACGAAACCGAACGCCCCGAGGCAGTTGATGCAGGAACTGTTAAAATTGCGGGTGTCGATGAAGATGTGATTTATGCTCTTGCAAAAGAACTTATTACTGATAAAGCTGCCTATAACAAAATGGCAAAGGCTGTGAACCCCTACGGTGATGGTTACGCATCTGAGCGAATTGTTCAGGCAATTGTTGATAAATATTGCAAATAAATAAAAAGCAAAGGGGAATTAAAATAGTCCGGACCGCAAAAAGTCGGGGAAAACAAAGGATGTAGGGCTTTACATAGCATATAAAAAATTGATAATGTTGAAAAATTGCATCAAAGATGCAATTTTTCTGCTTTCTTGAGACTTTTTGCTACACACAAACTTCGCCGCTCGGTGTACACCAGTACGCCTTCGGGTGCCCCAAAGCCACGGCTTTGGCTCAGTTTGTGCGTTCCGAACCAATTTTACCTATCCCCAAATTGTAGGGCTGTTTAAAAACATCGTTTTTAAACAGCCCCTTTTGTGTTAACTTAATTCAATTTTGCCGTTTTCTTTTTCAAATTCAAGAATTCGTTTTTTTATCATTTGTTCAAGCTCTTTGTTTTTTGTTCTTCCCTCGTATTCTGCAATGTAACCCAGTTTGTCCAGTAATATACGGTTTATTCTAAGAGTGTATCGTGATAAATTCTCGGTCATATTTGACGCCTCCGTTATGTAGTATTGACATAATTATAATGTCATGATACAATTAAAAGGAGAAATGACGCAATTTTGACGCATTGTTTCAAGGAGGATTTTTATGATTATTGATGTTAGTGGAACAATTCTTATTCCAGGAAATAATGGAAAGGATTGTCCGGGAAATGGAGAACATTTTAATGAAAATGGGGAATTGATAGAAATATGCTGCGACGAGTGTGGTTATTATATGTGTTGTTTAGATGAACATATTTCTAAAGAATGTTTGGTTTGTTCAGACGAAAGATGTCCACATTCAGCAAAAAACTTCAAATAAAAAGTAAAAACGCTCCCTACCTAACGGGAGCGTTTTGGTGCAATGAAACTTTTTTAAACCTCATAGTCAAAACAAGCGCGGCTACCAACCTGTGAGCGAACATAGGTTGCAACCTCAACGTGCTTGGGGTTAACCTGATAGCCCTTGAGAGCTTCTTCGTCAACAAAGGTGCTGTCCAGGATCAGGTCGCCGCTTGATGATGCCAGGGGATTAGTGTATACCTTTATGTCGGTGAGACCTTCAATCTGACCAAGCAGACCTTCAATGCCTTCTTTGATTTTTGCTGCTGCAATAGCTCTTTCGTCAGCTGTAAGCTCTTCCTTGAAGTTCCAGATGATTATGTGTTTTACCATTTTTTAAATCTCCTTTTAATTTTATTAAAAACGAAAATCTCGTTTTCCTTCTTCAATTTCTGCAATATATTTTTTCGCCAGTGCCCTTGCTTTTTCGCTTGGAACCTTCTCGATTTCTCTTTCGATTACCTTTATGCCGTTTTCAATGGTCTGGGGTGATGCATAGTCTGTGAGATATTCCTTGAGAGTAATGAGTGCATTTGGCTGGCAACAGTTGGCAATCTGACCCGACTTGATGAGCGACATAAAGCGGTCGCCTGTTCTGCCTTCACGGTAGCAGGCTGTGCAGAAGCTGGGAATGTAGCCAAGCTCCAGCAGCCAGTTTACCACAGCGTCAAGGGGACGTGTATCGCTGATGTCAAACTGCGCAGAGTGCTCTTCTTCGGGTTCTTCGTGAATATAGCCGCCAACCGATGTTCTTGAGCCGCCGCTTATCTGAGATATGCCCAGCCTCAGAACTCTTTCGCGTGATGCCTTTGATTCTCTAGTTGAAATAATCATTCCTGTATAGGGTACGGCAATGCGGATAACGGCAACAATCTTTTCAAAAATATCATCGGAAATTGCATTTGTGAAGGAATCCTTGTCAATTCCTTCAGCAGGACAAATTCTGGGGACGCTGATTGTGTGAGGACCAACGCCTTTTGCAGCCTCCAGGTGCTCTGCGTGCATAAGAAGTCCCACAAAGTCATAGCGGTACATCTCAAGACCAAAGAGAACGCCAATACCCACATCGTCAATGCCGCCGTCCATAGCTCTGTCCATAGCTTCGGTGTGGTATGCATAGTTGTGCTTTGGACCGGTTGGATGAAGCGCCTCATAGTTTTCCTTGTGATAGG
>JAZOCL010000009.1:0-12704 GCA_045596485.1 Clostridia bacterium
ACATGGCTACGATCCGACTTCAGATGTCTGGTTTTTGTTGTGGAAAACATTGCCGACTACATCGCAGAAAACCTTGATAAGGTCGGACGCAAGGGCGTGAAGGTCAGACGGGTAGACCTAAACGAAGTGGAAATTCCGCCCAGAAGAGTGGATAATATAAATGCAACCGTGGCAGGGCTTCGCCTTGACTGCGTTGTTGCAGCGGCAGCCAGAACCTCCAGGTCTGCGGCTCTGAGTTATATCTCGGAGAGAAGAGTGTTTGTGAACTGGACCGAAGAGGACAGTCCTTCATTCAAAATGAAGCCGGGAGATGTGTTTTCTGTGAGAGGATTGGGAAGATTCAGGCTGACCGAAGAAATCAAGGAAACAAAAAAAGGAAGACTCAGCGTTTGTATCGAAAAAATGGTATAGACGGGTCTTTCAACAAAATTCAAGCCACTGAGAGTGGAAAATGGAGGAAATATTATGTTGACACCATTGGAAATTGAAAACAGAAAATTTAAAAAGGAGTTTCATGGCTACAGCAAGGTTGAGGTTGAAGAGTTCATGCGTGTTATTTCAGAAAACTATGAGCTGATATACAAAGAAAACCTTGCAAACAAGGACAAAATTAATATGCTTTCAAACGCAATCAAGCAGTATAAGAGCATGGAAGAAGCCCTTCAAAGCGCAATTTTGGTTGCACAGAGCGCAGGCGATGAGGTTGTTCAGAACGCAAAGAAGAAAGCCGAGAACATTGTTAAGGATGCTGAAACCAAATCGGCTCAGCTTCTTTCGAATGCGAGCCGTGAGGTTACACGTGTGAGCTACGAATACGAAGAGATGCGCCGCAATGTTGAGGTGTTCAGAACGAGAATTATTTCACTGCTCACATCACAGCTTGACATTGTGAAGGAATTCAGTATGCCGGTGGGTGCTGCTGTAGAGAAAACTGCAAGGGTGAAGCATGAGCCCATTGAGATTGCGTCGGATGTTGCTGAAGAGACAGAGAGCGTTATGTCCACTCTTGAAAAGCTGGAGCAGGTGACCATGGAGCTTCCTAAGATTGTTGTTAACGAAAAGGGTGAATATGTGGCGGCAGAAACGCCTGAAAAGGCAGAGGAAGAAGCAGACAACGAATAAAGCTTTGACGACATTGGATTTTGCAGGTGAGAAATATGGTTTATTTTTTGATAGGTCTGGCCATTGTTGCCATCGACTTTTTGACAAAAATATTGGCAAAGACACGTCTTCAGCCCATTGGAACAATTCCGCTGATTGAGGACGTGTTTCATCTCACTTATGTTGAAAACAGAGGCGCTGCCTTCGGAATTCTGCAGGACCGAAGATGGTTCTTTGTGCTGATTGCCCTGATATTTGCAGCAGTGATTCTGTTTTTGGCTTTTAAGTACCGAAACAAGCCGAAAACCTTGAAGCTGGGGCTCAGCTTTATGGCGGCAGGCGCCTTGGGAAATACAATTGATAGAGTATGGCAGGGATATGTGGTTGATTTCTTTGATTTCAGGCTCATTGACTTCCCTGTTTTTAACATTGCTGATATTTTTGTGTGTATAGGCGCAGGGTTGTTGGCAATTTTTTTTGTTTTTATAGAAGAAAAATACCGAAAGGAACGTGAAAAGAATGACAGTCAGGGCTGATTGTTCGGGCAAGCGCCTGGATGTTTTTTTGGCAGAGGAAATGTCGGAGCTTACACGTTCGAGAATTCAGAAGCTTATCGGGGATGGCTGTATCACCGTGAACGGCTCAGTGGTCAAGACAAATTACAAGCTGAGGCAGGACGATGAAATTGAGATTGAAATTCCCGAAGCCCGTGAGACAGAGCTCACCGCAGAAGAAATTCCCCTTGATATTGTGTTTGAGGATGACTGTATGCTGGTGGTGAACAAGCCTCAGGGTATGGTTGTGCATCCTGCGGCAGGGAATTACAGCGGAACCCTTGTCAATGCGCTTATGGCTCATTGCGGCGACCGCCTTTCGGGGATAAACGGTGAAATCCGCCCAGGAATTTTACACAGAATCGACAAGGATACAAGCGGTCTGCTGATGGTTGCAAAAAATGACAGAGCCCATATGGGACTTTCGGAGCAGATAAAGGAGCACAGCCTGGCCCGTGAATACCTTGCTTTGGTTCACGGCAGGATAAAAGAGGACAGCGGTACTATTGACGCACCCATCGGTCGTGATGAAAAGGACCGCAAGAAAATGACAATAACTCAAAAAAATTCAAGGAATGCAGTTACGCATTTTTTTGTATTGGAGAGATTTGATAAATATACCCTCGTCCGTTGCCGTCTGGAGACAGGAAGAACGCATCAGATAAGGGTGCATATGTCAAAAAACGGACATCCCATTGTGGGCGACCCGGTTTATGGCAGAAAGAGGGAGGAGTTCAGGCTGAAGGGTCAGCTCCTTCACGCACATATGCTTGGTTTTGTTCATCCCGAAAGCGGCGAATATATGGAGTTTTCGCAGGGAATTCCCGAATATTTTGAAGAGGTGCTGGAAAAACTGAGGAGGAAATCGCTTTGAGCCTACACGAGGAGCACAGAAAAAGACTTGACAAAAAAGTAATGGAATATGGGCTTGAGATGCTTGAAGACCATGAGCAGCTCGAGTATCTTTTGTATGCGGTGATTCCCAGACGTGATACAAACAAGCTGGCACATGAGCTTCTTGAAAGGTTTATGACGGTCGCCGGGGTTATTAATGCAGATGTTGATGAGCTGGTGGAATTTGAAGGTATGGGGCGGAGAAGTGCGGAGTTTCTTACATCGCTGCCTGACCTTTTGGGGATTGTTGAACGTAGTATGACGGTTGCTGCGCCGCCACAGCTTGACACCGTTGAAGCAATCGGCAGCTTTGCAAAAACCTATTTTTACGGAAAGCTTACCGAAACGGCATATCTCCTTTGTCTCAATTCTACATTCAGGCTAAGGTCGATTATTAAAATTTCGGGCGGAGCACGGCGTGAGGCTTATATGAATCCGCCTATGGTGGTGCGAAAAGCCTTGCGTGACAATGCCAGCGCAGTTGTAGTTATTCACAATCATCCCTGCGGCGACCCCAAGCCGTCGGTTGCCGATATAACCCTTTCAAGAAGCTTGGCGAGAGCCTTTGAAGCTGTTGATATTATTTTCGGAGACAGTGTGATTATATCGGGAGATGAGGTTTTCAGCTGCCGTGAATCTGGGTATCTTATGGGTTTGGATAAGAAATTTTGACAGAGGTAACGCAAATGGATTTTCAGGTTGTTTCAAAGTACAACCCTTCGGGAGACCAGCCGCAGGCAATTGAGGCTCTTGCGAAGGGTGTTATTTCGGGGGATAAGTTCCAGACTCTTATGGGTGTTACGGGCTCGGGAAAAACCTTTACTATGGCGAATGTTATTGCAAAGGTGGGAAAGCCCACTCTGGTTCTTGCTCATAACAAGACTCTGGCGGCACAGCTCTGCAGCGAGTTCAAGGAGATTTTTCCTAACAATGCTGTGGAGTATTTTGTTTCATATTATGACTATTATCAGCCTGAGGCGTACATCCCCAATTCAGACACATATATCGAAAAGGACGCCCAGACCAATGAAGATATAGACAAGCTGCGCCACTCGGCAACAGCGGCACTTTTTGAGCGCCGTGATGTTATTATTGTTGCCAGTGTTTCGTGTATTTACGGTCTTGGTGACCCCATTGACTATAACAATATGGTGATTTCGCTCCGTACGGGAATGGAGCGTGACCGTGACGGGATTATTGACAAGCTCATTGAAATTCAGTACGAAAGAAATGATATAAGCTTCACCCGAAACAAGTTCAGGGTTCGGGGTGATGTTATTGATGTGTTCCCTTCGTATTCATCGGGGAATGCAATCAGGATTGAGTTTTTTGGCGATGAGGTTGACCGCATTGCCGAAATCAGCTCGGTGACAGGCGAGGTAATAAAGGTGCTGAAGCATGTTGCCATTTATCCTGCCTCCCACTATGTTGCAAGCCGCGAAAAGCTTGAAAGGGCAATTGGTCAAATTGAAGCCGAGATGGAAGCCCGTGTTGAGGAATTCAAGGCAAAGGAATGTCTGATTGAAGCTCAGCGTATCAAGGAGAGGACAAAATATGATATGGAAATGCTGCGCGAGACGGGATTTTGTCAGGGCATCGAGAACTATTCGCGGCACATAAGCGGCAGAGAGCCGGGAAGCCCGCCCTTCACTCTGCTTGATTATCTGCCGAAGGATTTTCTGTTGGTAGTGGATGAGTCGCACGTGACAATTCCTCAGGTGAGGGCAATGTATGCAGGAGACCGTGCCAGAAAGACAAATCTGGTGGAATACGGCTTCAGGCTACCCTCGGCATATGATAACCGTCCTCTGAATTTTGAGGAATTTTATGACCACATAAATCAGGCAATCTTTGTCAGCGCAACACCTGCAGAGTTTGAAAGAGAGCGGTCGGCAAGGATTGTTGAGCAGGTTATCCGTCCCACAGGGCTTCTGGACCCGAAGATTTCGGTGCGACCTGTTGACGGTCAGGTTGACGACCTTTACGGCGAAATTCAAAAGAGGGTTGCAAAAAATGAGAGGGTTCTTGTTACCACTCTCACAAAGAAAATGGCGGAGCGGCTTACGGAATATTTTGAGGAAATGGGCGTGAAGGTGAGATACCTTCATTCTGAGGTTGAGACCATCGAAAGAATGGAGATTATAAGAGACCTGCGCCTAGGCGTTTTTGACGTTCTTGTGGGAATCAACCTTCTTCGTGAGGGGCTTGACATTCCTGAGGTTTCGCTGGTGGCTATTCTGGATGCGGACAAGGAGGGCTTTTTGCGCTCCGATACGTCGCTCATTCAGACAATCGGACGTGCTGCAAGAAACGCCGAAGGTACGGTTATTATGTATGCGGACACCATTACGGGCTCAATGCAGAGGGCAATTTCTGAAACCGAGAGACGCCGTGAAATTCAGGCGGCATACAATGAGGAGCACGGAATTGTTCCGCAGACAATAAGGAAAGAGGTTCACGAGGTAATCGAAGCAACGGTCAAAGACAGCAAGGTTCCCAAGCACGGCAGACGGAAGCAGGCTTCACCTGCAGATGTTGCACAAAAGACCATTGCTGAGTTAACTATGGAAATGAAGAAGGCTGCAGAGCTGCTGCAGTTTGAGCTGGCTGCAAAGCTGAGAGATGAGATAAGGAAATTGGGTGGAGAGTTATGATAGAAAACAAATACAGCCAATATATTCACGTAAAAGGTGCAAGAGAGAACAACCTGAAGGGGATTGACGTGAAAATTCCCAGAGACAAAATGGTTGTGCTCACAGGCTTAAGCGGCTCAGGAAAGTCGTCTCTTGCCTTTGAAACGGTTTATGCCGAAGGGCAGAGACGTTATGTGGAGTCCCTTTCTGCCTACGCATGGCAATTCCTTGGACAGATGGAAAAGCCCAATGTGGAATCAATTGAGGGGCTTTCACCCGCAATCTCAATTGACCAGAAAACTACAAGCAAGAACCCGCGTTCAACTGTTGGAACAGTTACCGAGGTTTATGACTATGTGAGACTTTTATATGCCAGAATAGGTATTCCCCATTGCCCCAAATGCGGAAAGGAAATCAAGTCTCAGTCCATTGACCAGATTGTGGATGCGGTGAAGGTGCTCCCCGAAAAGACTAAAATTCAGATTCTTGCGCCTGTAATCAGGGGAAGAAAGGGTGAATATACCAAGATTTTTGAGAAGGCGGCAAAGGACGGCTTTGTTCGCGTGCGTGTTGACGGCGAAATTTTTGACCCCGGTGCAGACGAGATTTCTCTTGACAAGCAGAAGAAGCATAATATTGAAATTGTTGTTGACCGTCTTGTGGTGCGTGAGGGAATGGATAAGCGTCTGACGGATTCGCTGGAGACGGCTCTTAAAATGGCAAAGGGCATTGTTGTGGTGCAGCTTATTGACGAAGAGAGAGAATTGATGTTCAGCCAGAACTATGCCTGCGACGACTGCGGAATTAACATTGAAGAGCTGACCCCCAGAATGTTTTCGTTTAACACCCCCTACGGTGCCTGTCCTCATTGCATGGGTCTGGGCGAGGTGGAGCTTTTGGACATTGAAAGGCTTATTCCTGACAAGACAAAGAGCATAAACCAGGGGGCGATTGCCTGCTATGGCTGGACAGGAACCGACAAAGACAGCATTTCGGCTATGTATTATCGGGGTCTTGCCAAGAAATACGGCTTCAGCCTTGATACTCCTGTGAAGGATTTGCCCGAAGATATTGTTGACATTCTTCTTTACGGTACAAGGGGCGAGAAGGTGCATCTGACCTACGAAAAAACCTATGCCAGGGGAGAGCATTATGCCCGATTTGAGGGAATTGTGAACAATGTTCTCCGCCGTTATCAGGAAACTAATTCTGAATGGGCAAAGAAAGAAATTCAGGAGTTTATGAATGTTACTCTCTGCCCCGAATGTAAGGGCACACGTCTCAGAAAGGAGAGTCTCGCAGTTACAGTCAAGGGCAGAAACATTGACGATGTGAGCAAGCTTTCAATTGCTGAGGCTATGGACTTTTTTGAAAATATTAAGCTTAGCGAAAGGGAGCAGTTTATAGGAAAACAAATCCTAAAGGAAATTAATGCAAGACTTTCGTTTTTGGTGAGTGTGGGGCTTGAATACCTGACACTTTCACGGTCAAGCGGAACCCTTTCGGGCGGTGAGGCGCAGAGAATCCGACTTGCCAGCCAGATTGGTTCGGGGCTTATGGGCGTTGTTTATATTCTTGATGAGCCCAGTATTGGTCTTCATCAAAGAGATAATCACAAGCTCATTGAGATGCTGAAAAAGCTGAGAGATTTGGGCAATACCCTGCTTGTGGTTGAGCACGATGAGGATACAATGCGTGCTGCCGACCATATCATTGACATCGGACCCGGAGCGGGAGTTCACGGCGGATATGTTGTTGCAGAGGGTACTGCCGAGGATATAATGAAGTGCAAGGAGTCTGAAACGGGTCTCTATCTCAGCGGTGAGAAGTTCATTCCTGTTCCTGCGGTGCGCAGAGCAGGGAACGGCAGTTTTTTGCGACTTGAGGGAGCGGCACAGAACAATCTGAAAAATGTTGACATAGAGATTCCTCTGGGAACCTTCACCTGTGTTACGGGTGGGTCGGGAAGCGGAAAAAGCTCACTTGTTAATGAGGTGCTGTTCAAAATTCTTGCTAATGACCTTAACCGTGCAAAGCAGAAGCCCGGAAAATTTAAATCTATCAGCGGTTTGGAATATCTAGACAAGGTAATTGATATTGACCAGTCGCCAATCGGCAGAACTCCAAGGTCAAACCCTGCAACCTATACGGGGCTTTTTGGGGATATACGAAATCTGTTTGCATCAACTCCCGATGCAAAAGCAAGAGGTTACGGTTCAGGGCGGTTCAGCTTTAACGTGAAGGGCGGTCGCTGTGAATCCTGTCAGGGTGACGGAATAATCAAGATTGAAATGCATTTTCTGCCTGATATTTATATGCCCTGTGAGGTCTGTGACGGAAAAAGATATAATCGTGAGACCCTTGAGGTTAAGTTCAAGGGCAAGAGCATTGCAGACGTTCTTGATATGACCGTTGAAGAGGGTATGGAGTTTTTTGAGAGTATTCCAAAGCTTGCAAACCGTCTGAGAACTCTTTTTGAGGTGGGACTGGGATATATCAAAATCGGTCAGTCTTCGACCACGCTTTCGGGCGGTGAGGCGCAGCGTGTGAAGCTTGCAACAGAGCTCAGCAAGCGCAGCACAGGAAAGACTATTTATATTCTGGATGAGCCCACAACAGGACTTCATACGGCAGATGTTCACCGACTTATTGAGGTTTTGCAGAGACTGGTTGATGCGGGGAATACTGTGGTGGTTATTGAGCATAACCTTGATGTGATTAAAACAGCGGATTATATAATTGACCTGGGTCCCGAAGGCGGAAATAAAGGCGGCACGATTGTTGCCTGCGGTACGCCCGAAAAGGTGGCAAAGAGCAAAAAGTCATACACGGGAATGTATTTGAGAAACGTTCTAAAGAAAAGATAAAAGAAAATATCAGAGGTATTGAAAAAAGAAACGGGTTTCGCCGTTTCTTTTTGTTTATTTATATATTTAAAGAGTGCTATACATTGAATAGAGCTTTGCGTATTCGCCGCCTTTTTCCATAAGCTCGGCGTGAGTGCCTTCTTCAACAATGCCGTCCTGAGTCAAAACAAAAATTCGGGTTGCATTTTTGATTGTGGTAAGACGGTGAGCAATGGTGAAGGTTGTTCTTCCTTCAGAAAGGCGCTTCAGCGACTTTTGGACCAAAAGCTCGCTTTCGTTGTCCAGTGCCGAGGTTGCTTCATCGAGAATGAGTATGGGAGGATTTTTGAGGAACAGGCGGGCAATTGAAATTCGCTGCTTTTGACCACCTGAAAGCTTGAGACCGCGCTCTCCCACATAGGTGTCGTAGCCGTCCTTGAGACCACAGATAAATTCGTGAGCACCTGCAGCCTTTGCGGCTTCAATAACCTCGTCTCGGGTTGCATCGGGCTTGCCGTAGACAATGTTTTCGAAAACTGTACCGCTGAACAGGTATACGTCCTGCTGAACCATTCCAATGTTGTCGCGCAGAGATTTGAGGGAAATGCTTCGGATGTCTGTTCCGTCGATAAAGATACTGCCCGAGGATAGGTCGTAAAATCTTGGAATAAGGTTACACATTGTGGTTTTGCCGCCGCCTGAGGGACCCACAATTGCCACATTTTCGCCAGGCTTTATCTCAAGGTTCATTGCCTCAAGAACGTTTTCGGCAGAGTCAGAATATCTGAAGTTTACGCCCTCAAACACAACGTGACCTGATACGTTTTTGAGCTCCACTGCATCGGGAGCATCCTCAATGTCAACGGGCTCATCCATAATTTCCTGAAATCTTTCTATGCCTGTTATTCCGCGTTGGAACTGCTCGGTGAATTCCACAATGCGTCTGATTGAGGTGATGAGTGTCTGGATGTAAAGAAGATATGTCACGAAGTCGGGTGCTGTGATGTGCCCATTAAGCATAAAATATGAGCCAAGGACGATGATTGCGATATACATTACCCCGTCAAAAAATCTTGTTCCCGACTGGAAGAGCGCCATATATTTGTAGGCGTTCTTTTTTGCTTTGAAGAAGCGGCGGTTGCCCTCGGCAAACTTTTCGCGCTCTATGTCCTCGTTTGCAAAGCTTTTCACCACACGAACACCAAGGAGACTGTCCTCAAGGTCGGCATTGAGCTCGCCCACCTGCTGACGCTGTTCCTTGAAGGCGTCCTTCATATTTCTGCGGAAGATAAATACCGAAATCAGCATCAGGGGCAGAAGAAGGAAGATTAATGCCGTCAGAAGAAGATTGATGTTGCCCAAAATTATAAATGCGCCCACAATCTTGATAAAGGCGATGAAAAATTCTTCGGGGCAATGGTGTGAAAATTCGGTTACATCAAAAAGGTCAGAGGTCATTCTGGACATAAGCTGACCGATTTTTGTATTGTCAAAATACTTGAATGAAAGCTTTTGAAGGTGGTCAAAAAGGTCACGGCGCATATCGGTCTCCAGCCTTGCTCCCATAACGTGACCTGTGTTTGCCATATAATAGTTTGCTCCCGTGTCAATGAGACGAAGGAGCAGATAAAGAGCCCCAAGCTTCAGAACCGTGGAGAACAAAAAGACTTGATTGGGGTCTGTTGCCATAGTGGTTATGTGCCTTATTATAAGCGGAAAAACCAGCTCGCATACCGTTGTGAGCGCTGCACACAACAGGTCAAGAAGGATTATTCCAACATAGGGTCTATAATACTTTGAAAAGCGTTTGAACATTTTGAGTCATCTCTTTTTCAGAAACAATTTATTATTTTACTTCACTTACACCTATAATTGTGCCTGATGTGTTGGCAAATTTTGAAGTGAAATAGAGGGTCGAGCCAATGTTGATTGACTGGTTTGTTGAGGTGTAGTATCCTGAATTTCCTGCGCTGCCGTCAACCTGAATTTTTGCTGTTACGGTATAACGCTCGGGGAGCAGGGTTTCTGTGACCGTACCGTTGGCAAGCTCACGGGTTTCGAGAGCTTCTTTGTAGGTCACATCAACAATTTCGCCTGCGTATTCTTTGGTTGTGGAATTTGTGATGGGACCGAGCTGACTGAGAGCCTCGACTGTGCCCATACGGACACCCTTTATGAGAACGGTATATTCTATTTGCTGTTTTTCGGTTGAGACCTTTGTGCTTTCGCTGTTTGTAAAGCGCATATAAAGCCCGAAAGCCAGAACTGCTATTGCCAGAATAACAATTATATCAATGATGCTTATTTTGCCGAAAAGCTTACCTTCTTTGTTTATTATCATTTACTTCACGCTCCTTTGTTATCTGAGACTGAGGCTCACTATGTAGCCAAAGCCTGCGGCTGTTTTGCCCTTTACTGCTGCGGTTCCGCCAACCTTGAGGGGGGTGCTGCCTGCAAGAATTTCGGAGTCGGTTTCGGTTACCTGAGATTCAAGAGTGAGGATTATGTCATCATAGAGGGGGTCTTCAGCAATAACTGCCTTGCCTCTTGTGCTGTCGGTGATAAGGCGTTTTGCGGGAGTGACCTCTACATTCACAATTTTTGCTTCGAAGCGTTCTTTCTCGCCCACCATAAGAGTTTCGCCGTTTTCGGCGGCTTTTTGAAATTCCTCGGCAACGACCTTTTCGTATTTTGCAAGCTCAAGCTGATATTGTGCCGTTACGGTTTGAGCTGTGCCGGAGCCGCCGCTCTTGGGCGCAAGAAGCAGAAATGCTGCTGCAGCAATAATCAGAGCTATAAATGCAATGAGAAATCCGTCCATAAGATTGAATTTTGGTTTATCCATTTTGTTTACCTCCAAGGTTAAAATATATGTTTTCAATGCTTTCCGCATATTTCTGTGCGGTAAATTTTTGATTGAATATTTCTTTGCTGACTCTTGACATTTCGGCATAAAGCTCATTGTCCGTGAAAAGCCGAATCAGTTTCTCGGCAAGCTTTTCGGGGTCGCCCACGGGAACAACGAAGCCGTTTTTGCCGTCTGCTATAATGCCCGGATTGCCGCCTGCAGCTGATACCACGGCAGGCTTTGAAAGGCTCATTCCCTCTAATAGGGAGAGACTGGTGGCTTCGGTTGTGGAGCAGTTGCATTGAACGTCAATCAGGTTCAGCAGGGGCTCCACGTTGTCGAGAAAGCCAAGCATTATTACTGTATCCTCAAGATTCAGCGCAGCAATTTGTTTTCGGATGGGGTCTTCCATAGCACCTGTGCCTGCGATGAAGAACCTTGCGGCTATGCCCTTTGCTTTAAGCCTTGCTGCGGCTTCGATAAAGTAGCGATGCCCCTTGATTTCGTCAAGACGTGCTATGATTGCGCAGCTTTTTGTGCCGTCGGGGATGCCGTATTCATTTTTAAGCTCTTCAAGCTCTGAGGACGAAACGGGAGTCATAGGCTCCACACCGTTGAGGATTACTTCGATTTTTTTCTCAGACACGCCGATTGCGGTGAGATTGTCCTTTGCGGCTTCAGCCACGGCAATTATTTTGTCGGCGGTCAGGTTGTTTGAAAGAGCACTGATGACCTTTCCCAAGCCCTTGGTAAGCCTTGGCGAGGGAGGATATACCGTGTGACGGGTGTAGACTATTTTTGCACCGCAGAGCCGTGCCGCAATGCGGGCAGACATACTTGCGTGGGTGTGAACAATGTGGGGCTTGAATTCCCTGAAAACTGCCAGAAGCTTGTTTATGGCAGAGGGGTCAAGGGATTTGTCGGCCATTGCCGGAATTTCGATTACCCTGAAGCCCAGAGACTCCACCTTTGGCTTCAGAAGGCTGTTTGTGGGGAGAACCACCGCCACGTTGAAGGCTTTTTTGTTGCAGTGCCGCAGATAGGTGAGAATGCACTTTCCTGCGCCGCCGATGTTGGTGTCGGAACACACCTGAAGGACGTTAAGCATTGTTTTTTTCCTCTCTTTCGGTGTGTTCGGCTTTTGTTATGTTCAGAGCGGCGATTCCGATTGCCAGAACAGCCCAGAAAATCATAAACACTCTGTAGTTGTAGAAGCAGTTGTCAAACACTCCCTGAAGCAGAAAGCCCGTGACAGCTGACGAAATTGCAATAAGAGTAACCGAGAATTTGTTGCCCTTGCCGAAACATTGAACTCCTGTCGCCATTTTCTTGAAGAAAAGGAGCATAAGAAATAAAAATGCAAGAAGTCCGATAATTCCTGACTCGGTGATGATGTGTAAAAACAGATTATGGGGGTGCTGTGCCACCACCAGGTTGTAGGAATAGAAGGGATAGACCTGAGTGAAGGCTTCGCTACCCAGACCGATTCCTGACAGCCAGAAGTCCTTGAGCATCAGAAGAGTTCCCATCCAGATTGAAACACGGTAGGAGGTTGATGAGTCGGACATATCGCCAATGCTTGTGAAGCGGTTGAGGATGCTTTCGGGAATAATAAAGGGAACAATGGGCAGGGCAATGAGCGCCAGACCCCAGAGCTTTCCTGCGGCAAAGGTGATGAATACTGCCGCTGCAGCCATAATTCCAAGCCAGCAGCGGCGTGAGAAGGTGAGAATCAGGGCAAGACCCAAAATCAGGGAGAAGCCTGCGTATATGATTCGGGGGAGAGCCTTTTTTGATGTCCACATAAGCGCAATGCACAGGGGAAGGG
>JAZOCL010000010.1:0-9711 GCA_045596485.1 Clostridia bacterium
GCCCCAGTCAGGAAGACTTCGTGAGTTTCATCAGTTTGGAATTGAATGCTTCGGAGCAGGCTCACCTTCAACAGATGCAGAGGTTATTTCCCTTGCAAGTATGTTTCTTGAAAAGCTGGGTCTCAAGGGAATTAGCCTGCAGCTCAACAGCATAGGCTGCCCTGTGTGTAAAAAAGATTACAACGCAAAGCTGAAGGCTTACTTTGAGGATTACAAAGAGCAGCTTTGCCCCACCTGTCTTGAAAGACTGGAGAAAAATCCTATGCGAATTATTGATTGCAAGTCTGAAATTTGCAGCAATATTGCAGCAAAAGCTCCCAAAATGGTTGACCATCTTTGCGAAGAATGTCACGACCATTTTGAAGAAACAAAAGAGAGACTTGATAATATGGGAATCAGCTACACGGTGAACCCTGACATTGTGAGAGGTCTTGACTATTACACCAAAACGGTTTTTGAATTCGTTTCGGATTGTCTTGGTGCACAGTCAACTGTCTGCGGAGGCGGACGTTACAGCGGACTCATTGAACAGCTTGGCGGCAAGCCTGCCGACGGTATTGGCTTTGCGGCAGGTCTTGAAAGACTCATTCTGGTACTCAAGGCTCAGCAGGGCGAGGGTGTCATAATGGAAGAAACCCCCGATTTGTTTGTTGCGGCAATGGGAGACGATGCCGACAAATTGGCACAAAAGCTGATTTATGAGCTGAGACAAAAGGGCGTTCACGCTCAGCAGGATTTGTGCGGCAGAAGCCTGAAGGCACAAATGAAGTATGCAGACAAGCTTTCAGCAAGGTTCAGCATTGTTATAGGGGACAACGAGATTGCCGAAAACAAAGGAAGTCTTAAGAATATGACAAGCGGTGAGACTATGGACACAGAGCTTTCGGCAGAGTCACTGATTGCAAAAATTAAAGGATAGGAGAAAAAGATATGGACACAATGAAAGGCTTAAAAAGAACCAATTATTGCGGAGAAACCGAGGGCGTCGGCAAAACTGTCGTGGTCGGCGGATATGTTCAGAAAATCCGTGATATGGGAACTTTGATTTTTATTGACCTGAGAGACAGAACTGGTATTGTTCAGCTTGCTTTTGACGAAACCACCGACAAAGAGGTTTTTGAAAAGGCGGCATCCTGTCACAGCGAGTATGTTCTGATGGCAAAGGGTGTTGTTAGAGAAAGAGAAAGCAAGAATGATGCAATAAAAACAGGGAACATAGAAATATTTGTTGATGATTTGAGAATTCTTGCAAAGGCTCAGACACCTCCATTTGAGATTACGGACAAAACAAACGTAAACGAGGAGCTTCGCCTCAAATACCGTTATCTGGACTTGAGAAGAAGACCACTTCAGGATAACATAATCACAAGAAGCAAGATTGCAAAGAGTGCAAGAGACTATTTTGAAGAAAACGGCTTTATTGAAATTGAAACACCAATGATGATAAAGTCAACTCCTGAGGGTGCAAGAGACTATATCTTTCCTTCACGTATTCACAAAGGAAAGTTTTATGCGCTTCCGCAGTCACCTCAGATTTACAAGCAGCTCCTGATGATTTCGGGCTTTGACAGATACATCCAGCTTGCCCGTTGCTTCCGTGACGAGGATCTCCGTGCAGACCGTCAGCCCGAATTTACCCAGATTGACCTTGAAATGTCCTTTGTTGATGTTGAGGATATTCTGGAAATGGGAGAAGGCTTTGTGAAGAGACTTTTCAAGGATGTTCTTAATGTGGATATTCCAACACCTCTGCCCAGACTGACCTACAAAGAGGCAATGGAGCGCTATGGCTCGGATAAGCCCGACACACGCTTCGAAATGGAGATCACAGACCTTTCTGACTTGGTAAAGGCTTGCGGCTTTGGCGTGTTTACCTCGGCAATCGAAGGCGGTGGCTCTGTTCGTGCAATCTGCGCAAAGAACGCAGCATCAACGCTCACACGAAAAGAAATTGACAAGCTCACCGAATATGTTCGCGGCATAGGCGCAAAGGGTCTTGCATACATCAGATGGGTTGAAGATGCACCGAACTGCTCCTTTGCAAAGTTTATGACCGAAGACGAGCTGAATGCCATAATTGAAAGATGCGGAGCCGAGAAGGGCGATGTTGTGTTCATTGTTGCAGACAAAAACAGCACAACACTTTCTACCCTTGGTGCTCTCCGTCTCAAGGTTGCAAAGCAGCTTGATATTATCAATGAAGGCTTCAACTTCCTCTGGGTAACAGAATTCCCCTTCTTTGAATATGACGAAGAATCAAAAACCTATGTTGCAATGCACCACCCCTTCACAATGCCTCAGGACGACTGCATTCAGTATCTTGAAAGTGCCCCCGAAAAGGTTACGGCAAAGGCATATGACCTGGTGCTCAACGGAACAGAGCTCTCCAGCGGTTCAATCCGTATCAACGACTATGAGCTTCAGCAGAAGATGTTCAAGGCACTGGGACTTTCTGAAGAAGAAATTGCAGCAAAGTTCGGCTTCCTTGTTGAAGCGTATAAGTACGGCGCTGCTCCCCACGGCGGAATGGGTATCGGACTTGACAGAATTGCAATGATTATGTGCGGAGCCGACAGTCTTCGTGATGTTGTTGCATTCCCCAAGGTTCAGAATGCATCTGAGCTTATGTCAAACTCACCCGATGTTGTTGACGAAGTTCAGCTCAGGGAACTCAGCATAAAAACAGACATCGAAGAAGAAAAATAAGGTAGATATTTGAAATACAGCCAAAAAGTCAGGAGGCGATGTCATGAAAAAACAGACAGTAGTAATGATTTCGGTAATAGCTTTGCTGCTGCTTGTTGTTGTAAGCTTTGGAATATATGGCTATATGAATTATCAGAACAGCAAAAAACCTCAGAACATTGAAGTGTTCAGCTGTCTGCCGTCGGAAATTGTGAAATACAGCGTGACCAACGGCAGCGAAAAATACACACTTGTCAAGGATGAGGAAGAATGGAAGGTTGAAGGCAATGATGTTGCGGTTCTGGACCAAAAGCTGGTTCAGGATGTGATAAACGGTGCGTCAAGAATTACCTCTCAGGGAATTCTGAAAAAGAAAACCCTGAAAGAATTTGAGGTAATTGAGGTTCAGTCCTTGGAGCTGACCCTTTCGGACGGCACCGTGGTCAGTCTGAAGTTTGTGGGAATAAAGGGCGAAAGCTGCGCTCTGCGAGTCGGTGATGACAATGACATTTATTCGGTTCGCAAGTCAACCCGTGACATCCTTATGGCAAGTCTTGACAAGCTGAGGGTTTCGCTGGTTTTTGAAGAACTGATGAAAACCGACGAGGTTCTGACCTATTACAGCTTTACTGACTATGACAAAACCAAAACCGTTGTCAGAACAAAAAGTGCGGCAGAGATTTTGAACACAAAAGCAAACCGCTATGTGATGGAAGAGCCTTATCGCAAGGATGTTGATGACGAAAAGTTTGAACAGCAGATTCTTGTGCGGATTCCCTCGATTGCCGCAGCAAGCTATGTGGATGACTTTCCTGAAAATCTTGAGGATTACGGGCTGGACGAGGAATCCCGTGCGGTGCTGAGCTTCAAATGGGGAAATCTTGATGAAACTCTTTATCTGGGCACAAACGAGGGCGGAAAGATTCATGCGGTGAAAAAAGGCAAGGACGGAGTTTTTGTTATAGATTCATCGCAGCTTGAGTTTTTGCATACAGAGCCCTTTTATATATTGGAGTCAGGAATTCTCAAGTCTGATGTTGAAAACATATATCGAATAACCGTAAGTTGTGCCGACGAGAGCTTTGACATAACGGCTTCGGGCAGAAACAGTACAAACGGCAGATTCTATGTCAATGGCAATGCGGCAAGTCAGGCGGCATTCAATTCGGCAGTTCAGGCTCTGGGAAGCCTTGAAATTCTCAGCGAGATAGCAAAAGCTCCCGAAAACACTAATGATATTTCGGTGACGGTTTATTATGACAACGGAACTCCTGCTCAAAGCATAAGCCTTGTGCCTTCGGGTAGCAAGGAATATGCGGCTTTTATAAATGGAAAAGCCGAGTTTGCCGTGAATCGTGATACAGTGGACTCGCTGATGTCTATAATAAAGGATATAAGCAATAATCCAATGAAAACAGAAGAGAAAGGATAAACAATAATGAAAAATGTTTTTGACGTACTGAAGGAGCGCGGCTTGATTGCCCAGATGACACACGAGGAGGAAATCAAGAAGCTTCTTGCAGAAGAAAAGATAACCTTTTATATTGGCTTTGACCCCACGGCAGACAGCCTTCACATTGGTCACTTTATGCAGCTTGTTGTAATGAAGCATATGCAGAACGCAGGTCACAGACCAATCATTCTGCTTGGCGGCGGTACAACAATGGTTGGTGACCCCACGGGCAAAACCGATATGCGTCCTATGATTACAAAGGAAACAATTCAGTATAACGCCGACCGTTTTAAAGAGCAGATGTCAAAGTTTATTGACTTTTCAGATGGCAAAGCGATAATGGTGAATAATGCCGACTGGCTGCTTGACCTTAACTATGTTGACTTTCTCCGTGAGGTGGGTGTTCACTTTTCGGTAAACAGAATGTTGTCTGCCGAGTGCTTCAAGGCGAGAATGGAAAGAGGTCTTTCCTTCCTTGAATTCAACTATATGCTTATGCAGGGCTATGACTTTTACAAGCTGCACAAGGATTATGGCTGTATAATGGAATTCGGCGGTGATGACCAGTGGTCAAATATAATCGGCGGCATTGAGCTCATCCGCCGCAAGGACGGCAAGGATGCTTACGGGATGACCTTCACTCTTCTCACCACATCAGAGGGCAAGAAGATGGGCAAGACCGAAAAGGGTGCTCTTTGGCTTGACCCCGAAAAGGTTACACCCTATGACTTCTATCAGTATTGGAGAAACGTTGATGACAAGGATGTTATCCGCCTGCTCAAGCTGGTTACATTTGTTCCTATGGAAGAAATCGCAGAATATGAAAAGCTCGAGGGTCAGGAGCTTAATGCTGTTAAGTGCCGCTTAGCATATGAAGTTACAAAGATGGTACACGGCGAGGAGGAAGCAAAGAAAGCAGACGATGCGGCAAAGGCGGTGTTTGGCGCAGGCACCGACGACTCAAATATGCCCACATATGTGCTTGAGGCTGCAGATGCGGCAAATGGAATTAACATTCTTGACCTGCTTGTTAAGAGCGGACTTGCTCCCTCAAAGGGCGAGGCGCGCAGACTTGTTCAGCAGGGCGGCGTCAGCATCGACGGCAACAAGGTTACAGACTCAAATTATATTGTTGAAAAATCAATCTTCAATGACGGCAAGATTGTTATCAAAAAAGGTAAAAAGGTATTCCTGAAGGTTACAATGTAATCAACGGATAAAACATAGATTGGAGTGTTAAAAATGGCAGAAGAATTGTCAAAGGTATACGACCCCAAGGCGGTTGAGGAGCGTATATATTCAAATTGGGTTAAAAAAGGCTACTTCCACACAAAGGTGGACAAGAACAAGGAGCCCTTTACGATTGTAATTCCGCCCCCCAATGTAACAGGTCAGCTTCATATGGGACATGCTCTTGATGAAACCTTTCAGGATATTATCATCAGAACAAAGAGAATGCAGGGCTATGCCGCTTTGTGGCTTCCCGGAACAGACCATGCAGGTATTGCAACCCAGATAAAGGTTGAAGAAAATCTCCGCAAGGAAAAGGGCCTCACACGACACGACCTTGGCAGAGAGGAATTTCTCAAGCTGGTTTGGGACTGGAAGGAAAAGTTTGGAAACCGCATTATTAATCAAATAAAGAAGCTTGGCTGCTCATGTGACTGGGAGCGTGAACGCTTCACTATGGACGAGGGCTGCTCAAAGGCTGTACGTGAGGTGTTTGTTAATCTTTACAACAAGGGTCTCATTTACCGTGGCAACCGCATTATCAACTGGTGTCCCTGCTGTACAACAGCACTTTCTGACGCTGAGGTTGAATATGCTGAACAGGCAGGCAGCTTCTGGCACATCAAGTATACTGTGAAGGATAGCGAGCGGTTTGTAATCATTGCAACAACACGTCCCGAAACTCTTCTTGGGGATACTGCCGTTGCGGTTAATCCTGAGGATGAAAGATATACGGATTTGGTTGGCAAAACACTTATTCTCCCCCTTGTTGGCAGAGAAATTCCTGTTATTGCCGATGAATATGTTGACAAGGAATTCGGAACAGGCTGCGTGAAGATTACGCCTGCTCACGACCCCAACGACTTTGAAGTTGGACAGAGACATAATCTTGAACAGATTAAGGTACTTAATGATGACGCCACCATAAACGCATACGGCGGCAAATATCAGGGTATGGACCGCTATGAAGCGCGCAAGGCAATGATTGAAGACCTTGATGCTCTTGGTCTTCTTGTGAAGATTGAGGAACACAGCCACAACGTGGGTCAGTGCTATCGCTGCGGAACAACAGTTGAACCCATCACCTCAAATCAGTGGTTTGTAAAGATGGGACCTCTTGCAGAGCCTGCAGTTGAGGTTGTGAAGAAGGGCGATGTTTCATTTATCCCCGAAAGATTCTCAAAAACATATATGAACTGGATGGAAAACGTTCATGACTGGTGTATCTCACGTCAGCTTTGGTGGGGACACCGTATTCCTGCCTTCTACTGTCAGGATTGTGGCGAAATGACCGTTTCAAAAACCGATATTGACACTTGTCCAAAGTGCGGCGGCAAGGTAAAACAGGAAGACGATGTTCTTGACACCTGGTTCAGCTCGGCTCTCTGGCCCTTCTCAACTCTGGGCTGGCCTGAAAAGACAGAGGATTTGGATTACTTCTATCCCACATCTGTTCTGGTTACAGGCTATGACATTATCTTCTTCTGGGTTGCACGAATGATTTTCTCGGGTCTTGAGCATATGAACAAGGAGCCCTTCAAGCACGTTTATATTCATGGTCTTGTTCGTGACAGCCAGGGCAGAAAAATGTCAAAGTCTCTGGGCAACGGCATTGACCCCCTTGAAATTGTTGAGCAGTACGGTGCAGATGCACTTCGATTCACTCTTGCAACAGGTAACTCGCCCGGCAACGATATGAGATTTTATATGGAAAGAGTTGAGGCAAGCCGCAACTTTGCAAACAAGATTTGGAATGCATCACGTTTTGTGATGATGAATCTTTCGATTGACAAGAACGAGCTTCCCGACCTCTCAAAGCTTCATATTGAAGATAAGTGGATTCTTCACAAGTATAATGAGCTTGTTCGTGAGGTTACAGAAAACCTTGACAAATATGAGCTTGGTATTGCTGTTCAGAAACTCTATGACTTTATCTGGGATGAATTCTGTGACTGGTACATTGAGCTTGTAAAGCCCAGATTTCAGGAAACAGGCGACAGCAACGAGACCGCACAGAAGGTTCTTACCTACGTGCTTTCAAATACCCTGAAGCTTCTCCACCCCTTTATGCCATTTATCACAGAAGAAATCTGGCAGGCGCTTCCCCACGACGGCGAAAGCATCATGATTTCAGAATGGCCAAGGTACAACGAGGCGTTGGTTAATACTGCTGCTGAGCAGGATATGACAGTAATTATGGAAGCAATCAAGGGCGTGAGAAACGTGAAGAACGAAATGAACGTTCCACCCTCAAAGAAGGTTAAGCTCTTTGTTGTGACCGAAGCGGCGGATTTATTCAAGCAGGCAACAGCCTTTCTTGAAAAGCTGGCAAGCGCATCAGAGGTTGACATCCGTGCCGACAAGACGGGTATTCCTGAAAACGTTGTTTCGGTTGTTAACCCCAAAGCAGAAATTCTCCTGCCCCTTGACGAGCTGGTTGACAAGGAAAAAGAAATTGAACGTCTCACCAAAGAAAAGACAAAGCTTGAGGGCGAAATCAAGCGTGTTGAAGGTAAGCTCTCCAACAAGGGCTTCACCGACAAGGCACCGGCCAGCGTTGTTGAAGAAGAACGTCAGAAGGGCGAAAAGTATAAAGCTATGCTCGAAAAGGTTCTTGAATCTCTGGCTAAAATGGGCAGTTAGCATTTGCAATAAAACCACACCTTTTATCAAAAAACATCAAATACAGTCGACAACTGCTGTCGGCTGTATTTTTTTTTGCTTTTTTGAAACACGGTTAAGCAGAAAACAGAAGGAAAATACAATACAATTACAGAAGACAAGAATTGGAAAATAATGTATATTTATATAAAGGAGGTAAACAAATGGAAATCAATATTGAAAGCATCGGAACAACTTTGGTAGCAAAGCTAAAGGGAGAGATTGACCATCATACGGCACCGACTCTGCGTGAGGCTCTTGACCGTGAGATTGCGCTGCACAGCACTCAGAACATCGTGCTTGATTTTGACGGCGTGACCTTTATGGACAGCTCGGGAATCGGTGTGATTGTGGGGCGTTATAAGCAGATTTCAGCCCGTGGCGGCAAGATGATGATAATTCGGGTTAAGCCTCAGGTGGACAAAATTCTTGAAATTTCAGGCTTAAAAAAAATCCTGGATTGCAGCCATTAAAAATACCATTTTATGAAGAATAAAGGAGTGAAAATACATATGGAAAATTATATGAAGCTTGAGGTTCCTGCAAAAAGCTGCAACGAATCCTTTGTCCGTGCGGCAGTTTCGGCATTTTCGGTTCAGCTTGATTTAAGTGTTGAGGAGCTTGGTGACATAAAAACAGCGGTATCGGAGGCGGTTACCAATTCAATAGTTCACGGCTATGCCAATATGAAGGGCATTGTGAAGATTATGTGCAGAATAATTGACGGCATATTTGAGATTGAGGTTACCGACTTTGGAGTGGGAATTGAGGATGTTGGACAAGCTATGCAGCCTCTTTTTACCTCAAAGCCAGAGGGTGAAAGGAGCGGTATGGGGTTCACCGTTATGCAGACCTTTATGGACGAGCTGTGCGTGAAGTCAGAGCCCGGTGAGGGTACTGTTGTGACAATGAAGAAGCGCATAAGGGGTTGACACGGAGTGCAGATCAAAAACTATAATGAAAATTTGACTGAACTGCTTGAAAAAGCAAAAAAGGGCGATTTGTCGGCACAGAATGCAATTGTTGAAGAAAATGTAGGTCTTGTGCGAAGCGTTGTCAAGAGGTTCTCAAATCGGGGTCACGAGGTGGAAGACCTGTTTCAGATAGGCTGTATTGGTTTAATCAAGGCAATTCAGAAGTTTGACCTGTGCTTTAATGTAAAGTTTTCTACCTATGCCGTGCCTATGATTATGGGTGAAATCAAAAGATTTATCCGTGATGACGGAATAATTAAGGTGAGCCGCAGCCTCAAGGAGCTTGCAATGAAAGCAATGAGCCTTCAGGAGCTTATGCGAAAGGAAAGTGACCGTGAGCCCACCGTGAAAGAAATATCCGAAAGGCTGGGAGTATCCCCCGAGGAGCTGGCACTGGCGTTGGATGCAGGAATGAAGCCTGAATCCTTGTATGCAACACCTCAGGAGGAGGGGAAAGAAGGTAAAGCCCTGATTGACAGACTTGAGAGCCGCACCGACCACGAGGGAGAAATTGTTGACAGAATGCTCGTGAGAGAGCTTCTTGAAACTCTTGGCGAAAGGGAGAAAAAAATAATTATACTCAGGTATTTCAAACAGAAAACTCAAAGTCAGATTGCACAGATGCTGGGAATATCTCAGGTTCAGGTGTCGAGAATTGAAAAGAAGGTTCTTGCCGCTATGCGTGAAAAGATTTGAAATATGAAAGAA
>JAZOCL010000011.1:0-29613 GCA_045596485.1 Clostridia bacterium
TTTGAGTTAAAAAATATATACCCGGAGGAATTTTTATGGCTGTGAAGTACAAAAGAGTAATGTTGAAAATCAGCGGTGAAGCGTTGGCAGGCGAAAAGGGCTTTGGCCTTGACGGGGCAACGGTTACAAGCATTGCAGGAAAAATAAAGGAATGCTCAGAGATGGGCTGCGAAATCGCCATTGTTGTGGGCGGCGGAAACTTCTGGAGAGGCAGAACCGGTGAGGGTATGGACAGAAGCCGTGCAGACCATATGGGAATGCTGGCAACGGTTATTAATTCTCTGGCACTTCTCGACGCTCTTGAACAGCAGGGCGTTGCGGCACGTGTTCAGACAGCAATTGAAATGCGTCAGATTGCAGAGCCTTACATAAGACTTAAGGCTATGAGACATCTTGAAAAGGGCAGAGTTGTTATTTTTGCCTGCGGAACAGGAAACCCCTTCTTCTCCACAGATACGACTGCGGCACTGAGAGCTGCTGAAATTGATGCAGAAATAATTCTTCTTGCAAAGAAGGTTGATGCGGTTTATGACAGCGACCCCAATCTCAATCCCAATGCGGTTAAGTTTGATGAGCTCAGCCATATTGATGTCCTTAACCGCGGTCTCGGCGTTATGGACTCAACGGCAACCTCGCTTTGTATGGATAACAACATTCCTATTCTGGTGTTCGGTCTTAACGACCCCGAAAACATCAAGAGAGCCGTTCAGGGTGAAAAAATCGGTACAATTGTAAAATAATCTCCGGGTGAGATAAACCATATCTGAAAGGAAAAGATATTTATGAAAAATGCAGAAAGCAAAATGGAAAAAGCGATTGCTGTTCTTCAGTCAGACCTGGCGGCAATCAGAGCAGGACGTGCAAACCCTGCAATCTTAGATAAGGTGACGGTTGAATACTACGGCGTTCCCACTCCCATTCAGCAGGTGGGTACTGTCGCTGTTCCCGAGCCCAGAACCATTACAATTCAGCCCTGGGATTCATCAATCTTAGGTGACATCGAGAAGGCAATTCTCAAATCTGACATCGGAATTAATCCCAACAACGATGGCAAAACAATCCGTCTTAACTTCCCTCCCCTCACAGAGGAAAGAAGAAAGGAGCTTGTTAAAGGAATTTCAAAGCGCGGCGAGGAATGCAAGGTTGCTGTGCGCAATGTGCGCCGTGACGCTCTTGAAGGCTTTAAGAAGCAGAAGAAGGACGGAGAAATCACCGAGGACGATTTGAAGAATCTTGAAACACAGATTCAGAAGCTCACAGACAAGTTTGTGGCTCAGATTGATTCGATTGTTTCGGCTAAGGAAAAAGAAATTTTAGAGGTTTAAGAGGTAAAGGCGTGTATGTTTTTCAGGAAAAAGAAAAAACAAGCTCTTGACCCCAATAACATTCCGCAGCATATCGGCATTATTATGGACGGCAACGGGCGCTGGGCAAGGTCAAAGGGACTGCCCCGAAGCGCAGGTCACCGTGCCGGAGCGGAAACTCTCAAAAAGATTGTTGTTTACTGCAACAAAATCGGCGTGAAGTGCGTGACCGCATATGCCTTTTCAACCGAGAACTGGAACCGCCCCAAGGCGGAGGTTGATGCCCTTATGGAGCTGCTCTACAACTACCTTCAGCAGGTGGAAGAGCAGTTTGGAGGTACAAACGTTATTCTCAAGGTAATCGGTGACCGCAGTGCACTTTCGGAAAAGATTAACGGTGCTATTGACCACGCGGAGGAATATACCTCAAAGCATACGGGATTGGTTCTTAATGTGGCACTGAACTATGGCGGAAGAGCCGAGATAACCGAGGCTGCAAAGGCTCTGGCAGAAAAGATTGCTATGGGCAAGCGCACGCTGAGGGATGTTTCGGAGCAGGATTTGTCGGAGCTTATGTATACCCGTGATGTGCCCGAGGTTGACCTGATTATTCGTCCCAGCGGCGAATACAGACTTTCGAACTTTCTTTTGTGGCAGGCGGCTTATGCGGAGTTCTGGTTCAGCAACATCAACTGGCCCGACTTCTCTGAAAGGGATATGGAGCAGGCAATTCTGGATTATCAGAAGCGCAATCGCAGATTTGGAAAAGTGTAAGCTTTAGGCGGATTTTTATATCCGCCTATTTTTCAATGTGGAGGAATACAAATGAAAACGAGAATTATAACGGGGATTATTCTGATTCCCCTTTTGGTATTGGTGCTTATGTCAAACAGCACGGTTTTGTCGGTGGCTGTTATGACGGTTTCTGTGATAGGATTATATGAATTCTTTAAGGCAACAGGGCTAAAGGACAAAAAATGTCTGTGTGCGGTGGGATATGCTGCGGCGCTGGCGATTCCTCTTTTGAGAAGCTATGTGAGCCCCGAGCTTTATATGCCGCTTTTTTATGTGTTTATGTTCGCACTTTTTGTGATTATGCTGGTACAGCACAGAACTGTTTCGGTGAATGACGCTGCAATGGTGATTTTTGGTGCAATTTATATCCCTTACTTTTTGACAAATCTTCTTTATATCAGAGAGCTTGATAACGGAAGAATTCTTTTGTGGCTGCCCTTTGTTGGCGCGTTTCTTACAGATACTTGTGCATATTTTGCAGGAGTTTTTTTGGGAAGGCACAAGCTTTGCCCCAAAATCAGCCCCAAAAAGACAATCGAAGGCTCTGTGGGCGGAATTTTGGGCTGCATCGCAGCTTGTCTTTTGTTCGGATTGCTTATGGAAAAGGCTTGGAGCCTGAATGTGAATTATGTGAGTCTTGGCATTTTGGGAGCTTTGTGTGCTGTAATTTCACAGATTGGCGACCTTTCGGCGTCAATCATCAAGCGCAGATACGGAATCAAGGATTACGGAAACCTGTTTCCCGGTCACGGCGGAATCTTAGACAGACTTGACAGCGTGATTATGATTGCCCCTGTGGTGTATCTATATCTTGTGAACATTGGAATTTTTAAATAATCGGAAAGGTTTCGGGTTCTTATGAATATATCAATATTAGGCTCAACGGGCTCAATCGGAACACAGGCTCTTCAGGTTGTTGATGACCTGAGGGGAATAAAGGATATTACCGTTTCTGCAATTACGGGGAATTCTAACACGGAGCTCCTTGAGGCTCAGGCTCGAAGATACCGCCCCCGAATTGTTGTTACGGCGAATGAAAAAAAGTACGGCGACCTTAAAATTCGTCTGGCGGATACGACTTCCAGAGTTCTTTGTGGCGAAGAGGGGCTTTGTGCTGCGGCAACGGCAGAGAATGCTGAAATGGTGCTTTCTGCCATTGTGGGCTTTGCAGGGCTTGTTCCCACAATGAAGGCTATTGAAAGCGGAAAGAACATTGCTCTTGCCAACAAAGAAACTCTTGTGACGGCAGGGGCACTCTTTACAGACGCAGTTGAAAGACACGGAGTGAAGCTTTTGCCTGTTGACAGCGAGCATTCGGCAATCTTTCAGTCAATGCAGGGCGGAGGACGTAGTGAAGTAAAGAAAATTCTGCTGACCGCATCAGGGGGGCCCTTCTTTGGCAAAACCCGTGAGGAATTGGCAGGAATAAAAAAAGAACAGGCGCTGAAGCATCCCAACTGGGCAATGGGTGCAAAAATTACAATTGACAGTGCAACCCTTATGAACAAAGGACTTGAGATAATTGAAGCAAAGTGGCTTTTTGACGTGGGCTTTGAGGATATTCAGGTTGTGGTTCACAGGGAGAGCATTATTCATTCAATGGTGGAGTTCTGTGACAGGAGCATTATTGCCCAGATGTCGGTGCCATCAATGAAGCATCCTATCCAATATGCCTTCACCTATCCCGAAAGACTGCCATCGCCTGACAGCTCGGTGTCCTTTGCGGATTTGGGCAAAATGACGTTTTTTGAGCCAGATGAGGAAACCTTCAGGTGTCTTGCCCTTGCAAAAAAAGCAGGAGAGCTGGGCGGAATTATGCCCACGGTTCTGAACGCTGCCAACGAGGTGGCGGTTGCGGCGTTTTTGAAGGATAAAACTAGCTTTCTTGATATTGCTGACCACGTTGAAAGGGTTATGGAAAGCTACGAAAATAAATTAAATCCAACCTTAGAGGATATAATAGAGGTTGACAGAAGTGTAAGATTGGAGCACCTGATTTGATGGTGGCATTTTAAGGAGTTTTTTGATGATTTGGACCATAATATTTGCAATACTGTTTTTCTCATTAATAATTTTTGTCCACGAGTTCGGACATTTTATAACTGCCAGAATTTTCAAAGTTAAGGTTCACGAATTTGCCATAGGGATGGGTCCCAAGCTTGTTTCCTGGGGCAAGGGCGAGACAAAGTATTCGGTTCGTGTAATCCCTGTGGGGGGCTTTTGCAGCCTTGAGGGCGAGGACGAGGTAAGCGATGACGAAGGCTCTTTTTCAAAAAAGCCCTGGTATGCAAAGCTGATTATTCTGGCGGCAGGGGCTGCCATGAACGTAATTCTGGGCTTTGTTATCTGTACCTTGTTTGTGGGAATTAATGCAAATCAAAGCGGCGGCATTGCAACCACGGTGATTGATACGGTGCTTGAAGAAGCGGATGCATCAAGGATTTTGCAGTCGGGAGACCGAATTTTGAAGCTTAACGGCGAAAAAATTAACATAAAAAGAGATGTTGATTTTGCTATGCAAAAGGCGGCAGGGGGAGAGTGTGAAATCACCTTTGTCCGTGAGGGCGTGAAAATCACAGAAGCCTTTTTGCCCTATGCTGCACAGTATACCGACGGAACACCTGCGTATCTGGTGGGAATTACCTTGAAAACAGAAAAGCCAAACGTTTTTAATGTACTTCGGGAGTCGGTTTTTCAGACTGTATGGATGGGGAAGCTGGTTTATGCATCCCTTGGAATGATGATTAGCGGTCAGGTGGGCGTGAACGAAATTTCAGGACCCGTCGGCGTGGTGGGAATGATGAACGAAACCGCACAGCAGGGCGGAATGCTCGGATTTTTGAATCTTTTGTTTTTGGGAGCCTTTATCTCGGTAAACATCGGGGTTATGAATCTTTTGCCCATTCCTGCCCTTGACGGAGGAAGAATTTTGTTTGTGATTGTTGAGGCAATTCGCAGAAAGCCCATTCCTCCCGAAAAAGAGGGAGTTATCCATTTTGTGGGGCTTATCCTGCTTTTCGGATTGATGATTTTTGCTACCTGGAATGATATTATGAGATTGATTGGCGGGTAAAATGAAAAGGAGATGCTTGGATGCACCTCCTTTTTTATAAGAAAAAATTTGCAGAGAACTTATTTCTTTTCGTAGCTCTTGCAGAAGTGAGGGATTGCAATTGAGTCAGGGCTTGTTTTGTCGTGGCTAACCTGAATTACATCAAGGCTGCACTTGGTTTCTTCTTTATGATACATACATTCCTTTACGTTACAGCTAACGCCGTTGTTGGTCATGGTTTTCACCTCCTGATTTCGTTTTGTATTCTTATTATGCTCAAAAATGCTTTTTTAAATACAGATTTTTTTGGTTTGCTATTGCATTTTTTTGAATATAATGTTAAAATGTTTTTTTAGTGATAATGTTACAGAAAGGCTATGATTTGAAATGGCAGAAGTAATAAAACCCCATGGGTACAGGTCGCTGCTTAACCTTATTGATACTCAGGTTGCAATTAAGGCGACAAAGGATTATTTTGAAACAAACCTCGCCCGTGAGCTGAAGCTCACCCGTGTTTCGGCACCCCTTTTTGTTGACCCCGAAACAGGTCTCAACGATGACCTTAACGGCGTTGAACGTGCGGTTTCTTTTGACGTGCTTGAAACAGGAAGAAACCTTCAGATTGTTCACTCACTTGCAAAGTGGAAGAGAAACGCCCTGAAGGAATACGGCTTTTCGGATGATGAGGGGCTTTATACCGATATGAACGCAATTCGCCGTGATGAGGATACCGACAACATTCACTCGATTTATGTTGACCAGTGGGACTGGGAAAAGGTTATCTCGAAAAACGACAGAACAACCGCTACTCTCAAGCACACGGTGAAAAAGATTTTTGATGTGTTCAAGATGACCGAAAAATATGTGAACTCTCTGTTCCCACAGATTGAGCCAAGACTTCCCGAAGAGGTTTATTTTTTGACAACTCAGGAGCTTGAGGATATGTATCCCGACAAAACTCCTAAGGAGAGAGAGCACGCAATCACCCGCGAAAAGGGTGCGGTGTTCCTTATGCAGATAGGAGATATTCTGAAGTCGGGTGAGAAGCACGACGGCAGAGCCCCCGACTATGACGACTGGGAGCTCAATGGCGACCTTTTGTTCTATGACGATTTGCTGGATATTCCCTTTGAGGTTTCCAGTATGGGAATCCGTGTTTCGGAGGAATCTCTTAAAAGACAGCTCAAGGCTGCAAACTGTGAAAACCGTGCAGGACTGCCCTATCACAGAGACCTTCTTGCAGGCAGATTGCCTTACACAATCGGTGGCGGAATCGGTCAGTCAAGAATTTGCATGTTCATTCTTCACAAGGCGCACATCGGTGAGGTTCACGCATCGGTTTGGCCCGAAGAGATGGTCGAGGAATGTCGTGAAAACGGAATTAATTTGCTTTAACATCCTGCCTTGATGGTCGGTATGACCATCAAGGTTCATTTTTTTTGTAGGAATTGTCAAAGATGAAAGTTTTTTTAAATATCCATTGAAAAAATAATAGTTTTGTTGTATAATGCTCTTAAGTATGTTAGCAGGTGGAGTTTCATCTGTGCAAATATTTTTCACGAAAGGAATTTTTTAAAATGAAAAAAATACTTGCTTTAATTCTGGTTATGCTTATGTCGGTGTCAACGGTTGCCTTTGCGGCAGATTTTGTTGATATGCCCGAAGACGGTCACTGGTCAAAAGCAGCTATTGTGAACGCTGTTGAAAACGGGTTGCTCACAGGCAGCGGAGACTATGTTTTTCCTGAAAAGAATATGACAAGAGCCGAAATGGCAACAATTATGGTTCGTGCCTGCGGTGCAACTGCTGATGCGGATATTTCGGCATTTACAGACGTTACAACAGAGGACTGGTTCTATTCTTCAATGTCAAAGGCTGTTGCTATGGGAGCCTTCACGGGCTCAGACAACAAGCTGAACCCCAACAACTATATTACCCGTCAGGAGGCTTTTGTTGTTCTTTCAAGAGTTTTCGGTCTTGAAAGGGCACGTGTGATTGACACCTCTGTTCTTGATGTCTTCGCTGACAAGGATCAGGTTGCGGACTGGGCAAAGGACGGTGTTGCTGCCATTATCGAAAACGGCTACGTTGGCGGTGCAAACGGAAAGCTGAATCCCACAGCAAACATCACACGTGCAGAGTTTGCCGTTGTTATGGACAGACTTGTGAAGTATTATATTGACGACCCCGAAACAACAACAATTCCTGCAGACGGAAATGTTATGATAAGAGTGGGTGGTCTCAGACTGGACGGCGTTGCAACCGACAAGCTGGTTGTTATCGGTGACGGTGTGGGAAGCAGTGAAATGATTGTTTCAAATGCGAGCCTTGGTGGTGCTTTGGTTGTCCGTGGCGGTGAAAAGGTTTCTGTTGACGGTGCTTTTGCCGACATCAGAATTGTGGTGCCGAACATTGTTGTTGAAGGAAATCCCAAGAACATTAAGAGAGTTTATGTTTGCAAGGGAAGCACATACTCAATGGGTAACATTATGTTGGGCGAAGACGCAGCCGAAGAGAATACCGAGGACACGGTTCTTGACGCTGTTGACAAAATTACAGAATAAGACAGGGAAACTTTTGAAATGACATATCAGATATCAAAGGCAAAATACTCCATCGCAGGAATAAATACAGGGCTTATTCTCCGCAAAGGCGGAATTGCCGAAAAGCAAGCAAGGGACTATCTTTGCGACTTTGAGGGAGACCCGCAGATTGTGGTGGGGATTCCCGATGAATATATTGCTGCAAGAAAACAGGAGGCTCCGCACCTGACGAATGTTGAGCTTGAATATATGTGGAGCTGTTCGGAGTTTTGCCTAAAGCTTTTGGATTTTGGCGGATTTATGCTTCACGCATCGGGAGTGGTTTATAAAAACCATGCGTACCTTTTTTCTGCACCCAGCGGAACGGGAAAATCCACACATACCTCAATCTGGCGAAAGGCTTTTGGTGAGGATGAAGCCTTTATCATAAATGATGACAAGCCTGTTATCAAGCTCTCCGAGGAGGGCGCAACGGTTTTCGGAACGCCCTGGAGCGGAAAAACCGATGCAAACGTGAATACCTCGGCGCCCCTTCAGGGAATATGTTTTTTGGAGCGCGGTGCTGAAAACCGCATTGAAGAAATGCCGGTTAAAGAGGCGGTACACAGAATCCTTGACCAGACAGTGAGACCCCTTGAGCCAATGGGTATGGAAAAGCTTCTGAACATTTTGGACAGACTTTTGAAGAATGTCAGGGTTTATCAGATGCAATGCAATATGGAGCTTGAAGCTGCATATACCGCTTATGAGACAATGTCGAAATAGTTAAAGCATATCAGGTGCGCCGGAGCAAAAGCATATCCGGCGCACAGGTGTATAACCATTAAAAGGAGAACTGTGAGTTATGAAGATAAAGAGCGATTATATGCTGAGAAATGTGGCAGGATATTATGTAGTTGTTCCCATTGGTGAGGGCACGCTGAATTTCAACGGAGTTATCAACCTGAACGAGTCGGGGGCAACCCTTTGGAAGGCAATGGAGGCTGATGTGACAGAGGCTGACCTGGTTAGGGCGCTGACCTCGGAATATGAGGTTGACGAAGAAACCGCAAAAACTGATGTTGCTGCATTCGTAAAGAAAATGAAAGAGGCTAATCTGATTGATGAATGAGAATAACAAAGACTACACTTTGAGGTTGGAGGCAATGCTTCCCGTTATTGAGGAAAAGCTGGAAAACGGAGGCTCGATTACATTTGGACCTCACGGCGTAAGTATGCTACCCCTTATCCGCCAGGGCAAGGACAGCGTTACCATTTCGGCGCTGAAGGAAAAACCAAAAAAAGGCGATGTGATTTTTTATCGCAGAGCAGATGGACGGTTTGTTTTGCACCGTATTATGGGTGAGGACAGCCAGGGATATATTCTGTGCGGTGACAACCAATGCTTGCTTGAGCGCGGTGTTGCGGAGGACAGCATTATCGGCATAATGACCGAGGTTATTCGTGACGGAAAAACGGTGAGCTGCAAGGATGAAGCATATCTGAAATATGTCAGAGGTCTTGTGTGGCGCAGAATGAGGCTGAGGGCTATATATATATTAAAGAAAGTAAAAAAAAGAATTTTAAATAAATAAGCAACCGCAAGGAAGTTTTCCTTGTGGTTTGTTCTTATCTTTCGGGAATTGTTAATTTTTATATACGTGAATAAAAGGGCTTTGCGTCCGAGGCAATTACCTCAAGGTCAGGAAAGCGGTTTTCGAAAAATTCTGCCAAAAATTCGCAGATTATGTTCTCGGTTTCGAAATGTCCTGCATCAATTATGTTGAGACCCAGCTCATAGGCTGACCTTGCGTGCTCGTGACCCAGGTCGGCGGTTACATAAACGTCTGCACCTGAATGAAAAGCAGAATAGATTCCTTCCTTGCCGCCGCTGCCTGAGCACAGGGCAACCGTCTGGACGGGCTCGGAAAGGTCACCCGAAAACTTCAGCGCGCTGCACCCCAATGCGTCTCTCACCCGAAGAACAAAATCTTCAACGGTCAAGGGATACTCAAGCATTCCCACACGACCGATTGGAGAAAAGGGATTACCCGCGGCGTCAACACATTCGTCCTCGGTGAATTTGCGGACATTCTCCAGACCCAGACGGTAAGCCAGCAAATCGTTCATTCCGCCGTCGGCCTTGTCGAAGTTGGTGTGCATACTGAAAACCGAAATGTCGTTTTTGATGACTCTGCGAACCATGCTGGCAATGGGGTCGCTTTCGGTTACCGAAAACAGGGGCTTGAAAATCAGAGGATGATGTGAAACAATCAGGTCGGCGCCGCAGTAAATTGCCTGTGTCACGTTTTCGGTGGTCAGGTCAAGACAGACAAAAACCCTTTCGATTTTTTGGGTTTCGTCGCCCACCATAAGCCCTACGTTGTCCCAGGGCTCCTTGAGGGCAGAAGGTGCCAGATGCTCCAGCTCTTCCATTATTTCGGATAATCTTACCATAGTAAATCCTCCTTAAAGCTTTATTTCAAAATATTCAATATGCCTTCGATTTCACGAAGGGCTTTTTTGTTTTCGGGGGTTTGGGATTTTTTCAGCCCTTCGGCACGGCGGTTCAGCTTTGTGAGAACCGCTTCATAGTAACGCCCGAAAAGATGGGGCGAGCTTGTTTCGAGACCCTTTCCCAGATAAAGCTCCCGTGTGGTGTATCGGTTCTCGCCCGAAGGCTTTGCTGTAATAATGTTATAGAGTTTGTCCTCCTCTGAAACCAAGTGCTCAGAAATTACCTCGTAGCCCTTTTCGGAAAGGTGCGCGCGCAGCTCGGTGACGGCTGTCATTGGCTGAAGAATGAGAAGCTCTGCGGAATTTACCACATCCCGTGAGGCTTCGAGAATGTCGGCGATGAGAAGACCGCCCATACCTGCGATAATGATTACCTCGGCATCCTTTGGCGAAAGGGTAGTGAGACCTGAGCCCAGACGGGTTTCAATTTTTTCGCTCAAGCCCTGCTTTCGGATGTTTTGATTTGCTCTTTCAATTGGTCCTCGGTTTATATCCGAGGCGATTGCACGGTCTGCAACTTTTTCTTCAATCAGGGCAATGGGAATATATGCGTGGTCGGTTCCGATGTCTGCGGTGCAGGCGTTTTTTGGAACCAGCTCGAATATTTTTTTTAGACGGGGTGTCAGATTTGGTGAGTTCATATGTTTCTCCAAAATAATTCAGTTTTTTACATTATATATTTCAATTAATTATTTTGTCAACTAAAAAAAGGATTTTTGCCATAAATGCAGAAAAATATCCTGTAACCTAAGTTTTTGAAAAAATTTCCTAAATTGAAGGTGAAAATATGACAATCAGAGAACGTATTGAAGAAGAAGAGAAAAAAATCCTTTGTCCCTATGCTGTTTTTAGCGCAGAAACCGCAGGAAGGGCGCACCCCGAGGCTCCAAGCGAAATCCGCACGGAGTTTCAGCGTGACCGTGACAGAATTGTTCACTCAAAGGCCTTCAGGCGGGTGAAGCATAAAACCCAGGTGTTTCTGTCCCCGGAGGGTGACCATTACAGAACACGCCTCACCCACACCCTTGAGGTTTCGCAGATTGCGAGAACCGTTGCCCGTGCCCTGGGCCTCAATGAGGACCTTACCGAGGCAATCTCTTTGGGTCACGACCTTGGGCATACACCCTTTGGGCACGCAGGCGAACGGACCATTGACCATTTGTGCCCCGAGGGCTTTAGGCATAACGAGCAGAGCCTGAGGGTTGTGAATGTTCTTGAGCGCAAGGGCGGCCTTAATCTTACGGCAGAGGTGCGTGACGGCATTCTCTGCCATACGGGAGACAAAATGCCCCAGACTCTGGAGGGCAGAATTGTCAGATTTGCGGATAAAATTGCTTACATAAATCACGATATTGACGATGCGACCCGAGGGGGAGTTATGAGGCAGGAGGATATTCCGAGAGAATTTTCGGAGGTTCTGGGGCAGACTCACTCCGAGAGGATTGATTCTATGATAAACAGCGTAATAAGAGCAAGCGAGGGGAAACCCGATATTGCTATGGAGCCCTGGGTTTTTGAGGCAATGATGGGTCTTAGGAAGTATATGTTTGAGAATGTTTATCTCAACGATTATGCAAAAAATGAAGAAAAGAAGTCCTTCAATGTTATAAAGTCGCTGTTTGAGCTGTTTCTTGAGAAGCCTGAGCTGATTCCTGAGGGAATACGTGAAATAAGCTGCAGTGAGGATAATATGATTGTTGTCCGTGACTTTGTTGCAGGTATGACCGACCGTTATGCTTTGAGCCTTTTTGAAAGGTATTTCGTGCCGAAATCCTGGAGAGCATAAAATAAAAAGAAAATTTTCAAAGGAAAGAGAAAAAATTTGTCGAATATTTTAGTATGCAAGGTGGTGAGAGTTTGAAACAGTCGGTTGACTTTCAGGATTTTATTGACGAGGTAGTACAGAAAAATGATATTGTGGACGTAATTTCAAGATATGCCACGCTGAAAAGAGTGGGCAATCGGTTTCAGGCTCTTTGTCCGCTTCATAACGACAAAAAAACCCCGTCCTTCTCGGTTTCGCCGGACAAGCAGCTGTTCTTTTGCTTCGGCTGCAACGCAGGGGGAACGGTTATAAACTTTATTATGGCGAAGGAAAATCTTGATTTTATGGAAGCCGTAAAGCTTCTGGCGGAGCGGGCGGGCGTTCCCGTGCCCGACTATCGAAGCGCAACAGAACGCAATCGTGCGGCGCAGCTTCACGAAAAGAAAAAGCGTATGTATGCCATGAACGCCGAGGCGGCAAGGTTTTTCTTCAATAATCTTATTGCCCCCGAGAATAAAAGGGCTCTGGATTATCTGAGGCAAAGAAAGCTTTCAAATGCAACAATCAAAAGCTTCGGGCTGGGCTACGCACCCGATTCGTGGTCAAAGCTCATTGATTTTATGAAAACAAAGGGCTACACCGAAGAAGAGCTGATTGAAGGCGGTCTGGCGGTGAAGCGTGACAACGGTAGTTGCTTTGACAAGTTCCGTGACAGGGTGATGTTTCCCATTCTTGACCTGAGAGGCAACGTGATTGCCTTTGGTGGAAGAATTCTTACCGACAAGGAGGGTGCTCCAAAGTACCTTAACTCACCTGAAACCCTTGTATTCAAGAAAAAGGACAACCTTTTTGCAATGAATATTGCAAAAAACAGCAAGGCGGGACAGTTTCTTCTTATGGAAGGCTATATGGATGTTATTTCTCTTCATCAAAACGGCTTTGACAATGCGGTGGCGTCCCTTGGAACGGCATTCACCCCACAGCAGGCGGAAATCATCAAAAGGTATGCCGACAAAGCGGTGCTTTGCTACGATTCTGACGAGGCGGGTCAAAAGGCTACCCACAGGGCAGGAGAAATCCTCCGTGAGGCGGATATCAAAACCAAGGTTCTGAAGATGAACGAGGGCAAGGACCCTGACGAATATATCAAGGCAAAGGGCGCTGAGATGTTTCAGCTGCTTGTTGACAACGCAGAGAGCTTTGTTGAGTATAAAATCCATTGTATTGAGAAACAATATAATCTTGAAGATACTGTTGAAAAAATTGAGTTTATTGAGCAAATTGCTAAAATCTTTGCCAATATAACAAATGATGTCGAACGTGAAATTTATATAAAAAAGATAGCACGGGAAACCGATGTTTCTCCCGACAGCATTGAAGTGAGAGTGCGGGAGCTGAGCCGAAAGCTTCAGCGAAGTCAGGCGACAAAAGAGCAGAACCGCGAAAAAAGACAGTTTGAGGAGAGAACGGGCGGAAGGTCGGACCTTGAGAAGATGCGAGTTTATAATGCTGAAAAGCTGCTGCTCAATCTTATCTGCGAGAAGGAAATCTTTAAGCAGGTGAAGGACAGGCTTTCATCCGATGATTTTTCAGAGGGGCTGCACAGGAAGCTTGCAGAAATTATCTTTGAGACCCTGTCAAAGGGTGAAAGGGTGAACCCCGTGACGGTTATTTCTATGTTCGACCAGGAACAGCTCGGTGCGGTTTCGGAGATTTTGTCTGACGACAAGAATGTTGAAAGCCCTGCCGAGGCGGTGAAGATGCCGCTTAAAATTGTTCTGGATTACAAAAGAAAACAAAACGACCGTGTTTTTGCGGCAGAGGGCGACGATGTCAAGCTGCAGGAGATTATGGACAGACTGAAAAAGGAAAAAAAGTAGAAAGGCGAAAGATTTATGGCTAGCAAAAAGAATGCCGAAAAGGCGGCAGAAACAAAAAAGACAGTTTCAAAGGATGCGCAGAAGCAGGCGGTTCAGGAGCTTGTTGAGCTGGGAAAAAAGCAGGGTGAGCTCACAATGAGCGATATTTCATCCAAGCTTGAAGCTGTCGAGATGGATGCGGAGCAAATCGAGAGAATTTATGATTTTATCGAGAAGCAGGGTATCGAAATTATAGGAAACTTCGGTGATGAAATTCCTGAGCTTGAGGGCAATGACGATTTTGAAATCACAGAGGACGAGCTTTCGGACCTTTCTGTTCCCGACAGCGTAAGCATTGATGACCCTGTTCGTATGTACCTAAAGGAAATCGGCAAGGTTCCCCTTCTTTCGGGTCAGGAGGAAGCAGACCTTGCTAAAAAGATGTCAGAGGGTGACCTTGACGCAAAGCACCGTCTTGCAGAGGCTAACCTTCGTCTGGTTGTCAGCATTGCAAAAAGATATGTGGGTCGCGGAATGCTGTTTCTTGACCTTATTCAGGAAGGAAATCTGGGTCTTATTAAGGCCGTAGAAAAGTTTGACTATACAAAGGGCTACAAGTTCAGTACTTATGCCACCTGGTGGATAAGACAGGCGATTACACGTGCTATTGCCGACCAGGCAAGAACAATCAGAATCCCTGTTCATATGGTGGAAACAATCAACAAGTTCATAAGAGTTACACGTCAGCTTGTTCAGGAGCTGGGTCGTGACCCTCTGCCCGAAGAGGTTGCAAAGGAGCTCAATATGCCCATTGACAAGGTTGGCGAAATTATGAAGATTGCCCAGGAGCCTGTTTCCCTTGAAACACCTATCGGTGAAGAAGAGGACAGCTCCCTACAGGATTTTATTCAGGACAACGAAACGCCTGCACCTCAGGATGCAGCAACCTTCAGGCTGCTCAAGGAACAGCTTGTTGAGGTGCTCAGCACTCTGACACCACGTGAAGAAAAGGTGCTCAGGCTTCGTTTCGGTCTTGACAACGGCAGAGCAAGAACTTTGGAAGAAGTGGGCAAGGAATTTAACGTTACCCGTGAAAGAATCCGCCAGATTGAGGCAAAGGCACTGCGCAAGCTGAGACATCCCAGCAGAAGTAAAAAGCTGAAGGATTATCTGGAATAAGTATAGAGGCGACGAAGAACCCTTCGTCGCTTCAGACTGCCGAAAAACTTGGTCTACCGCAAGCAAAAAAGTTTAAATATTAATATATGTAGGGTTTGGCGATTTTCGACAAACCGAGAAGCTTAAAATTAAACGGCAAGGAAAACATCGAAATTTCCTTGCCGTTGCTTGCTTTTTGCGAAATTGTTCCCTACCGTACACAAGTACGCCGACGAAAACAATTACACAAAATATACCTGCGTTTTTCGATGTCTGTCACAGCGTGTCGATAAAGTCGACACGCTGAAGCGACGAAGAACCCTTCGTCGCTTTTTGAATGGCTTTCAAAATTGTTGCTTTAAAAGCGAGGCATTGCCTTTTTCTGAGGTTTTTGCCTAATACAACATTCCTTCATAAAACTCTTGAAAAAACGGGGAAATTATGTTAAAATATAGTATCAAAAATAATACCGTTGTGATTTCAACGGATAGGAGGTTATATTATGCATATTCTGGTTACAGGCGGAGCAGGCTATATCGGAAGTCATACCTGCGTTCAGCTTCTTGATGCAGGCTATGAGGTTACGGTTGTTGACAACCTTTCGAACAGCTGTGAGGAGTCACTTGACAGAGTGAAAAAGATTACGGGCAAGGAATTTAAATTCTACAAGACAGATATGGTGGATAAAGACGCCCTTGAGGTGCTTTTTAAGGAAAATACGTTTGATGCGGTTATCCACTTTGCAGGGCTCAAGGCTGTTGGCGAGTCTGTTGAGAAGCCTCTTGAATACTATCACAACAATCTTTACAGCACAATCAATCTTTGTGAGCTTATGAGTAAATACGGCTGCAAAAAGCTGGTGTTCAGCTCGTCGGCTACGGTTTACGGCAAGCCCCATACTGTTCCCATCCGTGAGGATTTTCCTCTCTCGTGCACAAACCCTTACGGAAGAACAAAGCTGATGATTGAAGAAATTCTTCGTGATCTTGCGGTTGCAGACGATGAGTGGGATATTGCCCTTCTCAGATACTTCAATCCCGTGGGTGCTCACAAAAGCGGGTTGATTGGCGAAGACCCTCAGGGCATTCCAAACAACCTGATGCCTTATATTTCGCAGGTGGCGGTTGGCAAGCGTGATTATATTCACGTTTTTGGTAATGATTATGACACTCCCGACGGAACGGGTGTTCGTGACTACATTCACGTTATTGACCTGGCTGACGGTCATCTTTGCGCACTCCGAAAGATTGAAAATCATGTGGGTGTTGTGACCTACAATCTGGGAACAGGGCATGGCTACAGCGTGCTTGATATGATTAAGGCCTTTGGCAAGGCTTGCGGCAAGGAGCTTGACTATAAAATTGAGGCAAGACGTCCCGGAGACATTGATGCCTGCTTTGCAGACCCTGCCAAGGCAAAGGAAGAAATCGGATTTGAGGCAAAGAAGAATCTTGAGGATATGTGTGCAGACACATGGAGATGGCAGCAGAACAATCCCAACGGATACAAGGGATAGTGCAAAATAGATTCTGCAAATGAAGAATGAATAGTGAAAAGAGAAGAGTTATGGTACAAAATACGCCGTATTTTGGTTTCATCGGATGTGTCGGAGCTCTTTAAAAGGAATGATTAACAATGAACGAATATCAGAAAAACATACGCAATTTTTCGATTATTGCACATATCGACCACGGAAAGTCGACTCTGGCAGACCGCCTTCTTGAAATGACAGGGGCTCTCACTAACCGTGAGATGCAGGATCAGGTTCTGGATAATATGGACCTTGAAAAAGAGAGAGGTATAACTATCAAGGCTCGTGCGGTGCGCCTTTTATATTCAGCAAAGGACGGACAGCAGTATGTTCTCAATCTTATTGACACCCCGGGACACGTTGACTTTAACTATGAGGTATCACGAAGCCTTGCTGCCTGCGAGGGCGCTGTGCTTATTGTTGATGCGGCACAGGGAATTGAGGCGCAGACTCTGGCAAACACCTATCTTGCTCTGGAGCACGATTTGGAGCTTGTTCCTGTTATAAACAAAATAGACCTGCCTTCGGCTCAGCCCGAGGTGGTTAGGCAGGAGATTGAGGATGTTATTGGCGTTGAGGCTGAAAATGCTCCCTGCATTTCGGCAAAGAACGGAATCAATATCGAGGCAGTTCTTGAGAGAATTGTTGAGTCAGTACCCGAGCCCAAGGGCGACGAAAGTGCACCCCTGAAGGCGTTGATTTTTGACTCATATTATGACAGCTACAAGGGTGTTATTGCTTATGTTCGTGTGGTTGACGGCAAGGTGAAAACAGGTGACCTTATCAAAATGATGGCAACAAATAGTACCTTTGATGTGGTTGAGGTGGGCTATCTCAATCCTATGGGTATGCTCACTGCAAAGGAAATCAAGGCAGGCGAGGTTGGATATATTGCTGCCAGCATAAAAAATGTCCGTGAGGTTCGGGTGGGCGATACGGTTACAACCGTTTTAAACGGCGCAAAAGAGGCTCTTCCCGGCTATAAAGAGGTTCAGCCTATGGTTTATTCGGGCGTTTATCCTGCTGACGGTGCAAGATACAACGACCTTCGTGATGCCCTTGAAAAGCTGCAGCTTAATGATGCGGCCCTTCAGTTTGAGGCAGAGACCTCAGTGGCTCTGGGCTTTGGCTTTCGCTGCGGATTTCTGGGACTTCTTCATATGGAAATCATTCAGGAGAGACTTGAGAGAGAGTATAATCTTGACCTTGTTACAACGGCGCCTTCGGTTGAGTATCAGGTTTTCAAGACCGACGGTACAATGCTGACAATCTCAAACCCCACAAATCTTCCTGAGCCTCAGTCAATTGACCATATGACCGAGCCTATTGTGGCTGCGAACATTATGACTCCCAAGGAGTTTGTGGGTAGCATTATGGAGCTTTGTCAGGAGCGTCGGGGAACATATATTGATATGACCTATCTTGATGAAAACCGTGTTACCTTGAAATACGAGCTGCCTCTAAACGAGATTATTTATGATTTCTTTGATGCACTCAAGTCCAGAACCAGAGGCTATGCATCCTTTGATTATGAAATGAAGAATTATCAGAAATCTGACCTTGTAAAGCTTGACATTTTGCTCAACGGGGATATGGTGGATGCCCTGTCGTTTATTGTTCACAAGGACAGTGCCTATACCCGAGGCAGAAGGATTGCCGAAAAGCTCAAGGAGTCAATCCCACGTCAGCTTTTTGAAATTCCCATTCAGGCGGCAATCGGAAACAAGATTATTGCCCGTGAGACTGTTCGTGCAATGCGCAAGGATGTTCTTGCCAAGTGCTACGGCGGTGATATTACCCGAAAGAAAAAGCTTCTTGAAAAGCAGAAAGAGGGTAAAAAACGTATGCGTCAGGTGGGCTCGGTTGAGGTTCCGCAGGAGGCGTTTATGTCGGTTCTTAAATTGGATTGATAATAAAATATATTCTGTTGAAAAGGCTCCCTCTTTGAGGGAGCTGTCACGAAGTGACTGAAGGAGTTAAATCAATGAAAGCTTTGGGTCTCTACATTCACGTTCCTTTTTGCAAAGCCAAGTGCGGGTATTGTGATTTCAATTCCTATGCAGGACGCGAGCAGCTTGCAGAGCCCTATTTTTCTGCCCTGATAAAAGAGATAGAATTGGCGGCAAAGCGCAGCCGCAGAAAGATTGATACGATATATTTCGGCGGCGGAACTCCAACCCTGATTGACCCTGAATATATCAGAAGAGCGCTTGTGAAAATTGTGGAATTATTTGAACAATGTTCAAACTGTGAAATTACAGCGGAGTGCAATCCGGGGACAATTTGGCTTGAGGGGCTGAAAAAGCTCCGCAATGCAGGGGTTAACCGATTGAGCATCGGGCTTCAGTCGGCAGATAACGGCTGTCTCAAAGCTCTAGGCAGAATTCACAGTTTTGAAGACTTTGCGGAGTGCTTCAGGAATGCAAGAATGGCGGGGTTTGAGAATATCTCCATTGACCTTATGTACGGGCTCCCCAATCAGACAATGAAGGAATGGCTGCACACATTAAGGTGCGCAGTTGAGTTTGGTGCGGAGCATATTTCCTGTTACTCATTGAAGATAGAAGAGGAAACTCCCTTTGCTCAGCGTGAGCTGAGGCTTCCTGATGACGATACAGTTGCGGATATGTATGAGGCTGCTGTTGATTTCTTGAAGAATAAAGGCTACGAAAGATATGAGATTTCAAACTTTGCAAAGCAGGGCTTCGAATCACGGCATAATTTGAAATACTGGAGATGTGACGATTTTTTCGGGTTTGGTGCAGGGGCGTTTTCCTGTGCTGAGGGAAGACGATTTTCAAATGCAGCGAAAATAGAAGAATATATAAAAAGCATTGAGACCTCTGGCTGTGCCCGTGTCAGCAAGGAAGCTCTCTCTGATTTTGACAAAATGAGTGAGTTTGTGTTTCTTGGGCTGCGACTGAAAGCAGGAATTTCAGAGAAAGAATTCAGAAAACGGTATAAATTGAACATTGATGAAATTTTTGGAGAACAAATTGAAAAGTACACAAGAATGGGCTTTTTGGTTCGCGAAGAGGGAAACATACGTTTTTCTGACAGAGGCTTTTTTGTGAGCAACACAATTCTTGCGGATTTTGTGTAAAAAGCTCTTGCGAAATTTTGTTTGATGTGGTATACTTTAAATTAGTTTTTATATGTCCCAGTACCTCAGTAGGATAGAGGGTTCGCCTCCTAAGCGAAACGCCGTAGGTTCGATTCCTATCTGGGACGCCAGTAGTCTAATACCCTGCCATAAAGGCAGGGTATTAATTATTTACAAAAGTTTTCGATGTAGTTTGAGATTGCGGCATCAATGATTTTCAGAGCTTCGTCTCTGCCGCTTACTTCGTCGACGGCGGTTGTTTTGTTTTCGAGATTTTTGTATACTGTGAAGAAGTGGCGCATTTCTGCGAAAATGTGGGCAGGAAGCTGGTCGATGTCGGTATACATATTGTAGTTGGGGTCACTGAAGGGGATTGCAATAATCTTTTCGTCATTTCTACCGTTGTCGATCATTGAAATCACGCCGATGGGATATGCCTGAACAAGGGTCAGTGGCTCAAGGGGCTCTGAACACAGGAGCAGAACGTCAAGGGGGTCGTTGTCGTCACCGTAGGTGCGGGGAATGAAGCCGTAGTTTGCAGGATAGTGGGTTGATGTGTGAAGAATTCGGTCAAGCATAATGAAACCTGTTTCTTTGTCCAGCTCATATTTCTTTTTGCTGCCCTTCGAAATTTCTACAACGCAGATAAAATTGTCGGTATTTATCCTTTTTGGTGAGATGTCGTGCCAGATGTTTGACATTTTTCAAAACTCCCTTTTGTTATTTTATTATTATTCATATTCTACACCAAAATTTTAAAAAAATCAATAGCGGGTTTTTTGCAGCAGAAGCCGTTGACTATTGGCAGAAATGGGGGGGGGATAGTGGGCTGAATAAAAAATTAAGGAAAAAGTTCTATGAAAAAGCTTTTCGCAATTATTTCGGTTTTGCCTGCTGTGCTGTGCTTCTGGGCTTGCGGGAGGAAGAAATGACGAGGAGCAGGAGACTTCAGAATCAACATTACCGCAACCACCGTGAACAGGGATGCCACAGACAAAATTTTTGACTGCTTTTATTTACTGAAATAGTATAAAAATGAGTGCCTCTGGATTTTTCTGAATGCGCTTTTTTTGTACCTTTCGACAGTTTTTGCATATACTGAAATCGGGAGGTGAAATGAATGAATAACTGTAGTTGTAGCTGCAGAAACAACTGTGTGGGAATTGCTGTGATTGTCAGCGCTGTTATAGGTATAATCACAGCATTTCTGACCATCTCCGCAACCATAGCTGTTGCACCTGCATTTCTTTGGGTGCTGTTTGGCGTGGCAGTTGTTTATCTGGGGCTCACCCTGATTGCGGCGCCTGCTATCCGCAGCACGGGAGTCAGAGGCTGTGTTTGTGATATTGTTCCCGTTCTTTTGACAGGAATTTTGGGAACAATTCTTGCGGCGATTGTTCTGCTTGGAATAGCCTTTGCGGCAACAAGCATTGTGGGGGCAATTATCACAGGGCTTTTGCTGGCATTTTTCTCTCTTGTGATAACATCAACGGCTTGCCTAGTTAAGTGCGCGGCAGGCTGCGGCGAATAAAAACAAAAGTGACCCAAGCAAAGGCTTGGGTCACTTGTTTCGTTAAGAGTCACATAATTTTACGGACGTGTCAATTTTGTTGAAAAAAGCACTTCCTGCGAAGTGCTTTTTTCTGGAGGAGAGGATGGGATTCGAACCCACGGTACGCTATAAACGTACACAGCATTTCCAATGCTGCGCCTTAAACCATCTCGACCACCTCTCCAAGACTAAATTAGTATACTACAACTTGAGGAAAAAATCAAGGGTTTGCAAAAATTTTTTTGGGATATACTATGTTAGAAAAAAATTATGAAAAGAGGTTTGAAATATGAGAGAGATTACTTATAAAATAAAGGATGAAATCGGAATTCACGCTCGGCCTGCGGGACTTCTTGTGAAGAAGGCGGCAGAGTTTAAGTCGGAAATTACAATCTTAAAGGGCGAAAAAACCGTTGATGCAAAGAAGATTTTCGGGGTTATGTCTCTGGGGGCAAAGTGCGGCGACGAGATTAAGGCTGTTATAACAGGAAGCGATGAGGACAGCGCCGCCGAGGAACTCGCAAGGTTCTTTGCGGAGAATTTGTAAACCGCACAGGAGCCCACACAGGGGCTCCACTACATATTTTCGGGGAGTATTGAAAAAACGGCAGCAGTATGATATAATGATTTCATCGAAGATGAAATCAGTGATATAAATACCTTGCGAAATTCGCGATATGTACTCCGTACGCGATATATCCTGCGGGTGTGATATGTCCCTTTGGGACGAGAAAAGGAATTTATATCATATCGCAACCGAATGGAATGAGGTTATATTGCATTTGACATAGTGAAAATACATCGCACGAGCGTGAGTGAGTATATCGCCAAAACTTATGGCATCTAAATTGTTCACTGATTCTAAGCTTTGATATACAAGGGATAAAATGTAGGGGCGATTCTTGAATCGCCCGCGGGACATTCGTGAATGTCCCCTACAAAATTTTTGCCCCTTATTTGACAAAATCATATAAAGATTGTCGAATGTTGTCGAATTGGAGGGAAAAACAATGCACTGTGATGAAAGATTGTTGAGATTTGTTTTATTGTTAATGCTTGGACTTGTATTTGCAATTGCAGGAATATTTCGTTGGCCTTTCCCGTCAATAAAACCATGGTGGCGAACAGGTAAATATGGAGAAATTTTAAATACAGTAGTTATGGTAATGATGGGGATATTGATTGTAATAGGTGCATTTGATTTTTACTTTTGAGTTTTTGGTCTTATTTAATACGAACTGCTGTTAAAAAGATCGGCATCTAGATTATACAGTCTTTATAGTAAGATTGTCGAATTTTGTCGTAAGGAGATGCTAAAATGCTTTTAATCATTTCTATATTTTTTATAACAGTTGCAATAATGAAATTTTATGGATTTAATATAATACATAGAATAAAAAAAATTAGTACTGAAAGAAGTGAAAATAAAAAGAGATATGACAAGATAATATCTTTAGCTTGTTTTGTTATTGGAATTGTGCTTTTGGTATTTTACATAGACTCAAGCAGATGGTTTTATGGCTTCTTTGAAAGTGAACTATTACTAGATATTTTATTCGTTTTATTTTTTATAGCAATCGTATTGCTGATATATGCACCTATATCATATCGTGAAGGTATCATTGGAAAAAGAATTTTAAAGTGTGATAATAATGGAAGTAGAAAAATATTACTATGGAGCTATGTTTTGGGGATAACAGCATTTTTACTATTAATAACATTAGGAATAATATTCAGTAGCGAATATGGATGCAATCTTGATGTTTATTTTCTGGGCATGGATACTTCTGTAGTATTTTACATACTCGAATCTCTGGTAGTTATAAGTATTTTTCTTATCATAGTCATCAAAAAGCATAATAAGAAAGGAATAATTTTTATTTCTACATTGGCAACTTTAGGTATATTGTTGTTTTCGCTTTTTCTGTGTGCATTTACAACAGGAGGAAATTATTACACCTTTTCATCTCCGGATAGAAAGCATTCGATTGTTATTGAAGAATGGGCATTTCTTATGGGTGAAGGTATAAGGGTGTACGAAAAAGAAAATCTGTTTTTTATAAAATCAATAGGAAGTCTACCAGGTAATTTGCGAAATGGTAATTATCTGATTGAATGGAAAGAGAATAAAGCTATTATAGTTTTAAACAAAGGGACAGAAAACGAAGAAATATGTGAATTTGTTTTGAAAAATAAAAAATGAATTTTTTGTCCGTAACTTAATATGAACGTTCTTTAAAAACAAGTTGCATCTAAACCTTATGCGTCGCAATATAAAGAATGTCGAATAATGTGGAAAAAAGGAGAAAGTATGTTTAGAAAGAAAAAGAGAGAAAAGAAAATTCCTGAAAATACATATAGAGTTATAAAAATTAGTAAAGAGGCATTGTTCGAATTTATTTATGAATCATTTATAGATAATCAGGAAACTTTTTTTGATATAACAGATGGTACAAAAATAGCTGCCTCGTTTGATATTGATTGGGAAAACGATTCGTTTATTATGGTCGCCCAAAATGTAAATGATGAACTGCCATTCGGTAAGGAGATTGATGTCAAGAAAATATCTGATTCAATAAATGATACGACAAACACAATGTATGCTGACAACAGATATATTGAATTGACGCAAGAACAACTCGATGCAATTCAAGAAAAGGAATAATTTTTTGTTCCTAACTTAATAAAAATTTCTTAAAAATGGTTTGCATCTAAACCTTATGTGTCACAATATGGATGTCGAATGATGTCGAAATATAATGTGTGGTGATTTCTTTGAAAAAGAAAGATAAAACGATTTATAATTATATATTAAAAGAAGTAGGGATAGAGATTTCTCCTGTTTTAGAACATCTGATTTTGAATCCCACTAAAATTGAAACTTTAAATAATATAGCGTTAGAACAAATTGTTAATGAGTTTGCTCCTATATATCAAAAATACAGATATGTAATTGATGGTCCGAGAGAGTTGAACCGTATAGCAGTTTTTGAAATGTTTCTTCTTGGCAGGTTAACTAATAAAATTGAATTACAAAAAGTATTGGATGGAGATATCCCATCTCCAAAATGAATTTTTTTAGTCCTAATTTAACATAAACCTGTCACTACAAAGATTTGCATCTAAACCTTATGCCTCGCAATTATTAAAAAAGCTTGGCATCTAGATTATACAGTCTTTATAAAATGATTTCAGGCGAAGCTTGAAATCGTCGATATGAATTCTTGCGAATTCTTGATATGTCGTTGACGCGACGAGAATTCATATCATATCGAGTTTGTAGGGTCAGGCGTCCTCGACTGTCCGTAAAACATATCGATTTTGCGGCAGCATAAATATCGAGCAGAATTTAGCCTGCATATCGAAAGTGAGAAAGCCGGTGGACTTCAGGCTTGCGGTGCTTGAGAAAATAAAAGTTGAGGAGTAAAGACAGCTTGGGTATAATAGGATTGAAGGTGACATTATGAAAATTTCTGTAAAAAAATTTGCCCCTGTTTTTAGGGTAATTAGATGGATGGTGGATGTGTGCTATCCTGAAATCGAGGTTGTGGGGAGAGACAAGCTTCCTGACGAGCCAGTTGTTTTTGTAGGCAATCATAGCCAGATGCACGGACCCATTGCCTGTGAGCTTTATTTTCCTGAAAGCTGCTACACCTGGTGTGCAGGGCAGATGATGCACGTGAAAGAGGTTCCGGTTTATGCGTTTAAGGACTTTTGGGCTCAAAAGCCAAGGCAAAGCCGATGGTTTTTTAAAATTCTCTCTTACATAATTGCGCCGCTTTCGGCGGTAATTTTCAATAATGCGCGGACAATTCCTGTTTATCAGGACAACAGAATTTTGACTACCTTTAAAGCCACGGTTGCAAGGCTTCAGGAGGGGAAAAGTGTTGTTATCTTTCCTGAGCACGATGTGAAGCATAATAATATTATCTATGATTTTCAGGATAAGTTTATTGACATTGCAAAGCCCTATTTCAAACGGACAGGAAGGGAGCTGCTTTTTGTCCCCTTGTATATTGCACCCAACCTCAAAAGGATGTTTATTGGAGAGCCCATTCGGTTTTGTGTAAATGCGCCCATAAATGAAGAAAGGCGCCGTATTTGCGACTATCTTATGATGAAAATTACGGAGCTTGCGGTTTCGCTCCCTGAGCATACTGTTGTGCCTTACAGGAATATTCCCAAAAAGGATTATCCCTTGAATACTTCGGGGGAGGTGGCAAAAAGTGCAAGCACCAAAGGTTGATTACCGTCAGCTGCGGCTGAATAATATGACAGACCCCCGATTTTCGCATTTGCTTTTGCTGTTTGGCTGGGTGGTTTATTTTGTGCTGTATTTTCTTACCGAAAACCTGATTCCTGCAGAAAGGTGTATGCCTGTTCATTGCGGACTTGATGACGTTATACCCTTTTGCGAGATTTTTGTGATACCATATGTGGGCTGGTATTTTTTGATTGCGGGCTCGCTGATTTGGTTTGCCCTTCATAATGTGGAAAATTTCAAGCGGCTTCAGATGTTTATTATGGTGACACAGGCGCTAGCTATGGTTGCCTATATTGCGTTCCCCACACGGCAGGATTTGAGACCATTGGTGTTCCCAAGAGAAAATTTTCTCACCGACTGTGTGGCGCTGCTTTATTCCCTTGATACAAATACGGGGGTTTGTCCCTCGCTGCATTGCGCATATTCTATAGGGATTGCGTCGGTGTGGCTGAAGGAGAAAAACGCCTCAAGGGTGTTGAAGGCGTTTGTTATAATATTTGTGATTCTTGTTTGTCTTTCAACAATGTTCATAAAGCAGCACTCGGCGGTAGATTTTTTTGCTGCCATTCCTGTGTGTCTGGCTGCGGAATTTATTGCGTGCGGCGGGTATTGGAGAAAGAGGAAGAACTGAAAAGAGAGGCGGAGACGAGGTGTGTTTCGAGTCTTTTAGAGGTGTTTTAGACCTAAAGGAATAATGTAAAAAGCGAACAGAAATCTGTTCGCTTTTTTTACATACAGAAAACCGAGCAATAGCCGGGTGCAAAACAGGTCACCTGCATTCTACAAAATTTTGATTACAGCTTCCTTTACACCCTTTTTGAGAATTATGCGGTTGCCTTCACATTTTTCAACAAATTCGCTACCCTCGGAAATATCCGACATCGAAACAAAATTGTTCTTTCTCCATACTATTTCTGCAGGCTTTTCAATGGGTTCAGAAAATTCAACTGTCACGATGTTTTCCTTCACCTCTATATCCAGCTTTCCTCCTGTCCAGCCAATGCCTTTTGCAGAAAAGCCCTTGTCAAACCATGCCTTTGGAATACCTCTCAAAAGTGAGAGTGTTCCTTCATTCATTGTCTCATAAGCAAACATCCAACCCGTCATTATGGGAGTTGTGAGAAGGGACGGAACACAGTCATCAGCCACAACAAGAGTGGGGGTTATCTGCTCATAATAACACATAAGCTTGGGATTTCCGTGATGACAAGTGTGTGAATAAAGCAAAAGAAGATATTTTTCTATTTTTTCGCTTTCAAGCAGATATCTGGCATAGGGAAGCACCGGCCAATCGTCAATTCTTCCCAAAAATCTTGACATTCCTGCATATTCTCCACCGAAGGCTTCACGCATTTTTACAATTGCACTTGCCTGACTTTCGTCAAGCATCATTGCACCAAGTATTTCGGGATAATATCTGTAATTTGCATAAGTGTTTTCGGTCAAATCGTGATCGCTGTTACCTTGGTCTCGCATATATGTAAAATCCAGATAGCTTTCAAGATATTCCTCCGTAACAGGCTCTGAGGTGGCACGGCAAATGCTGAAATTAAGGGGCTTTGCCGTATATCCAAGCCTGAATGGTGGCAAACTGCCGAAGTCCTTATCTTCAATTGTCTGTTTCTTAATCAGTTCTGTTATGTTCTTATAAAGCAGTTCTGCCATTTGGATGAATTCTGTTTTATTTTCGCCTCTTCCGTTATTTTCAAGAAGCTCCGCAAGTGCGTTAAGTCCACGCACTGCCCAGAAGTTATTATTCACATAGGCGTGAACACGGGTGTTTGTGTCAGCCTCGGCACACATATACACAAGAACGCGGTTTTCGAACTGAGGGCAGGGAACGCAGTTGTCATTAATAATCCTTCCCATACCTTCAATCTTCTGCCATTCTTCCTCCGTCCAGGTATCTGCACCAAGCTGTTTGCTGTACTTATTTGCAAGGAACAACAGCCAGCCGTATTCCTCGGCACTTGCTCCGAACAGCTCCTGAACACCCTGACGGTAGAAAAATCTGCCCTCGTCATTAAGGATGTATGTTAAAAGGTGATTAAAAAGCCCCTTTGCCCAAGCGGTATAGCCCATGGTGCAACAGGCTTCGATTGCCCAGATATAGTTGGGTGGGAAATTATCGTGAACCTCCTCACCATAGATATTATGTCCATAATGAGCATGGTCTCCTGAAAATGTGGTTGAGCAGGCAATCATTGCACCTGTAGCAACCCTTTCAAGAAGCTTTTCGGGAATATCAAATTTTGCACCCTTGTCCAGAAATTTTGTCCAGTATGCAACTGTGTCAATGAGAGCCGTCATAAAGGTTTCGGTTTCAATGGCTCTTGCCTGAACCAGACGTGAACGTGCAACTATCTTGTAGTCAAGGGCGAACTGTTCGGGGTTTGCCTTGGTATATTTTTTTGTTCTTATCCAAACTATGGGATCACGGTCAGGATCCCCGGGCTCCACAAAGTACATAAATTCAACAACCTTTTCGGCATTGGAATGAACCGAAAACATAATGGGAATTCTTCCGTCAAGTAAAAACTGTTTAGGTTGTGACTCACAAACCTCTGTGTCCACCATAGTGGGTGCAAAGATTGGTGACGGCTTGCGGTCGTTTGCCATACTCTGGGGATAGATATTGCCCGTGGCACTATCCACCATAACCCCACTCCAACTTGCAAATCCGCTGAGGAAGGAATAGCCTTTTTCCTTTGTTGCTGGCAAAACCTTTCTTACTTCATCAAAATCAGGATCCCCCTTTGCAAGAAGCTCCTCACCCAATATATCACGGCCGCTGTCCATAAGTTCCTTGGGGTCGTGTCCGTTATATAAATTGAGCTCAGAAGCTTTCGCCAGGTCATCCAACGAATATGCACAAAGTTTGTGTTCTTCGTCTACTGGCGAATATACTACCGACCATACGCCATTTTCAAAAATCTCTTTGACAGACGCTCCTCTTTTCCTTTTAACTTCAAATACATCAAACTTCATTTTTTTCCTCCTTTATATATGAAATGCTTTTTTCATTAATATTCACGTTAATTTAAGGGTAATGCCGAATAAATCGGCATTATTCTTAGAGTCAACCTTACGAATGATCAAATTTATTTGGCAAGAGCAGATGTTATATCCCAAACATTTGTGAGAAGAGGAGGACCCTTTTCGAGAGAATTCCAAATCAATATTTGTCTCAATATACGAAAAGCTATTGAGAAGAAATTTCTTGCAGAGCCATCTTGACAAAATGTGTTTTTTACTGTATAAGTATATCAAATATAATTTTGTATAGAAACAGAATAACAGACAAAAAAACTATGGAATCAGACAAAGGATGTGTTTTTAATGATTGGATGCCCTCGTGACAAGCATATATCTGTTGACAAATTTTATACAATATATCATATGAACCTTCCCGAAAAGCACTTTTCAGACAATGAAACATACAGATTCTGGGAGCTGGTTTATGTTATAGACGGAGAGCTCACCACCACAGCGGGCAACAATGTTTATAAGCTTCAGAAGAACTCTCTCATTCTTTATGAGCCTTCCGAAATTCATACTTTGAGTGTTGATGAAGGAAAATATGCCGAAATATTTATAATGACCTTTTCTCTCAGCGGCAATTCTGTAAACAAGCTGAAGCTGCTGCCACTTTCTCTGACTGCCGATTTGAAGGCTGATATGTACCGAATAATTGATTTTTGCAACCCTAACAGTAATATGGCGGAGACAAGCTTTATTACTGCACATCACGATGCCTTTCTGACCCAGCCCCTTTTTATGCCCAAAGTATGTGCTTTGACCGAGTTTCTGCTGCTTTCACTATGCGATACTGCACCGAATAAAATTACTCCGTTGAAGACCAAGGATACATTGCTTTTTTCAAATATTACAGAAACCCTTTTGAATGAAAGGTATACATTTCTCACAATTGACAGCCTTGCCAAAATACACGGTGTCAGCTCGTCAAAGGTCAAAATGCTGATAAAAAGGTATACAGGGCTTCCCCTTCACAAATATTATCTCGATCTAAAGCTCTCACAGGCCACAGAGCTTTTCAGGGAAGGTTATAATGTAGGGGAAGTATCCCGCGAGCTTGGTTTTTGTAATTCCAACTATTTCAGCTTTGTATTCAAACGTGAGACGGGCGAAACCCCCTCGCAGTATATAAAGAAGCTGAAAAATGTAATGTAA
>JAZOCL010000012.1:0-3526 GCA_045596485.1 Clostridia bacterium
AAAGGCAAGCATTCCGCTTGTCTTTTTGGTTTTTACGCAAAAAATGAACCCGAGCGCCGCGTAGCGGCAAGAGGGGGACGTGCGCGACCGCTGCCGGTGGCAGATGAAGGGAGCGCTAAGGAGTGGCAGCAACACAGTGAACACGAGCAGCTTGTCCTGCGACGGGTGAACTGATGTTGCAACAGGCCCCGAAGGGGAAATCCCTCCCATCGTTGCCACCAAAAGGCAAGCATTCCGCTTGTCTTTTTGGTTTTTACGCAAAAAATGAACCCGAGCGCCGCGTAGCGGCAAACAAAGAGCTCCGCAGCATTTGTTGCGAAGCTCTTGTTAAAATCTTTTTTAGATATTGTATCCCAATTCAAAGGCCTTCAGGTTTACATCCAGAAACTTTTCAGGAACAGTTGACTTTATTGTTTCAACCCAGTTTTCATAAGGAATGACCGTTGATTTTGCCATAACACCGATAAGAACAACGTTAACCGCCTTGATGTTTCCTGCTTCTTTTGCAAGGCTCAAAGCGTCAACAACAGCGGTATCACAGGCTGCAGAAATCTTTTCGGCAATATTTTCGGGATATGCCGCTGCGCCTGTAATAACAGGCATTGGGTCAATCTGCTGATTGTTTATGATAATCTTCCCGCCCTTCTTGAGATAAGGAAGGGCACGGTATGCCTCCAAAAGCTCAAAGGCAAGAATAACATCAGCCTCGCCACGGTCTACAATAGGAGAATAAACCTTTTCACCATACTTAACATATGTTACAACGCTTCCGCCTCGCTGGCTCATTCCGTGAACCTCTGAAACCTTCACGTCATAACCTTCATTAATAACTGTGTTACCCAAAATTCTGCTTGCAAGGAGAGTTCCCTGACCGCCTACACCAACAATCATTATGTTTTTTGTCATTGTTACTTCTCCTCCTTTTCAATTGCTCCAAATGGACAAACATTCAGACAAAGTCCGCAGCCGTTGCACTGGGTTGCGTCAATCACAACCTTGTTGTCTTTAAGAGTGATTGCGGGGCATCCCAGCTTCATACACATTTTGCAGTTTTTGCAGGCATCGGTAATCTTGCAACTGCCTGAATACTTAACCGTCTTGAGCAGTGCGCAGGGACGCTGAGCAATGATTACCGACGGTTCTTCGGCATTGACCTCGGTCTTCACAACCTCCTCGAACTTTTTTATGTCAAAGGGGTCGCAAACCGTAACCCTGTCAATTCCCACAGCCTTGCAAAGAGCAATAAGGTCAACCTGCTTTGTTGCTTCGCCGCGGATTGTTCTTCCTGTTGTGGGGTTCTCCTGATGTCCTGTCATTCCTGTTATGGAGTTGTCAAGGATAATAACAGTGTTGTTTCCCTTGTTGTAAACTATGTCAACAAGTCCTGTAATTCCCGAATGCATAAAGGTTGAATCACCTATTACAGAAACAAGCTTTTTGTTAAATTTGGCGCCCTGAGCCTTTGCCATACCGTGAGCAGCACTCACTGATGCTCCCATACAAATTGTTGTGTCAACCGACTGAAGTGGCGGTGTTGCCCCAAGGGTATAACAGCCAATATCACCCGAAACAACAAGCCCAAGCTTTTTGAGCACATAAAAGGTTCCTCTGTGGGGACAGCCCGCACACATAACAGGCGGTCTCACGGGAATGGGCTCTGAAGCCTCAAGGGTTTCGGGTGCATCCTCGCCGAGAACTGCCTTTTTTATCATTGTGGGAGTATATTCGCCAAGGAGTGTGAATACTTCTTTTCCGCAAACCTCAACACCCAGAGCCTTGCAATGCTCCTCTATAACAGGGTCAAGCTCTTCGATAACATAAACCTTGTCATAGTTCTTTGCAAAATCAATAATCCTTTTCTTCGGCATAGGATAAACCAGACCGAGCTTGAGAAAATCAGCCGCTGTGCCCAGAGCTTCCTTTGCATAAGCGTAAGCAATACCCGCTGTAATAACACCGATTTTTGCGCCATTTTTTTCAACAGTATTTAGCTCTGTGGTTTCAGCAAAAGCCGTAATATCTTCTATTCTTTTTTCAACATCAACGTGACGCTTTATCGCATTACCCGGCATCATGACATACTTTGCAGGGTTCTTTTCATAATCCTTCACAGGAACATTCGTTCTTTCACCAATCTCAACAAGGCTCTGTGAATGTGAAACTCTTGTTGAAAGTCTGATGAATGCAGGAGTGTCAAATTTTTCCGAAAGGTCAAATGCCATACGGGTGAATTCCTTACATTCGGCAGAGTCCGCAGGCTCAAGCATCATTATTTTCGATGCCTTTGCATAATGACGTGAATCCTGTTCGTTCTGTGAAGAATGCATTCCCGGGTCATCGGCAACGCAGAACACAAGTCCGCCGTTCACGCCTGTGTAGCTGACAGTGAACACGGGGTCTGCCATAACATTGAGACCAACGTGCTTCATACAGCTCATAGCCCTTGCACCTGCAATGGAGGCACCTATCGCCACTTCACCTGCAACCTTCTCGTTGGGCGACCATTCTGCATATACATCTTCAAATTTTACGATTTCTTCGGTTATTTCTGTGCTGGGTGTGCCGGGATATGAAGCAACAACATTAACACCTGCTTCATAAGCACCGCGGGCTACCGCAGCATTGCCGAGCAATAACTTTTTCATACTATGTTTTCCTTTCAAAATGTTATTTAGTTGATTTCATTTTGCTGAGCCACAACACTGTCGCCGCAATAAATCTGTCTGAGCTTCGGTTTTTCAATCTTACCTGTTGGGTTTCTGGGAACCTCAGCAAAGATAACCCTTCGGGGTCTCTTGTATTTGGGAAGGTCAAGACAAAACTCATTGATTTCTTCTTCTGTTGCTTCCATTCCCTCTTTTATCTGTATTATAGCTGCAGAAATTTCACCAAGTCTGCTGTCAGGCAGGCCTATAACCGCAACATCACTAATCTTTTCGTATTTTCTTAAAAAATCCTCTATCTGCACGGGATAAATATTTTCGCCGCCCGAAATGATAACGTCCTTCTTTCGGACAACAAGGAAAATAAAACCGTCTTCATCCTCTCTTGCCATATCGCCCGTGAACAGCCAACCATCCTTGAGAACCTCGGCAGTTGCTTTTTCATCCTTGTAGTAAGCTGTCATAACACCGGGTCCCTTGACTGCCAACTCTCCTACATCACCTTGTTCAACAGTGTCTCTGTTTTCATCAACAATCTTGACCTCCCAGCCATAGCCTGCTTTGCCGATTGCGCCAACCTTGTGCTCATTTTCAACACCAAGATGCACACAGCCCGGACCTATGGACTCCGAAAGACCGTAGTTTGTGTCGTATGCGTGATTTGGGAATACTGACTTCCAGCGTTTTATAAGACTTGGGGGAACGGGCTGAGCACCAATGTGCATAAGTCTCCATTGATCAAGCTCATAGTCCTCAAGCTTGATGTCGCCACGTTCAATTGCGTCAAGAATATCCTGCGCCCAGGGAACAAGAAGCCATACAATTGAGCATTTTTCTTCAGAAACAGCCTGCAAAATCCATTC
>JAZOCL010000013.1:0-2836 GCA_045596485.1 Clostridia bacterium
AGCTTCAGCGTTATCAGCTGAGAATTCTTCACCCTGCTTGCCCTCGAGGATTGCGTTACCGATTGTGGAAACAATAAGTTTTACGGCACGGATAGCCTCATCGTTGCCAGGGATGGGGTAGTCAGCTTCTTCGGGGTCACAGTTTGTGTCCACGATAGCGATTACGGGGATACCCAGCTTGTGAGCTTCGGCAATAGCGTTCTTTTCTTTTCTGGGGTCAACAACGAACATAGCAGCAGGAAGATCTCTCATTTCCTTGATACCGCCAAGGAACTTTTCAAGACGTTCTTCTTCAAGGTTGAGCTTGAGAACTTCCTTCTTGGGAAGAAGCTCCATTGTACCGTCTTCGTTCATCTTTTTGAGCTGATAAAGTCTGTCAATTCTTCTCTTGATTGTCTTAAAGTTTGTGAGCATACCGCCGAGCCATCTTGCATTTACGTAGTACATGCCTGTTCTTTCAGCTTCTTCACGGATTGCGTCCTGAGCCTGCTTCTTTGTGCCGACAAAGAGAACGCTGCCGCCCTCTGCTGCGATGTCACGAACAAAATAGTAAGCTTCTTCGATTTTCTTTACAGTTTTCTGAAGATCGATAATGTAGATACCGTTTCTTTCTGTAAAGATGTACTCCGCCATTTTAGGATTCCAACGGCGTGTCTGGTGTCCGAAATGAACACCTGCTTCAAGCAATTGCTTCATTTGAATTACTCCCATGATTTTACACCTCCAAAAGTTTTACACCTCCACCATAGTCACCTTGCCCGGGAGCTGTCATGGGTTGTGCAGCACCGCCCGAACAATCATATGATGTGCGTATTTTAATTATTCTGCCGACATCTTTGCAGATGTCAACTGATGTATTATACCACCCTTAAATCTATTTGTCAACAGTTTTGAGAAAAATTTACAAGTTCCCATATACAAATTTTTGCGAATACAAAAGTATCGGATTATGTATTGCTTTTTTAAACATTTTGTGTTATACTTCAATAATATACAGGACAAATTTGGTAAATGAGGTGTTAGGATTGAAAAAAGTACTGGCAATAGATTTTGGTGCGTCGAGCGGAAGAGCGATTTTGGGCTCTTTTGACGGTAAAAAAATTGAGCTTACAGAGGTTCACAGATTTTCAAACGATCCAAACTACGAAAACGGAGAGCTTCGCTGGGACGCAGAGTCTCTGTTCAACGAGATTAAAACAGGTATAAAAAAGGCAAGTGAGATTGCAGATTTTGATACCATTGCAATTGACACATGGGGTGTGGATTACGGTGCGATAGACAAGGACGGCAACTTGATTGCAAACCCCTTCAATTATCGTGATTCAAGAACCGATAACATTCTTGAAAAGGCTTTTGAGATTATTCCCGAAAAAGAGCTTTATGAGCTGACGGGTATTCAGGTTATGAACTTCAATACTCTTTTTCAGCTTCTCACAGAAAAGGATTTGAGCAAGATTGACAAATTCCTGCTTATGCCTGACCTTTTCAGCTATATGCTCACAGGCAAGCAGTATGCTGAAAGCACAATTGCGTCAACAACACATATGTTTGATCAGAAGAAATGTGATTGGAAGTGGGAGGTAATCGACAGATTCGGATATCCCAGAAGCATCTTCCCCGAAATTGTAAAAGCAGGCACGGTTGTGGGACCTATGAAAAAAGAACTGGCAGAAGAATTGGGTGTAGCTCCCAAGGAGGTTGTTGCAATTGCAGGTCACGATACAGCAAGTGCTGTTGCAGCAGTTCCTTCACGGGATAAAGACTTTATCTTTATTTCCTGCGGAACCTGGTCGCTTTTCGGAACGGTAACAGATGAACCTGTGATTTCGGAAAAGTCAAATATGTATAATATCACAAACGAGTACGGCTTTGGCGGAAAGACACGCTTCCTTAAAAATATTATTGGTCTGTGGCTCATTCAGGAAGCAAAGCGTCAGTTTGTGAAGGACGGTAAGAATTACAGCTACGCCGATATGGAAGAACTGGCATTGAAGGCAGACCCCTTTAAGTATTTCATTGACCCTGATGACCAGATGTTTGTAGCTCCCGGCGGTATGCTTGACAGAATTTCGGCATACTGCGAAAAGACAGGTCAGGGAAGACCCGAGACCGACGGCGAGCTTGTGAGATGTATTTATGAAAGTATTGCTCTAAAATACAGAAATGCCTTTGCATCGATCAAGGATTGTACTGGCAAGGAATATCATTCAATTCATATGGTTGGCGGCGGAACAAAGGATAAGCTCCTTTGCCAGATGACGGCAAACTCAACAGGCACGAAGGTTATTGCAGGACCCATCGAAGCAACGGCTCTCGGCAACATTGCCGTTCAGCTTTATGCAAAGGGCGAAATCAGTGATATAACCGAAGTGATTATGAATTCTGCAGAAATCAAAGAGTATGCACCCGCAGACGAAGCAGTATGGGATGCAGCATACGAAAAGTTTCTGGGAGTTATAGAACAATAGTGTATATAATTAATATGAGAAGCATCACAAAAAAGCGTACCTTTCGGTACGCTTTTTGTATGGGTAAATTATACAATTATCTAATAGTTCTGTACATAGGACCATATGCCTGGCAAGCACGATAGTCCTGACCTTCTTTGTCCATACCGAATGCATTCCAGCTGGCTGGTCTGAAGATTTTTTCTTCAGGAACGTTGTGCATACAAACGGGAATTCTCAGGATAGAGCAAAGTGTGATAAGGTCTGCACCGATGTGACCATAGCTGATTGCGCCGTGGTTAGCACCCCAGTTGTTCATTACGTCATAAGCTGTCTTGAATGCGCCTTCGCCTGTGCACCTGGGAGCAAACCATGTGCAGGGCCATGTG
>JAZOCL010000014.1:0-3698 GCA_045596485.1 Clostridia bacterium
GTCAGTAATGAAACGCCTTGCTTTTAGTTTTCGTGTCCCATTATGAACATATTTGGCAGAAGGTCTGTCAGTTCCTACGGTTATTGTATAAAGGTTTTGTGATTGTCTTTTTACATCACCCTTAATTGAATCAAATAAAGCTCCTGTATCAACAATTTCTGTATGACCGTCTTTTCCGTGAGGGTCTTTATATCCATACAGAATTTGATACTGGACGGACTCAACGGCGCAATCAGCCATTTTTTGTGCCCCTTCTTTGGTTGCACTTGCGATTGATTTTAATATCAATTCTGTATTGTCTTTAAAAACATAATTATTGTTCGCCATCGTAAAAAACCTCCATTCTACAACGACAATTTACAGTTTCTGCTGCAGGAGCATTTTCATCTCCGGGGTAACGTAAATTTGGCGCAAATTCTTTATCAACATCTACTACAGTTCCATGCAGGGCAATATGACTTTCTCTTGAATTGTGAAATGAGCAAATCCACCGTTTTTTTGCTTTCCGTCCAGTTTTGGCGGTGTATTCTTCAGCGGTACTTTGCTGTGCCATACCAATCACACGGGTTCGCTCCGTTTCCAAAACACGCATTGCATCCCGTTCCTGCATACCCGTGATATTCTGTATGCGTTTGACCATTTTGGCATCATCATCACCCTTCAAAATGCCCTGTGCAAACTCACGGCGCAATCTCTTGTTTGCAAGGTCTCCTTTTTCAAGACTTTTTAATGCACCTTTATCAAATATTGTCATTCTTTTATCAAGAATCGTTTCTATTTGTTTCCCTGTTTTGGGAGTTAAGATGTTGTTTGCATTAAGAGAAGATATTGTTGCTTTATTTTCAATTCCATATGTTTGTTGCATCATTTGTAATACATTTTTACGAGTTTTGATTCCAGCTTCTTGGAATTCTTCTAACATTGAATTAATTGCATTAGATTTTTTTGCATATCTTCTTAAATATCCACGCTTCCACGCTTCAATTTGCGGCTCTGTTTTCAAACCTGTTGGAGGTTTAATTTTTCCATTCTGTACAGCTTCCACAGTTTTAAAATATTCTTTGTTTTGCTTCAATGCTCTTTCGAGAGCGTCGTTGTATTCTTTTTGAATTTGCCTTTTTGTTTTCTTATAAATTGCATCAGATTGCAAAATAAATCCTCCTCCTTATTGAAATAAATGGCAGACAGCCTCTTTTCCATTTCTTCCAGTTTTTCGTCTGTTAAACGGTGCGCTTTGTCTGCCATAAATATTTATCCTCCAGTAATTTCTGGGTAGTCCTCGATTGCCCGGAATTGACTTGCGTAGGTTGACCAGTTTGTAGCCGCTTTGTACTGCTCTACCAATGCGGCGGGGACGTAGATGTAGCCCGTGCCTCTTTCGATGGGTGTTTGGTTAAGCGCGTTGATATTCGCAAGAGTGCAAACTACATCCGTTCTCCTAAGAATCAGCGCTTTCAGATTCGTACAAGCAATAAACGCAGTCGCTCCTATGCTTTTAGCCTTCGGGAAATCCGCGTATTCCAAAGCGTAATTACTATAAAAAGCAGTAGCCTCCACGGTTTCAGCAGACGAAAAGTCAATGTGCTTTAACTTGCTGCACCCTCGGAACATAGACCCGCCAACATTTTTTGACTTTGGGAAAAGTGCAGTTGTTATTGTGCCGCAGCTAAAAAATACACCCGTCGGCAAGCCAGTCGCATTCGGAAAATTCGCTTCAACTATTTTTGTCCCTTGGAAACAATAAGCTCCGATTGACTCCGCCAGCGGTATGTTTACATCCTTCAAGGCAGAACAGTTGTAAAACGCACGCTCACCAACGGAAGTCACCGAAGGGAAATCAACTGTTTCAAGCGTTTTGTTTTCGCTAAATAGATACACCTTAATTGCGGTTGCTTTTTCATTTCTGTACTCGGTCAACGTGTCATTCATCAACTGCTCCAAATAATCCGGCACAGAAGCAACACCATCCGCATATCCTTGTTCATAGCCTTCCTCAAAACCTCCGCTTAGTGGCATTTTCAATTCCTTGAATTTTGCTGTCAGCTTCGGCACAGACTTAATTCTCGCGGTCAGATTCATCACAACACCGCCTTTGAAAGCGTTTTTGCAATATCAATTTCGCCCAAATCAATGCCTATCACATCGTTGCTTCCATTCAGTTTGACACGCACCTGTGCTTTTACCTTGTTCGGCATATTCATACTCTCTTTTTGAGAAATTGGGAAAAGAAACACCTTTTCGTCTGTATCGTAAGAAATCTGATTTTTCCCCATTGTTTTTACAAGCGAACCGATAACGATTTCAACCTCATCAAATACAGTCGGGTCTGTTGCACCATCTTCTGCCAAAATTTCAATGGGGATTTTGTAAGAATCGCCCTGCATCATAATTTATTCACCCCTAATAATAGCCATAGCCTCTTGTTTTGTTACACCGATTGCGGTGCTGATAATGTTGACCGCTTGCCCCTCTGTCAATGTGCCTTCGCTCAAAGACTTCATAACGGTAAGCAGGGATTGTGTCTGTGCGCCATTCAAAGTGCGACCAACGGTCTGCTCTGCGGTCTCTACAGCCTCGTCAGCGGTAGCAACATCAATTACTCCTTCTGCATCGTCAGTGTCGATTTTTCCGCCCTCTGCGCCCGTCAGAGCGTATCGGTCAGCCGCTTCCGCATCCTTGCGCTTTAGCACTTCCTGCGCCTTATCTGCGTCTCCAAGTAAGGTCAAAACCTTTGTCGTAACATATTCGTCATCGAGATATTCCGTACATTGGATAACTGCTTCGAGCATTTCACCTTGATTACTTGTTTGTGAACGAGTAAATGTGGGGTTATCTTCAATTCCTACAAGTTCTAAAAGAGCATTGATAAATTCTATTACTTGAAATTCAAATTGGTCTGTTTTTTGGTTAAGTGGTTCATAAGCCGCTAAAATCTGCGTAGCCGTTACTGCACCACCTGAAATATCTTCTACCTTTAAAGCCATAAAATCGTGATACAGCTGATTCTGTAGCCTGTCAAGAGCTTCCGCAGTTGCTTGAACTGGGATATTGACGGTGTGAGCTTCTACGCTTGCACCCTCGTCACCTTCAGCGTGTGCGGCGTGTGTAAGACGGAGCTGTTCAAGGAATTTTATATCGTCTACTTCATTCATGCCGCCACAGTTTTTCAAAATCCAATAAATGAACTCCCCTTCAGAAACATTGTTTACTAATCCGCTTATCATAAGGTCATAAGCGTCCAATGTACCTTGATTTCCTATAATATCAGATTGCTTGTTTACATTCCAAAGCGGAATTATCGGGAAAGACGGATAGTTTTCTCCGTCAAAAATCTGCTCCCCGTCTATTTCTGACACTTTTACGACTTGCTGATAACTGCTTTTTTCGTTAAGAACTTGAATTTCTTCATCTTTTCGTCTTATGTAATCTGTTTTACCGTCAAGCTCATAAAGCGTACATCTCAAAGGCTTATCATCGTCAATTTGCCAAAAACGAATCCCTGCTTTCAAAGCTCCGTTTTCTTCGTCCCATAACGGAACAAACTCGTTTAAACTAAAACATTCCAAATGGTCATAGTTCCAATAACCAAAAGCCACAGCCCCATTTTTTGCGTGAGTCGCTATTTTTTGAAGTGTTTTGTCAAAATTTTTGCCGAGCTTTTCTTTGTTTTTTTCATTTTCAAAAGTAAGTCGGAGGCC
>JAZOCL010000015.1:0-8852 GCA_045596485.1 Clostridia bacterium
GCTCAGTTGAAAAAATATTATGACGGTCACGAGGGTACTCTTGACCATTATTTTGAGTGTCTTCAAAAGGATAATCAAGCCGAAGAACGTATCAGCACATCCATAATTTCAGAAACCGAAATGGCTGACGGTGCAAGCCCGGAGCTTGCCAGCATCCGGCGCAAAATTTCTCGTGCAGGTGATAAAATAAAGGATTCGCTGAATTCAATGATTCATTCGACCCATTACCGCAAATTTTTGCAGGACCCCATTGTTACATTGCGAAACGACAGATACGTTGTTCCCGTGAAGGCAGAGCACAGAGGCGATGTTCATGGTATTGTCCACGATATGTCGGCATCGGGCGGAACTGTTTTTATTGAGCCTGCCTCGGTTGTTGATGCCAACAACGAGCTCCACGCCCTTGCAACAAAAGAGAAGCTCGAAATTGAACGTATTCTTTCGGAGCTGACAGCTCTTGTTGCAGAAATTTCGGACATAGTCGAATGCGATTATGCTGCCATTTCAGAGCTTGACCTCTTGTTTGCCAAGGCGAAGCTGGCTCTTGCTCAAAAGGGTGTTTGTCCGCAAATGAACAATGAAGGAAGGATTCGCATAAACAAGGGCAGACATCCGCTTATTGACCCGAAAGCTGTTGTTGCGCAGGATGTATCTCTGGGCTATGACTTTGACACTCTTGTGGTAACGGGACCCAACACAGGCGGTAAAACTGTTGTTCTCAAAACAATAGGTCTGTTCACAATAATGGCACAAGCAGGACTTCACGTTCCTGCAGGTGACGGAACCGTTCTGGCTGTGTTTGACGGTGTTTATGCAGATATTGGCGATGAACAGAGTATTGAGCAGAGTCTAAGTACGTTTTCGGCGCATATGACCCATATTGTGAGTATACTTGAAAAATTCACACCCAATTCATTGATTTTGTTTGACGAGCTTGGTGCAGGCACAGACCCTGTTGAGGGGGCGGCACTTGCAAATGCGATTTTGAACTATGTGAAGAGTATGGGTGCAAAAACCGTTGCCACAACCCATTACAGCGAGCTGAAAATTTATGCACTTTCAGCCGACAGGGTGGAGAATGCCTCCTGTGAATTTGATGTGGATACTCTCAGCCCCACCTACCGTTTGCTTATCGGAATACCCGGCAAAAGCAATGCCTTTGCAATTTCAAAAAAACTTGGTCTTTCGGATTATATAATTGACAACTCAAGGCAGCTGCTTTCTGAAGAAACGGTAAAGTTTGAGGATGTTCTTTCATCAATCGAAGAAAACCGCAGAGCTTCAGAAAGCTCACGCAGCGAACAGGAAAGACTGAAAAAAGAGGTTGCGGAGCTGAAGCGGGAGCTTGAGTGTGAAAGAAGAGCCCTTGACAAAAAACGTGAAGAGATTCTTGAACGTGCAAACAAAAAAGCGGCTGAAATCATTGAAAAAGCACAATCTGAAACCGAAGAAATTCTCGACAGAATGAGGGCTCTCCAAAAAGAAAAGGATGAACGTGAAGCATTGAAAGCGATGGAGGAGGTAAAAAAAGGGCTTAGTGCCAGCCTTAAAAAGGCGAAAAAAGCGCCGAATGCTCCAAAGGTTAAAACTGCCAAAACCAATCCGAATGCATATAAACCGGGTATGTCTGTGTTAATTGTTGACCTTAATGACAAAGGAACCATCCTTACCATTGACAAAAAGGCTGGAACAGCCGTTGTTCAGATGGGTATAATGAAAACATCAACTACCCTTTCTAATCTTGTTATTCTTGAAGATGAAACCAGAAAGAATATAGAAAAATTTATCCCCAAAAAACATATGACCGATGCAAACAAAACCGTTAAAACCGAAATTGACCTGCGCGGTATGATTCTTGAAGAAGCTTTGGCAGAGACCGATATGTTTCTCGACCGTGCCGCAATGGCGGGACTTTCAATGGTTACGGTTATTCACGGAAAGGGAACAGGGGTTCTCAGAAACGGAATTCAGCAGATGCTAAGAAAGCATCCCCACGTGAAGTCCTTTAGGCTGGGAAAATACGGCGAAGGCGAAAATGGTGTAACTGTTGTTGAGCTAAGGAATTGACGTTGATGTAAAAAATATAAAAAAAGTGTTGTTTTTTTGAGAAATACGTGATAAAATGAAGGTTAAAGAATTAACATCTAGGAGAATTATTATGTTACAAAAAAAATGGTTACTCAAAGAATTTGACAAAAACAGAGTTGTGGAGATTTCAAAGGAATTCCACATTTCTCCCTTAACGTCAATCATTTTATATAACAGAGGCATTCGTGAAAGCGGCGAAATTGCTGAGTTTTTGAAATGCGATCTTGAAAGCCTTCACGACCCTTATCTTCTCAAAGACATGGATAAAGCTGTGAGCAGAATCAAAGATGCGCAGCAGAAAAACGAAAAAATCACCATTTACGGCGACTATGATGTTGACGGCATTACAAGTATTGCAATTTTATATAAACACCTCACATCAATGGGCTTTGAGGTTGATTATTATATTCCTGACCGAATTCAGGAGGGCTACGGCGTGAACCGTGACGCTCTTGACAAAATAAAAGCAAACGGTACAAAGGTTGTGATTACTGTTGATACAGGTATTACAGCAGTTGAAGAAACCGAGTATGCAAAAACCATCGGTATGGATATAATAATAACGGACCATCATGAATGTAAAGAAACAATTCCCGAAGCATATGCTGCAATCGACCCCAAGCGCAAGGATTGTACCTATCCCTTCAAGAATCTTGCAGGTGTTGGTGTTGCCTTCAAGCTTATTCAGGCCCTTGATGACAAATCTTCGGTTGACGAGCTGATTTCAAAGTATGCAGATCTTATTTGTCTTGGTACGGTTGCTGATATTTCACCCCTTGTCGACGAAAACAGAATTGTTGTTACCAAGGGACTTGAAAAGTTCAGAAATACCGAAAATATTGGGCTCAAGGCACTCATTGATGTTTCGATTACAAACAACAAGGCAATAACCACTTCAACAATCGGTTATATTATTGCACCCCGAATCAATGCAAGCGGCAGACTTGGCTGTGCGTCCAGAAGCGTTGAAATGTTTTTGACCTATGACAAAGAAAAGGCATATGAGCTTGCCAACGGACTTTGTGAAGAAAACACAATCAGACAGCAGACCGAGCAGAAAATGTTTGCTGAGGCTCTTGAATATATAGAAAACAATCCTCAGATAAAGGATGACCAGGTTCTTGTTATTCCTCACGAAAACTGGCATCACGGCATTGTCGGCATAGTTTCGTCAAAGATTACCGAAAAGTTCTACAAGCCTTCAATTCTCTTTGCAATTGACGGTGACGAAGCAAAAGGTTCAGGAAGAAGCATCAGCGGCTTCAATCTTTTCGAGGCACTTGAAAATTGCAGCGACCTTCTTGAAAAATTTGGCGGTCACGAGCTTGCGGCAGGTCTTTCAATCAAGACAGAGAATATTGAAAAGTTCAGAGCTGCAGTGAATGCACACACAGCAACAAAGCTTGACGAAAAATCACTTACCCCCACGGTTTCAATTGATGCGGTAATCAAGCCAACATACATAACCATGGAGACAGTTGATGAAATAAACAAGCTTCAGCCCTTTGGTGTTGATAATCCGCTCCCGGTTTTTGCCGTGCGTAATATTAAAATTCACAAAATCAGCACAATGAGCGATAAAAAACACCTGAGAATGACACTCCTCAAGGACGGAAAATTCCTTGATGCGGTGGGCTTTGGTATGGGTGAATACTTCAACCATCTCAAAGAAGGCGACTTTATTGAGGTTGCTTTCGGTCTTGATATAAACGATTATAAGGGCTTTAAAAATGTACAGCTTATTTTGAAAGACATTAAACTTATGGATGTGAACTCGTAAAATGCAAAAACAATTGGATAATCTGCTGAAAAAACTTAAAAGCAACAATTCCTTGGCAAATCTTGAACTGGTTTGCAAAGCGTTTAACTATGCACAAGAAAAGCACGAAGGACAGCTGCGTGCTTCAGGCGAGCCCTTTTTCACACATCCAATTGCGGTTGCAAATATTCTGGCTGATATGGAGCTTGATTCGAGCTCGGTTGCAGCAGCCCTGCTTCACGACGTCGTTGAAGATACCGAGGTCACTGACGAAGAAATAACCCGTGAGTTCGGCGAGACAATTGCGCTGCTTGTTGCAGGTGTAACAAAGCTGGGCAAAATTCCTTACACCTCAAACGAAGATCAGCAGGTTGAAAACCTGAGAAAAATGTTTCTTGCTATGGCTAAAGATGTCAGGGTTATTGTTATAAAGCTTGCCGACCGTCTCCACAATATGCGCACGCTGAAGTCAATGCCTGAGCATAAGCAGAGAGAAAAGGCAAGAGAAACTCTGGAGGTTTTTGCACCCTTAGCTCACCGTCTTGGTATGGCAAAAATTAAAATGGAGCTTGAGGACTTGTCTCTCAAATATATTGACCCCATTGCCTACTATGAGATTGTAGACAAAATAAGTCAGAAGCAGAGCGAGAGAGAAAAATACATCAAAAATATTATCGAGATGTTCACTCAGCGTCTTGACAAAATCACAACCGACGCACACGTAGAGGGAAGAGCAAAGCATTTTTACAGCATTTACCGAAAAATGTTTATGCAGAACAAGAACATTGAAGAGATATACGACCTTTTTGCGGTTCGTGTTATAGTGAATACCGATGCAGACTGTTATGCGGTTTTGGGTATGGTTCACGAGCTTTTTATGCCCATTCCGGGGCGTTTTAAGGACTATATTGCAATGCCCAAGCCAAATATGTATCAGTCGCTTCATTCAACGGTTATTGGTCCCAACGGTACGCCCTTTGAGGTGCAGATAAGAACCTGGGATATGCACCGTACCGCAGAAAATGGTATTGCTGCCCATTGGAAATACAAAGAGGGCATAAGCGGCAAATCCGACATAGACAGCAAGCTTGAATGGATCAAACAGCTTCTTGACATTCAGAAGGATATGACAAACGCCGAGGACTTTATGCATACCCTGAAGATTGATATGTTCAGCGACGAGGTCTTTGTGTTCACCCCCAAGGGAGATGTTATAAGTTTGCCTGCAGGAGCTACACCCATTGACTTTGCCTATGCAATCCACAGTGCTGTAGGCAACAAAATGATGGGGGCAAAGGTTAACGGAAAAATTGTTACCCTTGATTATATTCTGCAAAATGGTGACATCATTGAAATTCACACCTCAAACGCATCTCGAGGCCCCAATCTTGACTGGCTCAAGATTGCAAAAACCTCACAGGCACGAAACAAAATTAATCAATGGCTCAAAAAGGAAAACCGCTCCGAAAATATTGTGAAGGGCAAGGAAATCTTTGAGCGTGACCTGAAAAAAGCGGGAATTCCCATTGCTTATATAAACAACGACGAAATGCACGAGATGCTTCTTGGAAAGTACGGATTTAAGCAGCTTGAGGATATGTTTGCAACCCTTGGCTACGGCGGTTCGAGTGCGGGCAAATACTTGGCAAAATTCAAAGAAAACTGCAAAAAGGATATTGCGCTCAAGCAGAAGGCTTCGGATATTCCTGAACAGATTGTGGTAAAGACAACAGGCAAGGCGAATACAAGCGGTGTTGTTGTTGAAGGAATTGACAACTGCTTAGTCAGAATTTCTCATTGCTGCAGCCCTGTTCCCGGCGACAAAATCATCGGCTACATCACCAGAGGCCGTGGCGTTGCTGTTCATAGAACAGACTGCATAAATATGACAAATGCAAGATTCTCGCCTGATGAAGAAAAGCGGTTCATCAATGTAAGCTGGGCTCATGCCGTTGAAAGCGACTTTCAGGCTCTTCTTTGCATTACGGCTATAGACCGCAACTCTCTGCTGGTTGATATAACAGGTGTTACGGCAGAGCTTCGCACACCCATAAAAAGTCTCAATGCAAGAACAGGAAAGAATAATGTTGCGATTGTTGAAATTTCAATCGAAATCAAAAATACCGAACATCTTGACAATGCAATCAAAAAACTTAAACAAATTGAAGGTGTTCAATCTGTAGTCCGCAGGCGTCAGTGACCCTGCGGTCTCAATATATCGGAGGAAAATATGAAGCTTCACAGATTCTCCCTTGGGAGTATGGTAACCAATTCTTATATTCTCTTCAGCGAAGAAGAAAGAAGAGCGGTCCTTTTTGATGCGCCTGCAGAGCCCGAAAAGATACTCAAGTATCTTGAAGAACGTGGTCTTTCGCTTGAATACATCTTCTTGACCCACGCTCATTTTGACCACATTCTTGCTCTAAGTGAGCTCAAGGCTGCAACAGGTGCAAAGATTGTTCTCCATCAGAATGAAGAACAATATCTCAACGATATTTCGCTGAATTTATCTTATACAGAGCTTCCCCATATTGACGCCGACATTTTGATAAAGGAAGGGGATACCTTTGATTTTTGTGAAACTCAAATCAAGGTAATTCACACGCCCGGTCACACGGTTGGCAGCGTATGCTATTATTTGGGTGATACTCTCATCAGCGGTGACACACTTTTTCTTGGTTCAATAGGAAGATTTGATTTTCCTTTTGGAAGCTTTGATGATGAAATAAGCTCTATAAAAGAAAAGCTGATGCTTTTGCCTGATGGGGTTAAGGTTTGTCCCGGTCATGGGTTTACCACAAGCATAGGAAGAGAAAGAAAGGAAAATCCATATTTGTTATGATGGAACAAAACAGCCCTTGGGGAATTCTTACGGGAATTCGACCCGTCAAAATTGCGTGCAAATTGATTAAGTCAGGAAAAACTCCTGCCGAAACAGTTGAATATTTTATTAATGAATATGGTGCAACCCGCCAAAAAGCTGAGCTTGCTGTCCGTGTTGCCGAGGTTGAGCTGCCCATAATTGACTCAATTAGCCCCAATGGTGTCAGCATATATATTGGAATTCCATTTTGCCCCACAAGATGTCTATACTGTTCTTTTGTTAGCAACAGTGTAGCACGAAGCGCGAAGCTTATCCCTGAATATCTTGAATGTCTGAGACGTGAAATCGCCTATACTGCAGATATAATCAGACAGAAAGGTGACGTTGTTGAGAGTGTTTATATCGGAGGCGGAACTCCAACAACCTTGAGTGCAGAGCAGCTTGCCTTTTTGCTTGATGCTGTTTTCAGCCAGTTTGACCTTTCAAACAGCAAAGAGTTTACGGTGGAAGCTGGCAGACCTGACACAATTACCGCCGAAAAGCTCAAAACAATCAAAAGCTTTGGTATTGACAGAATCAGCATCAATCCTCAGTCAATGAACCCCGAAACTCTGAAAATTATTGGCAGAAACCATACCCCCGATGAAATCAGAAGAGCAATGTTTCTGTCAAGAGAATGCGGAATTAAATGTGTGAATATGGATATAATCGCAGGGCTTCCCGGTGAGACAGTTGATATGTTCAAATATACCGTTGAAGAGGTCGAAAAACTCAAGCCTGAAAACACAACCGTGCATACAATGAGCATAAAACGTTCTTCAAAGCTCAACGAAACTCTTGGTGATTACAGTCTCACTGAGGGCACTGATGTGTCCGAAATGGTGAATTTTGCAATGGATGCCATAACTTCTAAAGGAAAGAACCCATATTACCTTTACAGGCAAAAAAATATGCTTGGGAATCTTGAAAATGTGGGTTATGCACTGCCCGGCTTTGAGAGCCTTTACAATATTTACATAATGGAAGAGGTGCAGACAATAATTTCTCTGGGCTGCGGCGGTGACACAAAAACCGTTGACCGCAAAACCGACAGAATCGAAAGAATTTTCAATGTTAAAGAACCAAAGGACTATATTGAAAGAATTGACGAAATGCTTCATCGAAAGGATGTTCTTTTGTAATATATGCCAATTTGTTTAGCAAATTGTTTAAAATAATGGTTGACATATTTCTGTCAGTGTGTTATAATACAAAACGTTGTAAACCTATTGCTTAGTTTAAGGGCTGAAGATTCACCGCCTTATACCAAGCTTTCAGGGGATTTAAAATTTTATGGAGGTGAAACCAAATGCTGAAAGAGAGAAAAGAAGAGATCATCAAGACCTATGCTGTACACGAAGGTGACACAGGTTCTCCCGAAGTACAGATTGCTCTTCTGACAGAGAGAATTAATCATCTTAATGAGCATCTTAAGACTCATAAGAAGGACCACCACTCAAGACGCGGTCTTCTTAAGATGGTCGGTGTCAGAAGAAGTTTTCTTAACTATCTCATGAAGAACGATATCAACAGATACCGTGCAATCGTTGAGAAGCTTGGCTTGAGACACTAAAATACAAACATTAAGTCTTTGTCCGATTGAGGGCAAAGACTTAATTTCGTATTTCAGCAATAATCAATACGGAATATTTTCCGTTAAATTTACAAAAATAATAATATTGTTTGAGAGTGTTTGCGCATTTAGCAGTTATAAATATACTTTTTTTCTAAAGTATGCTTATAAGTGCTAAAAAGGCAGACCTCTTGAAAACTAAGGAGGAAAAATTATGAGTAGAATTTTCGAAACAGAAGTTGCCGGCAGAAAGCTCAGCATTGAGGTCGGCAAGGTTGCGGAGCTTGCAAACGGTTCCGTTATTGTAAGATACGGGGATACAGTTGTTGTTACTGCTGCAACAGCATCGGCAAAGCCCAGAGACGGTATTGATTTCTTCCCTCTCAGCATTGACTATGAAGAAAGAATGTATGCAGTAGGCAAAATTCCCGGAAGCTTTTTAAAGAGAGAAGGAAGACCTTCAGAAAACGCTATCCTCACAGCGCGTGTAATCGACAGACCCATGAGACCTTTGTTCCCCAAAGACCTCAGAAACGATGTTTCAATCGTTTCAACAGTTATGTCGGTTG
>JAZOCL010000016.1:0-11921 GCA_045596485.1 Clostridia bacterium
AATCAAAAGGAATTTTCGGACTGTATGTCGAATAAAGAAGAGAAGAAAATTCGTTCTATAGACGGAAAGGACTGATTTTTATGTTTTGCCCAATGTGCGGAATGAAAAATAATGACGAAAATTTGTGGTGCATAAAATGCGGAATCAATCTGGAGCAGTTGACTTCGGCAAATGAGCCTGCACCTGAGACCGTTAACCCTGAACCTGTTTTTGAAGCTACGTCTGATGCGGCAGAATGTGCGTGTGATGCCGCACCGATAGCAGATGCGGAGCCTGTCACGGTCTATACAGAACCAGAGGTGAAGCAGGGCGAAAAGCCCAAGGCGGTGAAGGATCATCTTGTTTGGTCGATTTTGGCGGCCATATTCGGAAGCATTATATTCGGCACGGTTGCGGTGATTTTTTCGGGACTTGTACAGACCGAACGCGGAACAGGTGATATTCAAAAAGCCGAAAGCTATTCGTCAAAAGCAAAGCTGTTTTGCATTATCGCAACCTCAATCGGCATTGCAAAGGCGATATTTATAGTTTTGCTCATTGCGTTTATTGTTGCTGTTGCATTTTTACCTTTTTTGTTCTATTGATTTCATAAAATGGAGTAAACTGCTTCAGCATACATATGTTGAAAAGCTTCTGCTCTTGACGTTTTAGAAGATTTATGGTATCATTTAAAGGTTGAAAAGTGATTTTTGGTAATTTTTTGTGTTCATTCACATAGCTGAGGTGCTTTATGAGATACAAGGGCTACGTTGTGACCTACGCAGCGGAACAGCAAAAAGTTAATAAAGACAACTATCTTTTAAACGGCATCTTCCGAGAAGACCCTGAAGCATTGAGCTTTTATGAAGAAAACAAGGACTTCAGGCGCAGAAATCTTTATGCTGTTTCAAGCGGTGCAAAATGCGACGCTTTTGGAGATGAGCTTTCCCTCATTGCAGTTGATATGCTGAGGGGATTTTTGGGTATGGTTTTTTCGGAAGAACACCGTGATTATTTTGCTTTGGCAAATGCTGCAATGAACAGTCACGTTTTTGAAAAGCCAACAGGGCATTTTGAGGTTGATACATCGGTACTTTGCATCGAAAGTGATGTGGCAACTGTTTTCAATATGGGCGATGTGCCTGTTTTCTATTTCGAAAAAGGAAAGCTCCGCAAGCTGTCAGGAAAGGCGCCTGAAACCGTTGAGGTCGAAAAGAATACATTTGATGATAGTGGTACGCTTAAATCAGAGGTAATTGTTAAGGAAAATATCACTTATATGTGCTCTCCTGCAGAGGACTGTGAAACCGTTCCCTATACTTCCGAGAGCATCAAGTTGAAGCATAAGGCTTATTTTTTGCTTTGCAGCAAGGCGGTTTGCGATGCGGTTGATGAAGCTGTGATTTCGAGGATTCTTTCGGATAACAAAATAAAAAGCAAGGATAAGGCTGCAAGAATTGTTGATGCGGCTATTGAGAAAAATCCCAATGGCAATTATACCGCCGAGGTGGTTGCGGTGGAAAGGGGTCTTTCCATTACAGATGCAGACGTAAGAGCACTGGGAATATGGATGGCTGTTGCAGCAGTGGGTGCGCTGATATATTTTGTGACACCATATATCACAAAAGCGGTTTCAGATATGGTAGACAATGGCAAAGAGTTTGTTGGTGAACGCTTCAATGAAGAGGATGAACAGCCGGACGAGGGTCTCAAATGGATTCCCAAAAAGACCGAAGAGCCGGAGAAAGAGCCTGAGCAAGAGCACGAAGAGAGTGATGAACAGAAGGAGGAAGCTCCACAGCAGCAGACGACCACAGTTCAGCCTTCAAGACCTGCAGTGCAGCCGTCAAAGCCGCAGGCTTCTCAAAATCAGACTCCTGCGGTTGAACAACAGAAGCCTGTTGAAGCTTCAAAGCCCGAGCCTGAGCCCGAGCCCGAAACGGTGGCTCCGCTTCCCGAATCTTCAGCTTTGCCCGAAATAAACGAAGAAGTTGAGCTTCCCATAGATTTTAACTAAAAAGCTTAGTGCGCATCCCTTCTGCGGTGCGCACTTTTGTATATTCTGAAGCGTGTGATTTGTTGACACTAAAGTTAAATTATGATAAAATGTGAGTACAGTATTTGTGGATTTTTGAGAGGTTATTATGAGCTATAAGTATTTTGAAAACAAGGATTGCGAGTTCTATCCCTGTCACAAGGTGGGAAATCTCAACTGCCTTTTTTGTTTTTGCCCTCTCTACAATATAGAGTGCGGCGGTGACTATGAAATGGTTCGCGGAAAAGACGGTGAGCCAATCAAGGATTGCAGCAACTGCATTTTGCCCCATATTGAGAGCGGATATGATTATGTTATGAAATACCTCAAAACCAGATAAAATAACAAAAACGAAAGGATTGCGGCGTCAATGAGTGTAGAGAATGAAATTCTGAAGCTTCGAAAAGAAATTGAAGAGCACAATCACAACTATTATGTTATGGACAATCCCACAATTTCAGACTATGAGTATGATATGCTGCTTCACAGACTGATAAAGCTTGAAGAAGAAAATCCTCAGTTTGCCGACGAAAATTCTCCCACAAAGCGTGTGGGCGGAGCTGCTCTCAAGGAATTTGAGCAGGTTTTACATCAGGTCCCAATGCAGAGTCTGGGTGACGTTTTTTCGAGAGAGGAGCTTTTGGAGTTTGACAAGCGTGTTGCACAGGAACTTGGGAATGATAGCTATGAGTATGTTGTTGAAATGAAAATTGACGGCCTTTCGGTTTCGCTTGAATACGAAAACGGTCGATTTGTCAAGGGTTCAACCCGTGGCGACGGCATTGTGGGCGAGAACATCACCGAAAATTTAAAGACCGTAAAATCTATTCCCCTTGTTCTCCCTGAAGCGGTTGAACGCCTTGAGGTGAGAGGCGAGGTGTATATGCCGAAGGCGAGCTTTGAAGCTCTTAACGAAGAACGAAAGGCGTCGGGTGAGCCTTTTTTTGCAAACCCCCGAAATGCGGCGGCAGGGTCGCTGAGACAGCTTGACAGCAAGATAACCGCAAAACGAAACCTTGATGTGTTTATTTTCAACATTCAGCAGACCTCAAAGGGAGACCTTTTAAGTCATACTCAAGGGCTGGAATGGCTGAAGTCTCTGGGCTTCAAGGTCAGCCCCAGACGGTCGGTGTTTGCCACAATGGAGGAAGCCTATGAAGAGATTCTGGACATAGGCAGAAAAAGAGTGGAGCTTCCATTCGATATTGATGGTTCAGTTATAAAGGTCAACAGTCTTGCTCAGCGTGAGGAGCTTGGAACAACAACTAAGGTTCCGAAGTGGGCGATTGCTTACAAGTTCCCTGCGGAAAGGCAGGAAACAACTGTCGAGGATATAATTGTTCAGGTTGGCAGAACGGGTGTAATTACTCCCAACGCAGTGCTGACTCCCGTGAGGGTTGCAGGTTCAACGGTGAGCCGTGCCACTCTTCACAATGAGGATTTTATTCGTGAAAAAGACTTGCGTATAGGCGACCGTGTTCTGATTCAAAAGGCAGGGGATATTATCCCCGAGGTGGTTGAGGTGCTGAAGGACAAGCGCACAGGTGCAGAACGTGAATTCAGTATGCCAAAAGTGTGTCCTGCCTGCGGCGAACCACTGTTCAGAGAAGAAGGCGAGGCGGCGCTTCGTTGCGTAAGCACAAACTGTCCTGCACAAAAGGTGCGTAGCATTATTCACTTTGCGTCAAGAGGTGCAATGGATATTGAGGGTCTGGGTGATATGATTGTTGAGCAGCTTGTGGATGCAGGACTGATTAAAACAACAGCCGACCTGTTTTATCTTGAGTTTATGGACCTTGTGGGGCTGGATCGCTTTGCGAACAAGTCGGCTCAAAACCTAATTGATGCCATTGCGAAAGCAAAAGAGAATCCTCTTGACAGACTTCTTTGCGGTTTGGGAATCCGTCTTATCGGCGCAAAGGCGGCAAAGAATATTGCTCAGCATTTCGGAAATATGGAAAGCATTATGGCGGCAACGGTTGAAGAGGTTTCGTCAATTGATGACGTGGGCGAAAAAATGGCAGAAAGCCTGGTTCATTATTTTTCAGAGCCCGAAACAAAGGAGCTTATTGAAAGGATGAAGGCGGCAGGGGTCAATATGATTGCAGAAGAGCGTCCTGTGGGCGGTGCTCTTGAAGGCAAGACTTTTGTGCTGACGGGAACTTTGCCCACTCTCAAGCGTTCTGAAGCTCAAAAATTAATTGAAGACAACGGCGGAAAGGTATCGGGCTCGGTTTCAAAGAAAACCGATTTTGTTGTTGCAGGCATTGATGCAGGCAGCAAGCTCGACAAGGCGAACGCTCTCGGCGTTTCGGTGTTAACTGAAGAAGAGCTTCTTGAGATGATATAAAAATATAAAAAAACTATTGACAAATCGCTCCTACAAGTGTAAGATATAATTAGACTTACAATTGTAGGAGTAATTTTTTGCAAAAAAATTAGGGAGGTGTTTTTGTGAAGGATACAAAGGATATAAGCACAGCCGAGCTTGAAATTATGGAGGTGCTGTGGAAGGCGATAGAGCCTCTCACAATTCAGGCGGTATGCGACGGCATTGCATACGACAAGTGGAAGTACAACACTGTGGGAACAATGCTTCTTCGTCTGGCAGAAAAAGGGGTTGTGGCATCCAAAAAGGTGAACAGAGTGATTTTTTATTCTCCAATATTAAAGCGTGAGGATTACAAAAAGGAACAGACATCAAAGCTAATTTCAAGGCTTTACGGCGGTTCGGCACGTGACCTTGCGGTTTCGCTTATCGGAAGCGGCGAAATGACGAGGGAGGATATTGAGGAAATTAGAAAAATGTTTGGTTTGTAAAAAGGAGAGCGTGTTATGCTTGCTGAGATTTTTAAAGCAGTGCTGATTATGTCAGCAGTTGGCGGAGTACTGATCGCTGTTTTACTTGCATTAAAGCCTTTGACAAAGCGAATCTTCGGCGACAAATGGCAGTTTTATATATGGCTTTCGGTTCTGGTTGTTCTGATATTGCCCGTAAAGCTAAAAGGAGCTGAAATTCTCCCTGCAGAAATGTCTGAGGGAATTCAGACGGTGTCTGCCATACCTGCGCAGGCAGTTCGGATGATAGAGACCTTTGACGGTGTGTATCTGCTTCGGGAGGAGGGACAAGGCTCACATACGTTGATTATCAAGTGGCTTTATGTTCTGGCGCTTCTATGGGCGGCTGTTGCGGCGGTATTGCTTGTAAGAACCGTGATTGGCGGTGTTTCGCTGAAAAACAGACTTTACCGCAATTCCGTTTTTGTTCAGAGTCTGGCAAGAGCTGAAATTCGTCAATGCAGTCTGGTTGGTTCACCGATTCTTTTTGGAGGGCTGAAGCCTGTACTTTACATTCCTGAGGGGCTGCAAGGCAGCAGAAAGCTGCAGTACATAACCGCGCATGAGGGTGTACATCTCAGGCGCAATGACATAGGAATAAAGTGGTTTGCAGCCTTGGTCAAATGCGTGCATTGGTTCAATCCGTTGGTTTATGCTGCGGCAAGACAGATTGATGAAGCCTGTGAGATTTCCTGCGATGTGGAAGCAACAAGAGAAATGGCGATGGCGGAGAAAACCGAATATATGCAGACGGTTCTGGAAATTTCGCAGAACGAAATTGAGTTCAGAAGTGCGTTGTCGGCAGGGCTTACCGTCGACGGAAGAATTTTGAAAAAACGGTTCATTGCCGTATGCAAGCCTGTTAAAAACAGTCGGGTAGTCTTTGCTCTAGGTATTGCAGCGGCGTTTGCAATTACCTTTTGCACGGTTTGTCTCTGCGGAATAATCAGGGGGAGCGCAGAGCCTAGCTCTGAGCCCGCAAGACTTGTTCTTGTTGCCGAAAAGAACACCCAGGAAACAACAGATGAGTCCAAAACTCCCGAGATTGAAGAACAGCTTGTGCAGACCGAAGGTGAGCTTACTGCGGAGGAGTCGAAAATTGAGGGAGCGATTGAAAAAGAATCTGAAATTGAAGCAACTCAGAGAAGGGTAATCCGTGGAGAATTTAACTCCCAGGGCGGTGATACACGGTTTGTTTACGGCATCAGCCCTGATGAAAACGGATGTATAAGTGTGGAAATTTATTCAAACGCTCAGGAAACGATTGACATATACATCAGCGATGCAGAAACAGGCAGAGATGTATACAGTTTTGTGATGCCGGTGCCATACGAGGCGTCTTATTCTATGGATGGTCTTGACTCTCAAAAAACCTATAATGTTGTGCTGAAGGGTGCAATGAGAAACGATTGGAATATCGAAAGTGAATATATTATTTATTAATGAAAGGATTATACTATGAAAAAAATTATTTCTTTTATGCTTATATTAATATTGTCAATGTCTGTGGTTGTCTTTGCGGCACCAAGTGACGAGCTGTTGATGGATTTGAAGAACCTGAAAATTATGGTGGGTGACGAAGACGGCAATATGCGTCTTGAAGACACAATCACCCGTGCTGAAACCGCAAAGATGGTTTGCGTGCTTCAGGGAATAAATGTTGACAGCTTTTCAAATAATGTTGAGCCAAGTACTTTTTCTGATGTGCCTGACAGTCACTGGGCAAAGAACTATATTAACGCTATGAAGGGATGCGGAATAGTTGAAGGTGACGAAAAGGGCAACTTCAATCCCGAAGCGGATGTCACCAATGAGGAGATTATAAAAATGCTGGTTAATGCATTGGGTTATTCCCCAATGGCAGAGCAGACAGGCGGTTTTCCTATGGGATATACACGCACGGCTCAGAAAATCGGACTTACCGAGGACTTAATGCTTGAGGTTGAAACCCCTGCAGTACGTGGCGACGTTGCACAAATGTTTGCAATCGCACTTGACATTCCGCTTATGGTACAGACCGGCTGGAGTACTGACGGTTCAACAAGCTATGCTATTCTCGACGGCAGTGCGGGAACAGAAATAAAAACTCTCAGAACGGTTAATTTTGCGGAAAACTAAAACAATGCAGACGGCATTTATGTGTACAAAAAGACACGGTTTAACCTTTGGTAAACCGTGTCTTAATTAATCCTTAATATAAACCAATATATCCTGAACCCGACAGTTCAGAATGCTGCACAAGTCGTTTAGTGTAACCGTGCTGATTGGTTTGTTGTGACGCAGACGGTCAAGAAGTCCCCGACTGATGTTGTAGTCCTTGATGAGTTTATATGTAGATATGTTCTTTTGCTTCAAGGTTTCGTATAGTGGAGCGTAGCTAATCATAGTTTTATCACCTCAATACAATGATAAAATATGCTCTGCTACTTGACAATTGTCGATAAATTGGGTATAATTTTAGTGCTGCGACATAGGGGCGGTCTTTATAAGACTGCCAAAAACGGGCGTATTTCTCGCCCGTTTTATCTTTGTTACAGATTTTTAAGTTTTTGTTCAAGACATTCTTTGATTGATTTTGGTGTCGCCTTGCCTTGAAGACCTCTGTTTGCTTGACCCATAAAGAAGCCGAACACAGATGTCTTTCCGTTCTTGTAGTCTTCAACAAGGTCGGCTCTTTCTGCAAACAGGTTGTCAATGAAGGCTTCGATTGCTGACAGATCTTCTTCCACAATAAAGTTGTTTGCCTTGGCAATTGCCGTTGGCTCGCCGCCTTCTTCAAACATAATTCGGATGATTGTCTTTGCATCGTTGCGGTTGACTGTGTTTTTGTCAGCCATTTCGCAGACCTTTGCAAAGTCTGCAGCTGTTACAGGGATTTCCTCGGTGTCGGTTTCCTTTACACGTCTCATAACCTCAGTGAGAAACATATTTGCAACACTCTTATATTCGGGGTAGATAGCAACAGTTTCGTCATAAAAGTCGGAGATATATTTTTCAATAGTGAGAACACGGGCATCCTCGTCGGTGAGCTTGTATTCCTTTACATATTTTTCAACTCTCTCCTGGGGGAGAAGGGGAATTTCACTTTTTGCCTGTTCAATATCCTCATTTGTGAAGGTAACTGCAAGAATATCGGGCTCAGGGAAGTAACGGTAGTCGTTGGCGTTTTCCTTGCTTCTCAAAGATGAGGTTGTACCTGTTGCGTCGTCAAAACGTCTTGTTTCCTGAATAACCTTGCCGCCTTCATCCAAAATTTGAGCCTGTCTTTCAATCTCACATTCGATTGCTCTCTGGATTGAACGGAAGGAGTTGAGATTTTTGATTTCGGCTCTGTCGCCAAGGACAGGCGAGCCTGCAGGCTTCAGCGAAACGTTTACGTCGGCACGGATTGAGCCCTCTTGCATTTTTGCATCGCAGACGTTGAGATATTTGAGATAAAGTGCGATTTTTGAAACAAATTCGGCAGCTTCTTCGGCTGAAGTGATGTCGGGCTCCGAAACAATCTCAATAAGGGGAACGCTGCAGCGGTTGTAATCTGCCCAGCTCTGACCGTGATAATCGTCGTGAACAAGCTTTCCTGCGTCTTCTTCAAGGTGAATCTGATGAATGCGAACAACCGTGCCTGTTGAAAGCTCAACCTTGCCGTTGATACACAAGGGGAGGTCCAGCTGTGAAATCTGATAAGCCTTGGGAAGGTCGGGATAGAAGTAGTTCTTTCGGTCAAAACGTGAATAGCGGTTGATGTGACAGCCAAAAGCAAGACCTGCACGGATTGCATAGCTGACAGCTGCGTGGTTGATTATAGGCAGTGCACCGGGCTGACCTGTGCATACAGGGCAGATGTGGGTGTTGGGGTCGCCACCGAAGGAGGCGTCACAGGTGCAGAAGGCTTTTGTTTTTGTTGAGAGCTCGGCGTGAATTTCAAGACCGATGACTGTATCGTATTTTTTGCACATAGTGTCTGTACCTCCTTAAAGATTTATTGCAGGATGTGAAAACTGCTTTTCGTAAATATCAGCAAACTGAACAAGCCTTGCATCGTCAAAACGCTTTGCAGAAAGTGAAAAGCCAATGGGCATATTCTCAGAATTGACTCCGCAGGGAACCGAAATTGCGGGGATTCCTGCAATGTTTGCGGTAACGGTGCAGACGTCAGCAAGATACATTTTTACGGGGTCGTCAATGTTTTCGTTTGCCTTGTATGCAACTGTGGGAGCTGTAGGAGTCAGCATAACGTCACATTTTTTGAAGATTTCGTCGTGCTCAAGGCGGAACTGCTGACGGACAGCCAGAGCCTTTTTGTAGTATGCGTCATAATATCCACTTGAAAGTGCGTAGGTTCCAAGAAGAATTCTTCTTTTTACCTCTGCTCCAAAGCCTTCGGCTCTGGACTTTTTGATAAGCTCCTCATAGCTTTCGGGAGCTTGGGTACGATAGCCGTATTTCACGCCGTCATAGCGCGAAAGGTTTGAGCTTGCTTCGGCACAGGCCAAAAGATAATAAGCCGAAACTGCATATTTGAGGGTGGGCATTGAAACTTCAATAAGCTCTGCGCCCATTTCTTCGTAAAATTTTGAAACCCTGATAACAGCATCTTTTACTTCAGCATCAATGCCGTCGCCGTAGAATTCCTTGGGGATACCGATTTTTGTGCCCTTAATATCCTGACCGATAAGTGAGGTAAAGTCAATGCTGTGTTTTCTTGTGGTTCTGTCGTGAACGTCCTGACCTGCGATTGCATTGAGAATAATTCCGCAATCCTCGGCAGAATGTGCCATAGGTCCAATCTGGTCCAGGGAGCTTCCGAAGGCAACAAGACCATAACGTGATACTGTGCCGTAGCTAGGCTTCATTCCCGTAATGCCGCAAAAAGCTGCAGGCTGACGGATTGAGCCGCCTGTGTCAGAGCCGAGAGCTGCCGCACAAAGCCCTGCAGCAACTGCCGCTGCGCTGCCGCCTGATGAGCCGCCGGGAACACGTTCTGTGTCAAAGGGATTCTTTGGCTTTGCCAGAGCTGATGTCTGTGATGAGCCGCCCATTGCAAATTCGTCCATTGAGGTTTTACCTAAAGTAACAATTCCCTGAGCATTCAGCTTTTCCATAACTGTTGCGTTGTATGGCGGGGCATAGTCTGCCAGCATCCTTGAAGAACAGGTTGTCTTGATGCCACGGGTGCAGATGTTGTCCTTGATTGCCATAGGAATGCCTGTAAGTGCAGCTGCGTCGCTTGCTGCAATTTTTTTGTCTGCGATTTCGGCAGCGGCAATGGCTTCTGCCTCACATACCGTATTGAATGCACCAAGGCTTTGGGTTTCGTTTATCTTTTTGAGATATTCTTTTGTCAGCTCAACTGCAGAGATTTCCTTTGCGTCAAGCTTTTTTCGGAGTTCTGATAAAGTTGTCACGTCTGTACCTCCCCTTAGTCCACGATTTTTGGAACAACAAACTGATTTTCAATAACTTCGGGACCGTTTTTCACGATTCCTTCCATATTTTCAAATGTTTCAATGCTGTCCGCCCGCAGCTCACCAAAGGGAACTGCATTTGTCATATCCATGGGATTATATTCAAAATCCGATTCGCCGATAGTGTCCATAAGATTTATAATATCGGTCATTTCTTTCTGGTATCCTGCAAGCTCCTCTTCAGAAAGATGGAGCTTTGAAAGCTCACAGAGAAGCTTTAGGTTGTCCATTGATAACATATATTTCACTTCCTTTTGTTTGATAAATTACACTTTTTCTATTTTACCATTTTTGTGTATAAATTGCAACATAAAAATTCACAAGTTTACAATAAGAGAATTCAGGAAGTAATTTCAAAAAGCTAAATATATAAAAAGGATGCAACAGAAGCGACACACAAAAAAACGTATCACCCCGACTCTTGTTCACCACAAACAATTATATTTCATTCACAACGGAACTGAAAATGCCGAAGGTAAGCTTTTTAAAAAAAGCATACCCCCGTTATGAATGAAAAAACGAGATATAAAATAATTGTTTGTGGTAAGTGTTTTTGTATCATAAATCCAATAAAATGTCTATATTTTTTCAAAATAATTGCTCTTTTTATATATTTGTGGTAGAATTAATAAAAGCTCGGTAAAAAGGATGAATATAAAAACAAACGGGAGTGATATGATGAGATATTCAGATATATTCGGCAAAAAGAGTTCAAGAATTCTTTTGGGAACGGCGTATTTCGGAGACGGAATAGCAGAGCAGGATGCATTTTTGATGATGGACAGGTTTCGTGAAATGGGCGGAACACACATTGACACCGCTCGTCTATATGCTGAGGGCAGAGCTGAAGAAGTTGTAGGACGCTGGGTTGTTAGCCGAAAGGCCTTTGATATGCTGATTTCAACAAAGGGCGGATATTATGATATGGACGCCAAGGCGCGCCCCAGATTGCAGGAGCAAGACATCAGAAGTGACCTGGAAAAAAGCATGACGGCTCTCGGCGTTGATACAGTTGATTTTTATTGGCTCCACAGAGATGACGAGAACCTTCCTGCAGGACAACTGCTTGAGATGATGAACGTTCTTGTGAGAGAAGGCAGGATAAAGAAATTCGGTGCATCAAACTGGCGGGCGGAGCGGATTGCTGAGGCAAACGAATATGCAAAGGAGCACGGCTTGATTGGCTTTGCGGCAAGTCAGCTGAGGTTTAATCCTGCATACTGCAAGGGCGAAAGAGGCGGACTTGTGGGAATGGATGAGTCAGAATTTGAATTCTACAAGAAAACCAATATGCCTGTTGCGGCATATTCGTCACAGGCAAAGGGCTTCTTTTCGAAAATGGCGGAGCAGGGCGAGGCTGCACTTTCAGAAAAGGCACGAAAGCGCTATCTCTGCGACGAGAACCTTGAACGTCTTGAGATAATCAAGGAGCTTTCGAAGAAATACAGCTGCAGCGTTGCGGCACTCATCTGCGGAGCATTTTGTTCATTTGAAGAGCCTGAAGTCTTTCCAATTATAGGCGGCAGCCGCCTGAGCCAGATTGAAGACTCTATGAACGGCGGTGACGTAGGTATAACAAAGGAAGAACTGAAAAGAATTTTTAA
>JAZOCL010000017.1:0-6264 GCA_045596485.1 Clostridia bacterium
TTTTGGGTGTCATTGTTCTAACCGAAGTACAAACACCTCTCTTCTGCGGTGAATCCTGATCTGTGTACTTCTTCTTGATGGTGTTAAAACCCTTGAGAAGAGCAGGAGCAGTAGATTTCTTTTCCGCAGTCTGTCTGCCTTACTTAACTAACTGGTTAAATGTTGGCAACCTTTTTCACCTCCTGTATATAGATTTCCGGAACATATGTTCCTATATAAAAACGCAAATTATGCGTCTTTACCGAGTATTGTTGCAATCGCAGTGGGAACCTCAACGTGACAAGCCTTTGCAAGCTCCTTCATGTTGTTGACGTAAATCACCTCTACGTTTTTTTCTCCGCAGAGTCTCTCCAGCGGAAAAACCACATGGCTGTCGGCATCTCTTGCAATGAACACTAAAGCTGCATTCCCTGCCTCAATTGCCTTTTTTGACTGTTTCAAACCAACCACGTGTGGGTTTTGTTTGATTCTTTCCATTTTATTTCACCTTACACTCACCGTGCCAAAGCAGCGCAAAAACCGCACTACCCCAATATTACAAAATACAATTGATTGTACCATTTTCCAGGACTTTTGTCAAGTACTACATATACGGTTTCCATCAAAAATTTTTCACAAATTATTGGGTTTTTATTCCCAGTATATTTGGCAATACGCCAAAAGTCTCTTTTCTGCAGTCTAACAGCTACGTTGCTATTCAGAATGGTACCGGTCTACCGTTCTGTCTTTGCGGCAATCAGCGCCTGAGCCAACTGGTCGGGGCAGGATGTACCTCTTCCGCCGCAGTCAATGCCCTTTAGTCTTGAGATAGCCTCATCAACATCCATTCCCTCAACAAGTCTTGCCACGCCCTGAGTGTTGCCCATACATCCCAAAAGGAACTTTACGTTCTTTACAGTGTTTCCTTCAATATCAAAAGAAATTTCTCTTGAACAGGTTCCTCTGGTTTTATAAGAAAAGCTTTTCATATCATTTCCCTCCTGAATTTTTCCGCATACCAAAACAGCTTTACGCTGCACAAAAAAAGAACGCCCAAAGGCGCTCTTTTTAAGATTTTGGATTCTTATTTGTTGATAAGTTCCTTGAAAGCTCTGCCTGCCTTGAAAGCGGGAACCTTAGCTGCATCAATCTTCATTTCTGCACCTGTCTGGGGGTTTCTGCCTGTTCTTGCAGCTCTTTCTCTAACTTCGAAACCGCCGAAGCCAACCAGCTGAACCTTGTCACCCTTAGCGAGTGCGCCTTCAACTGCACATACAAATGCGTTCAACGCTGCTTCTGCATCCTTCTTAGAAAGGTTAGCCTTTTCAGCCATTACTGCGATTAATTCCTGTTTATTCATTTTTAAAACTCCTTTTCCTTTAAATATTAATGAATATTTAAGTAAATTAATTAATAACGTTATTACTATAATACTACATATTTTCGTAAATTTCCATAGTTTTCTCTATTTTTTTATAAATTTGTTACTTTTAACAAATTTAGAGCGGCCGTTTTGCACCAAATGCACAGTAAAACCGCCTTTTTGAGCCATTTTTAAAGGCTGTAAATCACAGAAAACACTATGTCAAGAGGGATTATGCCCATATTTAGTCAGAATTATTCATCATCATCTCGTTGAGCTCGGCACGGGTAATCAGCACCTGCCTGGGCTTTGTTCCCTCATAGGGTCCGATTATTCTGTTTTCTTCAAGCTGGTCAATAATTCTGGCTGCACGCTGATAGCCAATCTTGTATCTGCGCTGAAGCATAGCAACCGAAGCCTGTCCCGATTCAAACACCAGCTCCGCCGCCTTGAAAAACAGGGCATCTCTGTCGCCGCTGCGTGTGTGGTCATCGTCCTCATCGCCGTCATCCGAAGCAGATTCCTGTTCACGTTCAATATGCTCAAGAATTGACTCATCATATTCCGCTTCATACTGCTTCTTCACAAAAGCAATAATATCCTCAATTTCTTCATCCGACAAGAAGTTACCCTGAATTCTGATAGGCTTCACCGCACCTCTGGGAGCATATAGCATATCACCCTTGCCCAGAAGCTTCTCGGCGCCCATACTGTCTAAGATTGTACGACTATCCACCTGTGAGGATACCGCAAATGAAATTCTCGAAGGAACATTCGCCTTGATAACACCCGTAATGACGTCAACCGACGGTCTCTGGGTTGCAATAACAAGATACATACCTGCAGCCCTTGCAAGAGCTGCCAAGCTGTTGATTGCATCCTCCACCTCATTCTTTGCCGCCAGCATAAGGTCAGCAAGCTCGTCGATAATAATAACAATCTCAGGCAGCTTTCTTTCGGGAGTCTCATTTTCCTCCATAAGCTCATTAAAGCCCTGAAGATTTCTCACCTTATTATCCTTCATAAGCTGATAACGGTTCTTCATTTCGGCCACAGCCCAGTTGAGAGCGCCGGCTGCATGCTTGGGGTCGGTAACAACAGGAATCAGTAGGTGGGGAATTCCGTTATAAACGCCCAATTCAACCATTTTGGGGTCAACCATAATCATTTTGACCTCATTGGGCTTTGCCTTATAAAGTATGCTTGTAATAAGCGAATTAATACAAACACTCTTACCCGAGCCGGTAGCACCCGCAATCAGAACGTGGGGGAACTGTGCAATGTCTGCAATAACACAGTTGCCTGCAATGTCCTTACCGAGAGCAAATGCCGTCTTAGACTTGAATTCACGGAACTTGTCCGTATCAATAACCTCACGGATAGGAACAGGACTGGGGGTTTCGTTGGGAATCTCAATACCGATTGCGGACTTTCCGGGGATTGGCGCTTCAATACGCACACCCGACGCCGCAAGGCTGAGAGCAATGTCATCTGCCAGATTGGTAATCTTCGAAACCTTGATACCAAAGCCCGGCTGCAGCTCAAAGCGTGTAACCGAGGGTCCCTGAGTTATATTAAGAATTTTTGCATCAACCTTGAAGCTTGCCAGAGTTTCAAGAAGCCTGTTCGCCTTATCCTCAAGCTCACGCTTTATCTCGGCACGGCTCTTTGTCTTTGGCTTGGGCTTTGCAAGAAGCGAAACCGAAGGCAGCTTGTAATTGAGAATTCTTGTAGCTTCAATACTCTCTCTTGCAAGAGCACCCACACTGTCGGTCGCCTGTTGAACTTCCTGCTGATTCAGGCGCTTGCCTGTTTCAACAACACGATCAAGGGGAACGCCTGCATCAATGGCTTCCTGAGTGAAGGGGTCAACCTGATCCTCAAGCTGTGCCTGACTGGGCGGCTCAAAATCATCATCACCCTTTGGAATGTTTCCGTGTTCATCGGGAAGCTCTGTGAGAACGCCTGTAGGAACATCCTCAATTTTGAAGGGCTTTTGGGGTTCTTCAGCTCCTTTGGTCCTTCTGCGATGCTCTTCAAGAACCTCTTCTGCCACATCAGACGCATCCTCCTCGGGAAGGTCTTCCTCCTCAAACCTGAAGCGCTTGCTTACAGCAGAATGAGGCTCCTCACCCCTTGCCAAGCTCTCCACATCGCCTTCCCTGAAGTAAACATCAAAATAATCGCTGTTGGGAGCTCTTTCGGGCTGAGCATCTTCTTCAACACTAGTTTCAACAGCAGGCTCCCGAGGTTCATCGGAGGCTTTTTTCTTTCCTCTTTTGTCCTTCTTTTTTCGGGGCTCAGGTTCTTCACCCATATCAATTTCTTCATCCAGATCGGAGGCTATATTGTCACGGTTTCTCTTTATGTATGAACCGATTCTTCTGAACATTCTTTCAATGGACACCTCTGTGAGAATAACAAACAAAATCAACAGTATCGCAACCGAAAGAATAATGGTTCCCACAACGCCGATAAGCTTAACAAGCCCTGCACAGATAAGTCCGCCCATAACACCGCCGCCTGCACCGGCAGTTCCGAAGGAATAAAAGGACTTAACCTGCTCAAGAAACGAGTTCTGAGTCCATTCACCACCGTCAAAAATTGCCGCCCACAAAACCGACGAAACAATCATAAATACCAAAAGCAGCCACATCTTGTAGGTTGCCCTTTCGTTTTTCTTTTCCATAAACAGATTTATACCGGTCCAGATTACAAATACAAAGAAAATCATAGCCGGTCCGCCGAAAAGTCCCATAAGAATTTCCTTGAAATAATGACCCACCATACCTGTCAAATCGGTAAAAAACGTCACAACAACAAGAAAAATTCCCAAGGCAACAAGCATAATGCCCTTGATTTCAGCTTTGCGGGTTTTCTTTGCCGCAGTTTTTTCTACAGTAATCTTTGCTCTGCTGCTTCTCTTTTTCTCTCTTTCTTCAGACTTTACCGCCGATTTTCTCACCGTTTCGGTCTTTCTCTTTTCTGCCATAGTAACTAAAACACCACCATTTTCTCTTTTCGCAATTCAGGGCAGACGCCCTATTCTTTTAAATCAAAACGAAATACAAAATAACCACAATACCCAAAACAATCCGATAAACACCGAAGCCCTTGAAGTTATGCTTCTTCACAAAATCCACCAAAAACTTGATTGAAATCATTGAAACTATGTAGGCAATCAGCATTCCCGAAAGAAGCACCACTGCATCCTGAACAGTCATAACCAAGCCATACTTCAAAATTTTCAAAAGACTCACGCCAAACATCACAGGAACGGCAAGGAAGAACGAAAATTCCGCCGCAACACCCCTGCTGCAGCCCAGAAGCATAGCTCCGAGAATTGTGGAGCCCGATCTTGACGTTCCGGGAATAATCGAAAGCACCTGAAACGCTCCGATAAAAAGTGCAGTTTTATAATCCAGTTCCTTCATATTATATATAACAGTTTTTTTCTGCATTTTTTCCACAAAAACAAACGCCACACCATAAACAATCAGCATTGCCGAAACAACCTGCCAGTTTTCGAGTCTTTCCATAATCGGGTCAAGAATCAGCCCAATCACCGCTGCAGGAACACAGGCAACAACCACCTTGAACCACATACTCCAGGTATCCTTTTTTTCTTCAGCTGTTTTGCCCGGTGCAAAGGGATTGAGCCTTTTGAAATACAGGGTCACAACCGCAAGAATGGCACCAAGCTGAATTACATAGAGATAAAGGTCCGATGCGGTAAAGCCCTCGTGATTGTTCAGGAACTCATTTACAAGTATCATATGTCCTGTCGAGCTGATGGGCAGCCATTCGGTAACGCCCTCAACAATACCGAGTATAAATGTTTTCAACATTTCAAAAACAAACATTCGAAAACCTCCAAAAATAATATATCATTAAAACATATTAAATCATTATGTATTTTAACATATTTTTGCGCTTGTTACAAGTGTTTTCCCGAAAAATCTTGCCGCTGTACTGCAAAGCTTCCATATAAAATAACCTTTTGACAATGGGACGCAAGAAAGCCGCAGGCAAAAAACACCTGCAGCTTCCTTGCTTTTGTATATAAAATTTTTGGGGGCAATTTAATTCTTCACAAACTCTCTCGGGTTTTTATATTCACCCTTTTCGGTCACTTCAAAATGCAGATGTGGCCCTGAATCCTTCTCCAGCGCTCCAGGCTTGCCTACTCCGCCAATTATGTCGCCGCGGCTAACAGCAGCTCCTGCACTGATAAAATCAAGGCTCTGAAGGTTTCCGTAAAGCGAGAATATTCCGTTTTTATGATTCACTTCAACCACAATCCCGAGGAATTCATCCTCATAAACCTTCGACACAACGCCGTCCTCTGCAGCCTTCACAGGGTCGCCCTCTGCCGCTGCAATATCCATTCCGTTGTGGGTACGCCAATCCTCCATCGCCGCACAATATACCAGCTCTTCAACAGAGCATTCCGCCAAAACCTCACCTTGAACAGGCATAATCATAGAGAACACTCTCTCCTGCTCAGCAATAGTTTCCACAGCTTCTTCAAGTGCCGATGTTTCTTTTGTCTGTGCGCTGTCCTCTTCCGTATTCTTCTGAGACTTTTCGGAGTTCTTCTCCTGCACCTTCGGTGCTTCCTCCTTCACATCAACATCAATAACCTGTACCCCGCTTTCGCTGACAGCCTCCTGCCACGCATTTTCATCAAATGAAACAATGTCATTTTCAAGGGACTCTCTGGCATATCTGCCGTAAACATAGAACCCCACAACAAAAACTATTGACGCCAGGGCTATGTAAACCCCTTTGTTCTCTGCAATCTTCTTCCAATTAAACCTTATTTTTCTTTTGCCGCCTTTCACCTGGTCAACACCTCCGTATAAGTTAAGAGGAAAAAATCACCTCTCAAACTTCAGTATTGACATTTAGCGTCCTTTTAT
>JAZOCL010000018.1:0-3053 GCA_045596485.1 Clostridia bacterium
CTTTTGTGGCGGTTGGGCAAACCCCTCAATGTGAGATTTTTAAGGGAATTATAAGCCTTACAGAAGGCGGATATGTTGATTCAGGAGAAAATTGTCGCACCAATATTGAGGGTATTTTTGTGGCAGGTGATTGCCGCAACAAAACAGTTCGGCAGCTTACCACAGCAGTTGGTGACGGAAGTGTTGCGGCGCTTGCGGCCATAGATTATTTGGGAAGTTGATTGACGGACTAACAAGTATGGACACCGATCCCTACGAAAATTCATTATTATGTTACTCCGAAAAACACCACAGCTTTAGCTGTGGTGTTTTTCGGAGTGTCGCTTATTCAATTGTTTTTCCTAAAAATGTTGCGGCGGATTCTGCCAGCTTTTGCTCAAGCTCGCCGAAATCATCCTTTTCGGGTGAGGAAAGGAACATTACCGTTCCGATTGCGTCACCGTCATAGATAATGGGAGCGGCAATGCCTGCCATAAACGAGTCGTTGCCGTCTGATACAGAGATGTTCTTTGCACCATTTTTCAGAACATAGGTGCTTTTTTCGGACATTATTTTTTCGATGTCGTCAGAGATTTTTTTGTTCATAAGCTCCTTTTTTGAAACCCCTGATACGGCGATTACCGTGTCCTTGTCTGAGATGCAGGCAGGGATGCCTGCGGTATGGGCAAGTGCTTCGGCATACTGGGTTGCAAATTCGCCCAGCTCACCGATGGGTGAATATTTTTTGAAGATAACCGTGCCGTCGCTCTCAGTATAGATCTCCAGCGGATCGCCTTCTCTTATGCGCATTGTGCGGCGGATTTCTTTTGGGATTACAACTCTGCCAAGATCATCTATTCTTCTTACGATTCCCGTTGCTTTCATATAATAAATTGCTCCTTTTGTTTAATTTTACAAAGCTATTTTCTGCTAACAGGGAAAATTTTATGTAAAGAAAAAATTGGGAATGTATGTGATATTTTGAATTTTCTCAACTCTTTTTGGGGATAGTATGCAAAAACGCAGAAGAAAGATTGAAAAGTTATGCTTGATTTATTAATTTAAGTTGTATGCTTTGAACGGAAAACAATGATACATCATTGTTTTTCTAAAATATTTTCATTATATCTTCGTATCTCGTCCAGCCTATGCATTTTGAAAAGCTGAAGGTGTTGAAGAATTGCACGATTATGGTGTTTATGCTGAATTCCTTTGTTACCTTGCGGGCAAAAGATATTTTGTTGCAAAATTTAATTTGCTTTTTCTGGTCGTGGGTCAAGGCTGAAGAATCATTCTTCTGCAGCTCGGCAAGCTCTTCTCATATAATTGCAATGATGGGCTTGCCCTTTTGGAAGGCATATTCGTATTCGCGTTCGGTCCACGACACACCCTCCTGGTCACACGAGCCGTAGCTGCTTCCCCAAAGAAGTATAAAAAAGTCGGATTCATCAATGAGCTCCATTGTGTCGGAGAATTCGCCGTTTGTTGAAACGGTGAAATGCTCCATTCCGACGGGCATAACCCTGAAGTCCAGCAGACTGTTGATTACGTTGTTGCGTTCATCTCTCAGGCTATGAAAGGCTGAGGATATAAATGCAGTATATATTTTTTTCTCATACATATCATATTTACCCAGATCTTACTTTTATACAAAATAGTATAATCCAAATGTACGGATTTTGTTAAGTTGAAGGATTTTTTGAATATAATTCTCCAAGTGTAAAATGGGGCAAATGTTTGAAGGGTGGGTTTGCTTTGGGTAAAAACAACAAAATGAGGGTACAATAAAATTGTATATTTTCTTAAATTTGGGTAGATTTTTTTGGAAGAATGTGTTACAATATGAACTGAACGCCCATAGAGGTGTTCAAGAATCAATCAGGAGAGGAAAACTCATGGAAGAGCTAAAGCAGGTTGAGATTTTTACCGACGGTGCTTGCAGCGGAAATCCCGGACCTGGAGGCTATGGCGTGGTGCTGAAATACGGCGAAGCACGCAAGGAGCTTTCGGGGGGAGAACCTGAAACCACCAACAATCGGATGGAGCTTATGGCTGCCATTGTAGGGCTTGAGGCTCTGAAGGAGCGCTGCGCCGTTACACTTTACAGCGATTCGAAGTATCTTGTTGATGCTATAAAATGCGGCTGGGCCATTAAGTGGCGTGAGAATGGCTGGATGCGCAACAAGCGTGAAGCGGCTTTGAACCCGGATTTGTGGGAGAAAATTCTGAATTTGCTTGAAAAGCACAGTGTGGAGCTTGTGTGGATTAAGGGTCACGCAGGACATCCTGAAAATGAGCGCTGCGACCAAATGGCAGTTGCTCAGTGGCAGAGGTTCAAATGATTGATTTTTACATACGGAGCGGGTCTACTTTTCATAGATTTTCACGGAATTTTTAACGTGATTTATACTCCGCAGAAAAAGAAAGGTAGGAAATTTTATGGACGCAAAAAGAGTTTATGTTGACCATTCGGCAACAACTCCCGTGAGACGTGAGGTTCTTGATGCAATGCTTCCTTATTTTACCGAAAATTTTGGTAATGCATCCACGGTTTATGCAGAAGGAAGAGAAGCAAAAAAGGCTGTGAACCTTGCTCGTGAACAGGTTGCAAAGGCAATTGGTGCTGACGTGAAGGAAATCTTTTTCACGGGGTCGGGCACAGAAGCCGACAATTGGGCCATCAGAGGCACAGCAATGGCAAACAAAGCCAAGGGCAACCACATAATTACATCGGCGGTTGAGCATCACGCAGTTCTTCACACCTGTCAGGCTCTCGAAAAAGAGGGCTTTGAGGTGACATATCTCCCTGTTGACGAGTTTGGTATGGTGTCGGCAGAGGATGTCCGTAAGGCAATCAAGGATACAACCATTCTTGTTACGATTATGACTGCCAATAATGAAATCGGAACAATTATGCCAATCGAAGAGATTGGAAGGATTACCCGTGAAAAGGGTGTTATATTTCATACTGATGCTGTTCAGGCAATCGGAATGCTTGAGATTGATGTTGAGAAGATGAATGTGGACCTTCTTTCGATGACAGGTCACAAGTTCTACGGTCCCAAGGGCTCGGG
>JAZOCL010000019.1:0-5279 GCA_045596485.1 Clostridia bacterium
TTTTCCTTAAATATAGTTGAAATATATAAAAATGTATGATAAAATAAAAATGTCATAATTTGATAATAATTAAACTTCCATATACACCAAAGGGGGAATAACCAATGATTAACAAAAAACTTCTGAGCGGAATTCTCTGTATTGTTTTTCTGCTCTCCACCCTGTCGGCTTCTGCTCTGACCTTTTCAGACGTAGAAAATGACCACACCGTTGAATGGGCAAAGCCTTACATCAATGCAATGGCAGATGCGGGCTACCTCAAGGGCTACGAAGACGGAACCTTCAGACCCAACAACACAATTTCAAAAACAGAAGCACTGATTCTTCTTGCCAGAATGATTGGTGTGAACAACGATGCCTTTGCAGATTCTCTCGAATATGCTCTTGACGAATACGCATCATCTCTCCAAAAATACTCAACCAACTACAAAAACGAGGTTGCATTCCTTCTTTATGCAGGTGTTCTCAAGGAGGACGAGCTGGGCACATATCTCTCAACAGCAAACAAAAATGCTCCTCTTATGAGATATGAGGCTGCAGTTCTTCTCACAAAGCTCCTTGGTGCCGAAGAAGAGGTTGAAAACAGTGCTTTTGTTTCTTCTTCCTATGCCGACACAATTGAAATTCCCGACTCAGCTCGTGCATATGTTGAATACGTAAAAGAAGCAGGAATTATGCAGGGTATGGGCAACAATGCAAACGGTCAACCCGAATTCTGGCCCAACAGCTCTGTAACACGTTCACAGATGGCAAAAATGCTTCACAGCCTTATTAATGTTCTTGACCTTTCGGTTCAGACAGGTGTGATAGCTAAGGTTGACGAATTTGAAGATTTAATCACAACAACCATAGACGGCAACGACATCGTTGACACAGTTGAAGCTTCAACAAAAATCAAAATCAACGGCGAAGATGCAACACTCTCTGACCTTAGTGCAGGAATGCTGGTAAAGGTAACCCACCTTGCAGGCAAGCTTTCACTGGTTGAAAACTATGTTATTCTCGAAGACACCGTAATTTACGGTCTCGTTTCAGCAACAAAGGATTCAGGCGAAACAAAATCAGTTACAATTGCTGACGCAAACGACAAATCAATTATTGAAACATACGTTCTTGCCGACAACGCAAAAATCCGTGTAAACGGCGCAATCGACTTGTTCAGCAAGGTAAAGGCAAACAACTATGTTTCGCTGACAATTGAAGACGGTGCTGTTACCGTTCTTGAAGTTATCGAAAAAACCCAGACAGTTGGCGGAACACTTGTTTCGGTTGACGCATCAGGCGAATACACAGTTCTCAATGTGAAAGATTCATCGGGCGAAGTATTCGCTTACGAAATTTCTGCAGACGGCGCAACCGTTACACGCAACAACCTTCAGGGCAGTCTGAACAACCTTATGCAGGGAGACACAGTTTCTCTGAGACTCACATACGGCAAGGTTACAAAGATTTCTGCAAGCAGCAAAAACCAGACTGTAAGCGGAACAATTTCCTACGTCACCCATTCAACATCAGGCAGTGTTATCGGTATCGAAAACAACAACAAGGTTACCGAATACAAGGTGAACAAGGCAGCCAAGGTTCTTATTGACTCAACAGAAGAAGGAACAGTTTATGACCTTCGTCCCGGCTCTGATATAGAAGCAAACCTTGAAAGCAGCGAGGTTATCTCAATCAAGGCTGCAGGCTCTGTTGCAAAATCACAATTCACAGGAACAGTAAAAACCGTGAACACAACCTACGGACTTATGATAATCTCTGAAGGCGGCACAGACTACGATATTTATATCAACAGCAACACAAAGATTATCGACAGCCAGACAGGAAAAAACATAACACTCAAAAATGTTGAGAAGGGCAGAACAGCAAACATCACAGGTTCAAATGCATCAGGCGTATTTGAAGCCAGCGTTATTGTTCTCCAGTAATTTAAAAAAATTCACGAAGCGATATCAGTCACGGTATCGCTTCTTTTGTTTTTGATTTATTTTTCTTGCAACAGTCCAAGTTTGTCAGTAGTCTGAAGCAATGTCTTGCCGACATTGCTTCAATTTGTATATTTTTTCTTTATTCAGTAAATACTTTCCATATAATAAAGAAAAACAAAGAACGGAGAATTTTATGATAGACAAAAAATCACGCAGAGTCGTAATCATCAACAACATCCGCTCCGAGTCAATCGACCAGGCAATATTCATACTCAAGGATTCTGCCCTCAAGGGGTCTTCTGTCTTCAGCGAAAAAGAAATTGTAACCGAAGCCCAGGGCATTATTGACCGCTATATGCGTCAGGTGGAGCGCCTCAAAGACCCCCAAGCCTCCAAACGGGCACAAAAAAAGGGCGGTCTCCCCACCCTTATGACAGTTTCACTTACTGCCGCATTTATGCTTGCAGTCTTTTTTGTCATTGTCTACACTATGTGAGCAAGGTTCAAAACCCTCTTTCCCAAAGAATTTGCACATTCCACCGTATGCTCTGTTCCGCTACCTCTGTGCGTCAGATAGGCAATGCATAAATCGCAGCGCTCCGCCATATATCGGTTGCGCAAATGCATACATCCCGTCACATAACTCTCACAAAGATAAACTACCTCATCTGCACACCCCACAATTCTTTGATATTGCTCCCTTACCCTTTGCCCCCACCTTGAGTGCTGATCACGGCAGGGCAGCGCCATAACAAGGCAAATCTTTGGATAAACCCTTTTCAGCTCAAGAACCGCCTCGGCTGCCATCAAATCAAAGCCCACTGCCCCGCCCGAAACAAACTCAGTACAGCCTTCTTCTACAAGCTCTCCAATCATCTGCACAAGGCACTTGCGAATTTCAGCTGATTTCTCATAAGGCAAATACCTATGCCCCGAAAAACAGCAGCTTTTTATATCTTCATATTTGTGCATTTTCCTCATTCCTTTCACAGATTCTGTCAACGAAATCACTAAATCGTCTTTCTGCCCAAATAAATATTCGTCAATATCACAAATTTAAAAATTACGGTTTTTGTGGTAAAATCGAAGTGCGTTAAAAAATAAACAATTTTAGGAGTGTCAAAATTGAGATTTTTCCGACAAATAATGCGACTTTTTTTGCTTTGCTGCATAGGCGATCTCCTGTCAATCACGCTGCCCTTTCCCTTACCCGGCAGCGTGATTGCTCTGATTCTTCTTTTTCTGTGCCTTCTTTTTAAGGCAATCAAGTCCGAGCAGGTGAACATCATATCCGACTTTTTGCTGAAAAATATGGCATTTGTGTTTTTACCCTCAACAGTTTCAATCATTGCCTATATGGATGTTTTTCAGCACATTCTTTGGAAATTTCTGTTTATCTGCATTGTGACCACGGTAATTACCTTTTTCTGCACGGCATACGCCGTAAAATTCACAATGTACCTGATAAATCGGGGAAAGGACGGTAACTCTGATGTTCAATGAATTCACAGCACGCCCGATTTTCGGCTTTACCCTTTGCGTAATAGCCTACCACATCGGTGTAAAAACCAAAAAGAAATTTGACTACGCAATTGTGAACCCTGTTATTATTGCAACCCTCATATGCATTTTAGTTCTCACAGTTTTCCGCATTCCCCTTGACAACTTTTTGAACGGTGCAAATACAATTTCAATGTTTCTGGCACCTGCAACGGCAGCTCTGGCACTTTCTATATACCGTCAACTGAAGGTAATAAAGAAAAACTTCATTCCCATTATCATTGGCTGTGCAGCAGGTGCAGCTTCGGCTGTGGTGAGTATAATTGTTCTGTGCAAAATACTCGGCATCTCCGAAGAAATCACCTCAAGCCTGATTCCCAAGTCGGTAACCACCGCAATCGCCACCGAGGTTTCAACTCAGCTTGGAGGAATTGCTCCCATTACCGTTGCTGCTGTAACCATTACGGGCATATTCGGAACAATAGTCTCGCCCTATCTTATCAAATGGACTCATCTCAACAATTCTGTTGCAGCAGGTCTTGCCATCGGCGCATCCTGTCACGCTCTTGGCACAACCAAAGCAATCGAGCTTGGTGAGATTGAGGGCTCTCTCAGCGGTATTGCCGTCGGTCTTTGCGGACTTATCACCGTGGTTATTGCAATGTTTTTATAACTCTCGTTTTCACACAAAAAGAGCTTTGAGACTTCTCAAAGCTTTTTCTTTTTCAAAAATTTCATCATTCCAAGGTAAATTACGCCCGACAGAACAATGCCTCCCAAAATATCCGTGGGAAAGTGCACAAAAAGATACATCCTCGAAAACGCCATAACAGCCGCAAGAACTGCTGCAGGAATTCCCAGCCGTTTGTCTGCCGAAAGCAGCACAAACGCCGACGTAAAGGATGCCAGAGTATGCCCCGACGGGAAAGAATAATCAATCGGCACGGGAATCAACATATCAATGCCCTCAAACAACCAACAGGGCCTGGGTCTGGCAATCAGATTTTTCAAAATAACGTTCCCGAAAATCAATCCCAGCAAAAGCCCAATTCCAACCACAGCACCCCATTTTCGGTATTTTTTCGAAAAAATCATCAGAAGAGCCGCCACAATCCACACCGCTCCCGAATTTCCCAAAGCTGAAACCGTCACCATCAAAAAATCCATAAAGCCGCAATCCACCAGATTATGCATTGCGGTCAGAATTTCAAACTCAAAGCCTTCAGTTCCAAACAGCAAGCCGCCACCCCGCAATTCTGCTAAAAAGCCAGATTAACAACTCCTGCCGTGGCAAGAGCAACAATAATTCCTGCACCAATAACGCCCATAAATATGGCAGGAACAGCATCCTTCAGCCGCATCTCCATCATTGCCGCAACCAAAGCCCCTGTCCAAGCGCCTGTCCCGGGCAAAGGAATTGCAACAATAATAAAAAGTCCCCAAAACTTATATTTATCAACAGTTCCTCTGTGCTTTTCGGCTCTCTCTTCAAAGTATGTAACAATACTGTCAAACTTTTCACTGACCCTTCGCATCCAATCAAAAATTTTGCGTATGAACAAAATAATAAAGGGTACAGGCACCATATTGCCGATTACCGAAACAACAGTTGCAGTAATCACGTCAAGCCCCGACGCCACCCCCGCAGGGATAGCCCCTCTAAGCTCGAGTACAGGCACCATGGATATAAAAAAGGTTGTCAAAAGCTTGCCGAAATAAGTTTCAAAAAATCCCATTTTAAATTCTCCTGAGTAAAGCTATGTTATTTTTCATTATAACCATTGACGTGGAAACGGCGTAACGCCGTTTTAGCGGAATTTTATTCCGCAACTTTCAAACTAAAGGTTTGAA
>JAZOCL010000020.1:0-2328 GCA_045596485.1 Clostridia bacterium
AAGCGGTCTTAGGAAGACAACCACTGGATTCAACTCCTTGGCTCACAGAACGACATGGCTACGATCCGACTTAGGCTTTCGTTCGAAACATACTTCTCCAGATTTTCCTGAGCGTCGGCATAAACCTTGTCCATATGCAGCTGAACTCTCTGAATTCTCAACAGTGCCTCTTCGCCTGAATATCCGCTCTGTTGAAGAGCCTCTTCAAATTCGTCACCGTACTGTGCCTTTAATGAAGCAATCCACTCCTCGGCTTCGTTTTCGTCCTCTTCGTCAAAGGTAATACCGTTCTTTTCGCCTGCAGCGATAAGTCCGTAAACAGGGATAACCGTTTCGGTTGCCATAGCCTTTGCATATTCAAGATATGTGAGTTCTGTGTCAAAAGCCTTTGCGTTAATATCAAATTCCGAAATATCCGAAATCATACCTGTCTGCATAAGTGACATAACGCAGTTTCTGATTGCATAATTTGTTGCATATTCAAAAACATCCCTGTCAACTGCCACACCGTCTACGGTCATAATTGCATCCTTTTTGTCGGTAAAGCTGTTGATAACCGCCATTGCGGGGTTTTCAAAACGTATATTGTCCTTCAAGGCATCTCCTGTCTCTTCTTCAAGCATGGGTGCCGAAACAACAGTTGAGGTCCCAATACCTTCAACCCTGCAAACCCAATATGCCGCAAAAGCAATCACAGCAGCCAATGCGGCACAGATTGCAATTATTTTGTTCTGCTTTTTTCTTTTTGCAGCCAGTTCTTCTTCGCGGAAAAACTCTGCAGTGTCGCAAATCCATCCTGTCTCACCCGTGTCTGCCGACTCCTGCCATTCGTCACCAATCAAATCCTCTGCATTTTCAGGTTCTGCAAGCTCAGCAATCTCTGTTTCTTCGGACTGAACTTCTTCAACTTCCTCCGCAGTCTCTTCAACAGTTTCTTCGGTCACTTCAGCATTTTCATCAGTATATTCTATTACTTCTTCATTGAGATTTTCGTTTTCTCTGCTGTTTTCGTTTTCCACATCAATCGCTCCAATCTTTTTTCGTACGCTTTAAGTATACACCATATTGAGAAAATCGTCTATACCTTTTCGATAAATTCTTTCACCATATTGAGATATTCAGTATTTTTCAGGCTTTCCTTGAAGGTATATATTATTTTTGGTTTTTTGCCTGTTTTGATAACCGCCTTGCCCGATTTCAGATATTCGCTGTTCACAAACTCCGAAAGGTCAGGCGCATTATCCGGCTCAAAGTGGAGCACAAGGCTGTTTTTTGAGCCCTTGATTTCGGTGAACTTCTTATTTGATGCAAGTTTTCGGATTAGTGAAATCAGCATAAGATTGTTCACCATCTGCGGAACGTCGCCGTATCTGTCAAGAAGCTCATCAAAAACATCTCCCATCTCATCCTGATTCTCAATTGCGGCAATCTTTTTGTATGCCACAAGTCTCTGGCTGTGCTCCCTGATGTAGCCTTCGGGAATGAAGGCACTCACAGGAAAATCAACGGTTGTGTCAATGGTTTCTTCGATGGGAATTCCCTGTATCTCACTTACGGCCTCTGCCAGCAGCTTGCAGTACATATCATATCCCACGCTGTCCATATGGCCGCTTTGCTGAACACCCACCACGTTTCCCGTTCCGCGGATTTCAAGGTCACGCATTGCAATCTTGAAGCCCGAACCAAACTCAGTGAACTCTCTTATTGCCTTCAGCCTTTTTTGTGCATCCTCATTGAGAACCTTGTCTCGGTGATAGGTAAGATAGGCATAAGCAAGGCGATTTGAGCGTCCCACCCTGCCTCTCAGCTGATAAAGCTGGGCAAGACCTAAACGGTCGGCATCCTCAATAATAATTGTGTTCACGTTTGCAATATCAAGACCTGTTTCAATAATTGTTGTGCAAACCAGAACATCAATCTCGCCCTCGGACATTGCCATCATAATCTTCTCAAGCTGGCTTTCAGACATCTGACCGTGAGCCGTGGCAACCCTTGCTTCGGGAACCATATTTTCAATCTTTGCAGCTGCTTTTTCAATGCCCTGAACACGGTTGTGAAGGTAATAAACCTGACCGCCTCTGCCGATTTCCTTGACTATGGCTTCTCTTATTATATCCGCATCATATTCCATAACATAGGTCGACACAGGATAGCGGTCACCAGGCGGCTCCGCAATAATGCTCATATCACGTATCCCCGACATAGACATATGGAGAGTTCTGGGAATTGGTGTTGCAGAAAGCGTGAGAACGTCAATCTCCTTTTTCATTTCCTTGATTCGTTCTTTGTGAGCAACACCAAAGCGCTGTTCCTCGTCGATAATTAAAA
>JAZOCL010000021.1:0-9164 GCA_045596485.1 Clostridia bacterium
GAAGATGGTTTCGCCGCCGCAGGTATCACAAACACTTCTGTCGGGCACTTCATATTTTGTACCTATAAATGAAATAGGTGCAGCGCATTTAACACATTCATACTCATCGGGTCCGGCGTCCGTTGGCAGAAGGTTATGTGCTCCGCAAGCTTTGCAGTTCAAATGCAACAATGAGGTTTCTGTATCACATTCATAAATCCATTCGTCACCGCAATCAGGACATTGCATATCATATGCTCCGTCATTCCCGGGCGAATTAAGTGCTGCATCGCAATACGGACAGTCTAGAATCTTTTCGGGTTGTTCTTCGTATTGCGGCTGAAAGCTTTCTATTCCGGGGATTTTGCTTACACCACTGTCGTAACGGAACTCTTTTCCACATCTGCTGCAGGTTACGAGCAGTGTTCCTCTGTTTGCCTTTACACGGTTTTTGGCATTGCATTCAGGGCAAGATACATTTACATCAATATTCTGGTCAGGAACAGAGGGGCGAATGAATTCTGTACCGCAGAAGTTGCACTCAAGGGTATCCATCTTTGGATCTGCCGCAATACGATGCTTTCCACCGCATTTTGGGCATAGTACAAGCATTGTTTCTTCAGGAAGCTTATGGTGCTCAACCTTGCCGGTGGTCATATTGATACAAAAATCGCAGGACATACATTCCTTAAGTGTAATTCCGTTGTGTAATATTGTTTTTATTTTTCCGCCGCATTCGGGGCATATATTTATTTCAAAATTTATCATAATACTCTCCGTTTATACGCTAAATTTAAATAGACTAAGCAGGCGTTCCACATCTTCGTTGTCAAGGCCGTATCTGGCAATAAGCTGCATTTGAATCTTTTTTAAAGAATCCTTGTCCTTGAGTTCGTTTGCTGTTAAAATAGCTGACTTATACTTTTCATAATCCTTAGCGGTCATTTTTTCTAACATATCAGCGCCTCCAATTAAAACTTGTGAAGTCGTTTGTCAATCAGATTTCCTTCTGAATCATAAATAAAGTCCATTTGTATATGATCCTTTCCGGTTTCAACTGAACGCTCAACGAGCTTGAGCACATATCCGCCGCTGCTTGTGGAGATTTCTTTTATAAAAGTGTTGTCATCTAGATAATAATCAGAGATTTGTCCTCTTCTTACAGCCTCGTCAAGCTGCTCCTTTGTAAGTGATCTGGGGTCGAATTTTCCCATAATTATCCCTCCTGAAATTTTTATATGAAAATTATAACATTACGATTTCTAAATGTCAACGACGAATGACTTTTTTCTTTTATAGTACGAATTTACCAGGCTTTTGTAGCCATAGCTCTTTATTGTTTCATATCGGAGATTGTAGTTTGCTTTTGTGTGCTTACCGGTGGCAATGTATCTTATGCATTCAATCATATAGTTATCAATTTTTTTAAGATTTTTTTCTGTTGTGATTATTGGAAAATACCATCTGCACCAGGTTATGTCATTGTGTATCGGGTTGTCAAAAAACTTCTTGTTAAAATGAGAAATAAAGGCCTTGATAGCTCGTTCATCACCGGCTTTTTTTCGGATTTTCCATCGCACAAGAGCACGGGATTTTCTTTTCATCTTTGCTTTGATTTTTTGCAGAGCTATTTCTGAAATATCAACCTCGCCGTCAAAATATGAAAAACCAAGAAACTCCCATTTCTGTGAGGGGATGCTTCTGCATTCTTTTTCAGGATTGATTTCAAGTCCTGAAAATTTGATATAATCTTTTATTTTATTTTCATATGCTTCGATTTCGCTTTTATTGTTTGCAAACACAATTATGTCATCGGAATATCGGGCATATAAAATACCTTTTTGGGCAAAATATTCATCCATCTGCATAAGATACAGGTTGGCAAGAAAGCCCGATATGGGAACACCTGCCATAATACCCTTTTTATGCGTTGTTACAATACCGTTTTCGTATACATCGGGATTTTGTATAAGTGAAATCAAAAAATCTGCAAGAAGCTTGTCGTCAGAAATTTTTTCTTTTATTATTGCTGTCATCCTATCCGTATCAATCGAATTAAAATAATCACTTATATCCACCTTGTAGCTATACATTTTACGTATTTCCGAATGGTGCACAATACGTGAAATTGCGGACTTCACGCTTATATCTCGGCGGAAGGAGTATAAATTATCCGAAAACAAAAAGTCGTATTTGTAAAGCAGAAAAGAGAGCATTTTAAGAACATAGTTTTCAGTTTTTTCAAAGGTGAATACCAAGCGCTTTTTGGAAGAATTTTTCTTGTTGATTTTTTTTATTTCCGGAATGGGAAAAGCTTCTTCCGATATAATTTTCAAAACGCACTCCTTGTAGGCTTCTGTTTCAATAAACAAAGAAAGTTCGTCTTTTTCTTTTTGTGAGATATGACTTTTGCTGTCTTTATATTCAAAAAATTCTTTCCATCGTTCTTTTTTTAGTAATTCATAAATCAAACTCATAATCTACTCCGTGAAATAAAACAGGTACAGACACTGGTTGCCTGTACCTGTTTATATAATTTAAGACCGCTGAAAAAAATTAAACAACGAAGTATTTCGTTACCGGACTGCACATAATGAACCGCCTGCAAGGTTATCTTAAACATTATGCTTTGTCCGCCACAGGCGCATATTGCATTTCAGCCATCAAATTATTCGGGTTTAGAATCCCAATGCCTTTAAAACCTTACGTTTAACATAAAATTCATTGTTCGGCATCTCCGCAAGAAAGCCAATATATTTTATTTTTTTTGCTGCAAGAGCAGCTTTTGTTCCTGTTACAGCTCCGTGGCGAACAGCTTTTGCTGAACGTATAATTGCAACAGCAAGTACAGGAACTTTATCCTTCTTAAAAAGAAAGTTTACCGGCATACATTTGCTGTTTGCACCAAATGTATCAGCACTGACATATTCTTCTATTTCATAACATTCAAAAAGGTTTGAGCTGAAATAACGGGCAAAAACTCCCTGAAGCTCATCGGCACTGAATGGATTTGTACCTTGGTAGTCTCCTATGCGGCCTTCGAGCTGCGCAAGCTCGTCTTCGGGATAATCGTTTGTATAATACGAAGGAGATTCTTTGTCATCAATTTCTTCAAAAACGGCGTAAGGAATCTCTTCGTCGTAAATTTCTTCAAAGACCTCACAAGGAATTTCTGTATCATCAATTTTTGCTTCTGCATTAGTAAATGGTATTTCTTCAACCGGAGGAGTTGGATTCTGTTCTTCGTTGGCAGGAGATGCACAAACCCCCAGTTTCTCACGGACACGCTCAATGGAATGCTGCATTCCACAAACTGTGCAAACAGCAGATTTTCCACCGACAGCAATCAAAAGACTGCCACCGCATATGTCACATAAAGCTTTCATTTTTATGTTTACCTCCAATTTGTTTTCGTCAAATTGCTATTGTCGAATTATAACATAGCCAACAGTTTTTGTCAAGATATGCGAAATCAAGCTGCAGTTCACTGTGAATGGAGTAAAAATTTGCACTATGAATTTATAAGCGAAGGATTATATAGGTTTTTAAGTTTTATATTAAGAACAAATTCACATTTTCCACAGAGTTATACACAGATGAATGGTTGATTTGTCGGTGCTTAGAATGTGTTTTCAACATTATCCGACAAAAAGTTATTATTTTGGGCTGTGGATTGTTTCATTTGTCCTATGTGACAAAATAAATTTTGAATGTCCTGAATTTCTAAAAAAATACTTGCACACAGGCTTTGATTGTGGTAAAATGAATCACATATACAAAAATGGAAGCAAGGGGGGTCGGGCAATGATTCTTGGTGTTGATTTCGGCGACAGCAGAACAGGTTATGCGGTATCGGATGCACTGGGATTTTCGGCACACACCCTTGAAACCTTTCACGAAAAAAGTATGACGAAGGTTGCTGAGCACACGGCAGAGCTTGTAAAAACTCTCGGTGCAGAAAAAATTGTTCTGGGCTTTCCTAAAAATATGAATGGTACTGTGGGTGACCGTGGCAAAAAAACAAAGGCGTTGGTGAAGCTTTTAAAGACAATGGTTGACTGCCCCATAATTTTGTGGGACGAACGTCTTACCACGGTTTCGGCGCACAACCTGATGAACGAGACAAATGTACGCGGCAAAAAGCGGAAGGACTCTGTTGACAAAATTGCGGCGGCGTTTATATTACAGGCATATCTGGACAGCGGTTCAGGTGCTTGAAAAATTTGAAAAGAGGTATCTTAATATGGCAGAAAATTTTGAAAACGAAAACGAATATCTGGTTGACCTGTTTGATGACGAGGGAAACAAGCAGACGGTTGTTCATCTTGACACAGTTCAGATTGACGGCAGCGACTATGTTATCTGCATTCCATATAAGGAAGATGATGACGAAGACGAGGTTGACGAGGTTCTTATTCTCAAGATGGTGACAAGGGAAGACGGCACATATGAGTTGGCTTATGAAGAAGACCTTGATGTTCTTGACAGAGCATATGAGGAATTCAAAGAAAGAAACGCAGACCAGTTTGACTTTGAAGACTAGGCTGCATCAAAGATTTGTCGGGCGACAATGTTGCCCGATATGTCTTTTTAAAGGTGGTTTTTAAGATAGTACTGATTATTGCAGAAAAACCAAGTCTTGCACGAAATATTATGGCAGGAATCGGTAAAATGGCGCGGCACGACGGATATTTTGAAGGCGGAGGCTTCATTGTTACATGGGCTTTCGGTCATTTGTTTTCATTGGCTGATGTTGAGGCATATTCTGAGAGTACTGCCGAAAACAGATACTGGTCAATAGACAATCTTCCGTGCTTCCCCGAAAAGTTTATATTTGAATTAAAAAGAGGCTCCGACAAAAAGGTTGATGCAGGAGTGGAGAAGCAGTTCGGCGTTATAAAGGCTTTGTGCAACCGCAGCGACGTTGATACAATCATCAATGCGGGAGATGCTGACCGTGAAGGCGAAATTATTGTGCGAACCTGTATCGAAAAGGCTCTTGACGAAACCAAGGCGCTGAAACGAATATGGCTTCCCGACCAGACACCGCAGACCGTCCGTGAGGCAATGAATGCCCTGAAGGACGAAAGTGAATATGACAATCTGGCCAGTGAAGGCTATGCCAGAACCTTTATGGATTGGCTTTACGGTGTGAATCTGACCCGTTATGCAACCTTGCGTTCAGGAACTTTGCTTCGTGTTGGCAGAGTAATTGTTCCTATTGTCAAAGCAATTTATGACCGTGATATGGCAATTCGAAATTTTGTTCCTGACATCTATTATGCCATCCAGAGCAAGGCAGAAACAAACGGAACCGAAATTGAGCTCACCAGCAAAACGAAATTCAATAAAGAAGAATACGAAAAAGCAAGGGCTTTGTGTGATAAATACAATGCCGAAAAGGCAGTTGTTGTATCAAAGAAAAAGAAGAAGGATACTCTTTCTGCAGGAAAGCTGTATTCACTCACAAAGCTTCAAAACTTTCTGGGCAAGAAATATAAAATGTCTATGGCAGAAAGTCTTGAGCTTGTTCAGGGACTTTATGAAAAGGGTTATGTGACCTATCCCAGAACAAACTCCGAATATCTTGCAACAGCAGAGCAGGGAAAAATAAAGACCATTCTTGAGTCGGTGAAAAAGCTTGGCTATCCCGTTGAATTCAAGTTCAGCAAAACCATATTTGATGATTCAAAGATTGAATCACATTCTGCGTTGACTCCCACCTACAAAATTCCCGACAAAACAAGGCTTTCTGAGAACGAAATGAAGGTTTATAGCGCAATTATGCGCAGATTTGTTGCGGTTTTCTGTGCAGAGGACTGCATTGTTGAAAAAACAGAGATAAAGATTGCTGTGGGTGACCTTGAGGAGTTTTTGCTCAAGGGTACGGTTATCATAAATCAGGGATGGACAAAAATTGATGATTATACCAAGAAGGATAAGCTCCTTCCGCCGCTTGAAAAGGGTGACGAGGTGAACATAGGCTTTGCTCCTGTAGAAAAGGAAACAAGCCCCCCAAAGCATTACACAATCGAAACCTTGAACAACTATCTGAAGAACCCCTTCAAGGAGGAGAAAGCCAATGCCTCCTCAGAGCAAGAGGATGAAGAGGCAGAATATCGGGCAATGTTTGAGGGGCTGGAGCTTGGAACCGAGGCAACAAGAACAGGTATCATTGATAATGCCAGAAAGAGTCAGTACATTCAGCTCAAAAAAGACACCTACACAATTCTCCCCGCAGGAGAGAATTTAATTGAGTCTCTTTCACGGATGAACATAATTATGGATAAGTTCAAGACCTCACAGATGGGTGTGGCCCTGAAGGGTGTTTTTAAGGGAAATATGACTATTGAAAGCGCTATCGAGGTCGTAAAAACAGAAATCACCAATGTGTTTGAAGAAAACAAAAAGAAGGGTGAGACCTTTGACGGCTTTGTGGGTGATGTCGTGGGCAAGTGTCCCCTTTGCGGAGGAGAAATTGCCAGAACCAGGTTCGGCTACGGCTGCCACAGCTACAGGGAGGGCTGCAAATTTTCCACGGGCAATGTTATATGCGGAAAGGTGATTTCTCTTGAGAATATGAAGTCGCTTTTAGAGACAGGTTCAACCCCCCTCATCACGGGTTTTGTTTCGAAAAAAAGCGGAAAAGCATTTTCGGCACGGCTTGTCCTTGAGGAAGGAAAAGTTGTATTTAAATTTTAGCAATTATTGACAGAAGGGATGACCTTAATGTTTCTCATAAAAGAAAAAACAGTTCTGAACCCCACTGTTACAAAAATGGTGGTGGAAGCACCGCGTGTTGCCCACAAGGCACAGGCAGGACAGTTTATCATTCTCCGTGTTGACGAACAGGGCGAGAGAATTCCCCTGACCATTGCGGACTATGACCGCAAAAATGGCACAATTACCATTATATTTCAGATTGTGGGCGCAACAACCGAGAAGCTTAATCATTTGAATAAAGGAGACTATATCCACGATTTTGTTGGACCCTTGGGAACGGCCTCTCACGTTGAGGGCTTCAAAAAGGTTGCTGTTATTGGGGGCGGTGTGGGTTGTGCCATTGCGTACCCCACAGCAAAGGCTCTCAAGGAGAACGGTGCAGAGGTTCATTCAATAATCGGCTTCCGCAGCCGCGACCTTGTTATTCTTGAGGATGAATTCAAGGTGGTGTCAGACAAGGTTGTTCTTATGTCCGATGACGGTTCCTGCGGCGAAAAGGGGCTTGTGACCGACGCTCTGCGCAAAATGGTTGAGAGCGGTGAAAAGTATGATTTGGTTATTGCCATAGGACCGCTTGTGATGATGAAGTTTGTTTGTCTGCTCACCAAGGAGTTGGGAATAAAAACCGTTGTAAGTATGAATCCCATTATGATTGACGGAACAGGTATGTGCGGCGGCTGCAGACTTACCGTTGGAGGAGAAATGAAGTTTGCCTGTGTTGACGGTCCTGACTTTGACGGCCATTTAGTGGATTTTGATGAATGTATCAGACGCTCGGCGATATATAAAGAAACCGAACGAAAGCATCATGACGATGTCTGCAATTTATTCAAGGGGGTAAAGAAGTAATGGCAAATATGTCACCTAAGAAAAACGAAATGCCTGTTCAAAGCCCCGATGTTCGCAATAAGAATTTCAGCGAGGTTGCGTTGGGCTATACCGAGGAGCAGGCAATTGACGAGGCAAACAGATGTCTTGGCTGCAAAAATATGCCTTGTGTTTCGGGCTGCCCCGTAAAGATTCATATTCCTGAGTTTATCGCAAAGGTGGCAGAGGGAGATTTTGAGGGTGCTTATGCTGTGATTTACAAGTCAAGCTCTCTTCCTGCGGTATGCGGACGTGTTTGTCCTCAGGAAACCCAGTGCGAATCAAAGTGCGTTCGGGGAATCAAGGGCGAGCCTGTGGCTATCGGCAGACTTGAACGCTTTGTTGCTGACTGGTATATGAAAAACGGCACAGCCGAAACCGCAGAAGTAAAATCAAACGGCAAAAAGGTTGCAGTTGTGGGCTCGGGACCTTCAGGTCTCACTTGTGCAGGCGATCTTGCAAAAAGGGGCTATGATGTAACAGTTTTTGAAGCTCTGCATATTCCTGGCGGTGTGTTGGTTTACGGCATTCCCGAATTCAGACTCCCAAAGGATATTGTGAGACGTGAGATAGAAAAGTTAGAGACTTTGGGCGTGAAAATCGTTACCAATGCAGTAATCGGCAAAACCGAAACAGTTGACGAGCTTCTTGAGGATGGCTTTGAGGCTGTGTTTATCGGCTCGGGAGCGGGACTTCCCAGGTTTATGAATATTCCCGGGGAGAATCTCAACGGTGTGTATTCTGCAAATGAATTTTTGACCAGAACAAATCTTATGAAAGCCTATGAAGAAGCGTCAACAACCCCCATAATACGTGCAAAGCGTGTTGCTGTTGTGGGCGGCGGAAATGTGGCAATGGATGCTGCACGTTGTGCAAAGCGTCTTGGTGCTGAAGAGGTCTATATTGTTTATCGGCGTTCAATGAACGAGATTCCTGCACGGCGGGAAGAGGTTGAGCACGCAGAGGAAGAGGGAATTATCTTTAAAACCCTTAACAACCCCGTTGAAATTTTGGGCGATGACACCAATTTTGTGACAGGTATAAAGTGCGTCAGAATGGAGCTTGGTGAACCCGATGAATCGGGCAGAAGAAGTCCTGTTGTCGTTGAAGGCTCTGAATATGTTTTGGATGTTGATGCGGTGATAATGTCAATTGGCACATCACCCAATCCTCTTATCCGAAACACCACCGAGGGTCTTGAAACCGACGGACGAGGCTGTATTATTACAAAAAATGAAGGCGGTCTCACTAGCAAGGTGGGTGTTTATGCCGGCGGTGATGCAGTAACCGGTGCGGCTACCGTAATTCTTGCTATGGGTGCAGGAAAAGCGGCAGCAAAAGGAATTGATGAATATTTAAGCAAATAATTTCTGACAGAAAGGACAAAACATTATGGTACATCATATTGTATTATGGAACTTTGTTTCTACGCTAAGTGCAGAAGAAAAGAAAGAATCGGCACAGAAGATGAAAGAACTGCTTGAGCCGATTGCAGAGCTGGTAGAGGGAACCGTGTCTCTTGAAGTGGTGACACAGGGGCTTGAGTCCAGCAATAAAGAGATAGCATTAATATCAAGTCGGAGGCCAAGCGGTCT
>JAZOCL010000022.1:0-6440 GCA_045596485.1 Clostridia bacterium
AAATATTTATTTGATTTTTTTAGAAATATGTGGTACAATGAATTGATTAGTGCAAAAGCTGCTTTTTAGGAATAGGAGGTATGGATTGTGCTTAAGAGTATGACAGGTTTCGGCAGAGCTGAAAAAACCGTTGATCAGTTCAATATAAAGGTTAATCTGAAGTCAGTTAACCACAGGTATCTTGACCTTGCGGTGAGAGTTCCCAAGTATTATTATTTTGTTGAGGACAAAATACGTCAGGTGGCATCAAAGTACATTTCGCGAGGCAAGGTTGAGGTTTTTGTTTCGGTTGAACGCACCGAGGGCAGCGACAAGAGTATAACTCTTGACAAAGGAGTTGCAGAAAATTATATTTCAGCCCTCAGGGGTATTGCCGAATTCGGTCTTGAGGATGATATAAAGATTTCAACCATTGCTCAGTATCACGACATTTTCAAAATTGAAACCGATGAGACAGATGAAGAATACATTACATCGATTATAGCGGATGTTTTCGAAGATGCTGCCGAGGATTTTGTCAACACAAGAGTGAGCGAGGGCAAAAATATGGAAGCCGACATCAGCTTGCATCTCGACAATCTTGAAGCTAATCTTAAAGAGGTTGAAAAACGTTATCCTGAGATTGTTGCAGAATACAGAGCCCGTCTTGAAAAGAAGATTTCAGAAATTCTTGCTGATGTCAATGTTGAAGAAACAAGAATTATAACCGAGGCAGCAATCTTTGCAGAGCGCACAGATATTGGCGAAGAAACTGTTCGTCTTGCCAGCCACATCAAGGAATTCAGAAAAGCAATAAAAACAGACCAGCCCATAGGCAAAAAGCTTGACTTTATGATTCAGGAAATGAACCGTGAAACCAACACAATGGGCTCAAAGGCAAATGATGTTGAAATCTCAAAGATAATTGTTGATATGAAATCCGAGATAGAAAAAATCAGAGAACAGATTCAGAATATAGAATAGGGCGAGGTACTTATGAAGCTTATAAATATTGGATTCGGTAACATTGTATCGGGCGACAGAGTTGTTGCAATTGTCAGTCCCGAATCTGCACCAATAAAGCGTATTGTTCAGGATGCCAGAGACAAAGGTCTGCTTATTGACGCCTCCTGTGGACGCCGTACCCGTGCAGTTATCATTACAGACAGCGACCACATTATTCTGTCGGCAATCCAGACCGAAACAATTGCAGGTCGTGCTGCTGTCAAGGAGGATTTGACTGATACAAAGGATGAGGGAGAGATCGAAAATGAAGAATAAAGGTGTTCTTTACATTATTTCAGGACCCTCAGGTGTCGGAAAGGGTACAATTTGCAGAGCTTTAGTTGAAAGAAGAGAAGATCTTTCGATTTCTGTGTCGGCAACAACACGCAACCCCAGAGTTGAGGATACCGAAGGCGTGACCTACTTCTTTAAAACCGTTGACGAGTTTGAGTATATGATAAAAGAGGACAAGTTCCTTGAGTGGGCAATTTATAACGGAAATTATTACGGGACGCCCCTTGAAATTCTGAATCAAAAGCTTGACCGAGGCGAGGATGTCATCCTTGAAATCGAGGTTCAGGGAGCTTTGAAGGTTATGGAAAAACGTCCCGAGGCTGTGACGATTTTCATAGCACCACCCGACGAGGCGGCGCTTTATGAAAGGCTGAGAGGCAGAGGGACAGAATCCGAAGAGCAGATTGAAAAACGAGTGAAGGCGGCCGAGGCTGAGTTGAAGCAAAAAGGAAGGTATCAGTACATCGTCATCAATGATGTGCTCGAAGACGCTGTTTGCGAAGTTGAAAATATAATGAAAAACACAAAGGAGAAGATGTAAAATGATGATTTATCCCCCTATTACAGAGCTTGTAGAAAAGACCGGCAGCAGATATGCTCTGGTTATTGAAACAGCAAAGAGAACAAGACAGCTGGTGGATGGTGCGCCCAGATTGTCAGACGTTGTGACCTCAAAGGATGTTACAGTTGCAGTAAACGAAATTTATGAAGGCAAAATCGAGGCAGTTGAAGCTGTATACACGGCTGAAGATGCCCCTCAGAGCATAGAGGAGCCTGCTCTGTAAAATCAGAATATTGCTTGCAAATCGTCAGGGACTGCTCAATTTTTGAGGTAGTCCCTTGCTATATTTAAAGGATGAGGCTGTTTGTCACAGGAAAACAGTATTAATACAGTAAGGAAAAGTTATGGTTGCTCAGGTAGTTTTAAATAACAAGGAACAGAATATTGACAAGGTTTTTGATTATGCCGTGCCTCAAGAGCTTGCCGACAGAATGACGGTGGGTATGCGTGTTTCGGTGCCCTTCGGATGGGGTAACCGCAGGGTTGACGGCATTGTTGTCGGTATTGCAGAAAAAAGTGAATACAAAAACCTTAAGAAAATCAGCAGCATCTACGGCAGAGAGCCTGTTTGCTCACCGTGGATTCTTGAGCTGTGCCTTTGGATAAGTCAAAAGTATTTTTGTTCACTTTATCAGGCAATCAGACTTGCAACTCCTCCGGGGATGACTTCGGGAGTAAAGGAAAAGAGCATCAAGGTGGCAACGCTTAAGCTGGGACGTGAAGCCGCCTTTGGTATTGCCGAAAGCCTTCGTGAAAAAGGTGCTGTAGCCCAGGCAAGAGTGCTGGAAGCTCTGCTAATGTCAGATTCTCTGCCCTATGCAAAGCTAGTCCGTGAAAAAGGCGGAAGCTATGATGCTATCAAAGCGTTATGTGAGAAGGGCTACATTGAAACAGAGGTTGAACAGGTTGAAAGAACGGCCTATGATGAGGCAAAATATGAGAGAACAGAGGCATATAACCCAACGCCCGAGCAGAAGAAGGTTATTGACTACCTGTATGAAGCGATTGACAAAGAAAAGCCCGAAAAAATACTTTTGAGAGGTGTTACGGGAAGCGGAAAAACCGAGGTTTTTTTGCAGGCTATTGACAAGGTTATAAAAATGGGCAAGAATGCTATTATGCTTGTGCCAGAAATATCCCTCACACCCCAGATGGTTCAAAGGTTTGTGTCACGTTTTGGTAATTCGGTTGCGGTTATCCACAGTGCCCTTTCAAACGGCGAGAGGTTTGACCAGTGGAATAAAATTAAAAACGGCGAGGTGAAGGTGGTTGTAGGCGCAAGGTCTGCAATTTTTGCACCCTTCAGAAATATCGGAATTATTATTCTTGATGAGGAACACGAAAACAGCTATAAGTCTGAAACAAGTCCCAGATACCACGCAATTGACGTTGCGGCAAAGCGTGCTGAAAAAGAAGGCAGTGTTTTGCTTCTGGCATCAGCAACCCCGTCGGTGGCGGAGTTTTATCAGGCAAAAAACGGCGAATATACCTTGTTTGAAATGACAAAACGCTATAACGAGGGCGCAATGCCGAGAGTCGAAATTGTGGATATGCGAGGGGAGCTTTTTGAAAACAAAAACCGCTCTCCCATAAGCCTGAAGCTGCAGAGCGAAATACAGAAGAATCTTGAATCAAAGCAGAAGACGATTCTGTTTCTTAACCGAAGAGGTTATTCCACCTTTGTTTCGTGCCGTGAATGCGGCGAGGTTATTAACTGTCCCGATTGCAGTATTGCTCTGACCTATCACAAGGGCAGGGATTTGCTTTCGTGTCATTACTGCGGCTATACCCAAAAAAATGTTACAGAATGTCCCTCCTGCGGTTCGGGCTATGTAAGGTATTTCGGCACAGGTACACAAAAAATTGAGGAGGAGCTTCTCAGACTGTTTCCCGCGGCAAAGGTTCTCAGAATGGACACCGACACCACCTCAAAAAAAGGCGGGCACGAGAAAATTCTTGAGGAATTTTCAAAGGGTGGTGCAGATATTCTTCTTGGAACTCAGATGGTAACAAAGGGTCTTGACTTTCACGAGGTCACTCTGGTTGGGGTTCTGGCGGCAGATACCTCCCTGGCTGTTGATGACTTTCGTGCCAACGAGAGGGGCTTTTCGCTGTTCACTCAGGTGTGCGGCAGAGCGGGCAGAGGTGACGTTCCCGGTCGTGCGGTAATCCAGACCTATCAGCCTATGAATTCTACAATCAAGTTTGCTCGTGAACACGATTATATTGCCTTTTATGAAAATGAGATAATACAAAGAAAAAGGTTGAATTATCCGCCGTTTTGTGACATAATATATATAATGGCAACAGGCGAAGACGAAGAATGTGTCAAAGACGTAGCCGAAGAAATGGGAAAGCTCCTTGACAAGGCTATGAAGCAGGATGAAAATATTTTTTCAAAGGTTGGTCCGGCACCTGCTCCCATTGCGAAAATAAAGAATAATTACAGATACAGAATTCTTCTGAAATGCAAGTATGCGGAGAGGGCTCACAGCCTTCTGCGTCAGATTTATGAAAATCACGAAAGCCGCAGCTCAGAGGTTCATCTGGTTATTGATATAAATCCGATTAATATGTACTAAAGTGAGGTAGAATGTATTATGGCAATAAGAAAAATTGTGACGTTTGGTGACGAAGTTCTCACAAAAAAATGCAGAACAGTTGAAAAATTTGACGACAGGCTCAATGAGCTTGTTGAGGATATGTTTGATACTCTTTATGATTCGGGCGGTGCAGGTCTGGCGGCACCTCAGGTAGGAATCCTGAGACGTATCGCGGTTATTGACATTGACGAAAACCCAATTGAGCTTATAAATCCCGAAATCATTGCAACCGAAGGCAGCCAGACAGGTGCTGAAGGGTGCCTCAGCAACCCCGGAAAATTCGGAATGGTTACACGTCCCCAAAAGGTGACTGTGAGAGCTCAGGACAGACACGGCGAATGGCACGAATACACAGGTGAGGACCTTCTTGCCAGAGCCTTTTGCCACGAAACAGAGCATCTTGACGGCAAGATGTTTATGGATTTGGTTGAAGAGTGGATTGAGGTTGAGCAGAATTAGCAGTTGGAGGAATTGAAGGTTATATGAAAATATTATTTATGGGAACACCTGAATTTGCGGTTCCCTGCCTTGAGGCACTTATTAAATCTGAGCACGAGGTGGTTGGAGCGGTTACTCAGCCGGACAAGCCTGTGGGCAGAGGTCACAAGCTGACGCCGCCGCCTGTGAAGGTTACGGCGCTCGAAAACGGTATTGAGGTTTTTCAGCCCGAAACCCTGAAGGATTTTGCTTTTCGGGCAGAGCTTAAAAGACTCGCCCCTGATCTTATAATCGTTGTGGCATACGGCAAAATTCTTCCCGAATATATACTGAACTTTCCCAAGCACGGCTGCATCAATATGCACGCCTCACTTCTCCCGAAATATCGCGGTGCAGGACCTATCCAGTGGTCGGTGATAAACGGCGAAAAGAAAACAGGTGTTACCTCAATGCTTATGGAAAAGGGTCTTGACACAGGTGATATGCTTCTCAAATGTGAAACCGAAATCGGGGAGTATGAAACAGCAGACGAGCTTCACGACCGATTGATGGTTATGGGTGCAGAATTGCTCATTGAAACAATAAAGTGTCTTGAAGAAGGCACATTGAAGCCCGAAAGGCAGAAGGCTGAAGAATCGACCTACGCTCCGATGATTTCAAGAGAAACAGCAAAAATCGACTGGTCAAAATCTGCAAAGGAGATTATCTGTCTTGTTTGCGGAATGAATTCCTGGCCTGTTGCCCATACACTTTATGCCGGTGAGGTTATGAAGATATACCGTGCTGTTTTGGGTAAGCCTGAAAAAGGAAACAAGGGCGAAATTCTTGCAGCTGACGAAAAGGGAATTGAGGTTCTGTGCGGTGACGGTAACACCGTTGTTATAACAGATGTTCAGTTCAAGGGCTCAAAGCAGATGAAGGTTCGTGATTATCTCAACGGACACAAAATTGAAAAAGGCGAAATTTTGGGCAGAGAATAGGCTTTGTTTTACAAAAATATAAATTAAAAAGAGAGGACATGAGATATGATGGGACTTGGATATTTTTACGGAATTGATATGACATATATTATTTTGGTTCTGCCTGCATTGATTTTCACAATGTATGCACAGTCAAAGGTTAATTCAACCTTCAAAAAATATAGTGCTGTCGGAAACCGCAGAGGCTTTACAGGTGCACAGGTTGCACGAAAAATTCTTGATATGAACGGTCTGCAAAACGTGGTTGTTGAGCGTGTAGGCGGAAATCTCACCGACCATTTTGACCCTAAAGCCAATGTGGTCAGGCTTTCTGACGCAACCTACGGCAGCACATCTGTGGCGGCAATCGGCGTTGCAGCTCACGAGGTGGGTCACGCTGTTCAGCACGCAGAGGGCTATGCACCGATTAAAATAAGAAACTCAATTGTTCCTGTTGTTCAGATTGCATCCTATGCAGCCTGGCCCCTTGCGATTTTTGGTATAATTATGAGCTTTGACGGACTTGCGAACTTTGGAGTTCTTTTGTTCGGAGCGGTTGTTTTGTTCCAGCTTATAACCCTTCCTGTTGAGTTTAATGCC
>JAZOCL010000023.1:0-36495 GCA_045596485.1 Clostridia bacterium
TTGAAAGCTGCGAAAGACGGTTGTTAATCCAGTACCACATCGAATATGAAAAGGTCAGCCACGAATCCGTAGGATTTTTGCTGTCAAGATAGCCCTGAACCGCTCTGTAGCCTTCGTTTATTTTGTGGTTCATATGCAGCAGAAAATCAGGCTTCACCAGATTATCTGCATCAAAAACACAGATATACTCATAGTTTTCGGGAAGTGCAAAAACCTTTTCAAAGGCAAACTCCATAGCATAGCCTTTGCCTCGCTTTGCTTCGTCAAAGCGTTCAAGCACGGTTACGCCTGCCTCCCTTGCAAGAAGCGCAGTTTTGTCGGTGCAGTTGTCGGCAACCACAAAAACTTCATACTTGTCTTTTGGATAATCAAGATTTTTCAGGCTCTCCACAATCTCAGCCACAACGTTTTCTTCATTGTGAGCCGCTACCAAAAGAGCGAATGTATGCTCTTTATTCACTTTTTTCTCTTTTTGAGCAACTGTCAGCGAAAAAAGTGCCAATGCAAAATAATAGCATCCTGCAAAAAACAGCACCAGCTGACAAACGTCAATCACTATTCTAAGGAACAATTTCGCTCCACCTTTCAGCAAGCAGTCTGCAAACAGTCCGTCAGTTAATATATTTATTCTGTCTGCTTCATAATATACTCGGAATACGTATTTTCACAAAACACCGCAATATTCCACTATGAATGTATTATACATTATCCGACAAATAATTTCAATAGCTTTTCAAAAAGTTTTTCCCCAGAACCTATGGGTGATTTTCCCATATATTAAAACTAAAGGGTCTCTCTCTTTATGCAACAAAATAAATTTTGAATATTTTGCATAAATTGCTTTACTCTGTAACTTTTTTCGTGTATAATATATTGTGAATATGCTCAGATTTTTATTTGAGCAATTGCGAGGTTTAAGCTATGAGTTTTATAAAAACTTTAAACGAAGAAATAACCCTTGTGTTCGAGCGTGACCCTGCGGCACGGAGCAAATGGCAGGTACTCCTTCTGTACCCCGGTGTGAGAGCTGTTCTCAGCTACCGCTTGGCACACAGGCTTCATAATAAAGGGCACTACTTTCTTGCCGACTGGATTTCAAAGCGGGCAAGGCGCAAAACAGGCATTGAAATTCACCCTGCAGCGCAAATCGGCAAGGGGCTGTTCATTGACCACGGCATGGGCGTGGTTATAGGCGAAACAACCATCATCGGCGAAAACTGTACTCTTTATCAGGGTGTCACTCTGGGCGGTACGGGCAAGGACAAAGGCAAGCGTCACCCCACAATCGGCAACAATGTAACAATCGGCAGCGGCGCAAAGGTTCTCGGTCCCTTCACCGTGGGCGACAACAGCAAGATTGCCGCAAACGCCGTGGTTCTCAATGAAATCCCGCCAAACAGCACCTGTGTGGGCGTTCCTGCTCATATTGTGAAGCGTGACAACGTGAAGGTCGCACCTGCAAAAATCGACCTTGACCAGATTCATATTCCTGACCCTGTTTCAATGGATCTTTGCAAGCTGCGTGTTGAAATTGAGAAGATAAAAGCACAACTGGAAAAAGGAGAGAATAACAATGAAAGTATTTAATACATTAAACCGCAAAAAAGAAGAGCTGGTTCCCGTTGAGAAGGGTGTGTTCCGTATGTATTCCTGCGGACCCACGGTTTACAACTACTTCCACATTGGAAACGCACGTCCCTTCATTATATTTGACACACTCCGCCGCTATCTTGAATACTGCGGCAACACAGTTTATTTTGTTCAGAATTTTACGGATATTGACGACAAAATGATAAACAAGGCAAACGAGCTGGGTATAACTGTCAAGGAGCTTGCAGACCAATATATTGCCGAATACTTCAAGGATGCAGACGGTCTGGGAATCAAGCGTGCAACCGTTCATCCCAGGGCCACCGACAACATTGACGCAATTATCGACATTGTCAGGGAGCTTGAGGAAAAGGGCTATGCCTACAATGTAGACGGCGACGTATATTTCTCGGCAAAAAAGTTCAAGGAATACGGAAAGCTTTCACACCAGCCTCTCGAGGATTTGGAGAGCGGTGCCAGAATTAACATAAACGAAGACAAAGAAGACCCTATGGACTTTGCTCTCTGGAAAAAGCAGAAGCCCGGTGAGCCTGCGTGGATGAGCCCCTGGGGTATGGGACGTCCCGGCTGGCACATTGAGTGCAGTGCCATGGCAACCAAGTTCCTCGCCAAGACAATCGACATTCACAGCGGCGGTCAGGACCTTATCTTTCCCCACCACGAAAACGAGATTGCTCAAAGCGAATGCTGTCACGGCGTTCCCTTTGCAAACTACTGGATGCACAACGGCTACATCAACATCGACAATCACAAAATGTCAAAGTCACTGGGTAACTTTTTCACCGTCCGTGAAATCGCAGCAGAATTTGACTATGAGGTTATCCGCTTCTTTATGCTCTCTGCGCATTACAGAAGCCCCATCAACTTCAGCAAGGCTCTTATGGAATCTTCAAGGTCGGCTCTTGACAGAATTTATAACTGTCTCTCGGATATGAGATTTCTGGCAGGCAATGCTGACTGCCGCACCGAACTCAACGATGCCGAAAAGGCTTTCAAGGCTGCTCTTGATTCTTACAAAGAAAAGTATATTGCCGCAATGGACGACGACCTTAACACAGCCGATGCAATCTCTGTACTCTTTGAAATTGTTTCGGAAGCAAACAAGGCAATCACTGCCACATCAGGCTTCTCAAAGGAAGCTATCACCTATGCAGTTGATATGCTCTTGGAGCTTGGCGGTGTTCTGGGTCTTTTGCAAAAGTCAGAGGGCGGCACCGACAGCGAGGTTGACGCCATCCTGGAGGAACGCGCAAAGGCACGTGCCGAAAAGAACTGGGCAAAGTCTGACGAGCTGCGTGATAAGCTGAAAGAAATGGGCATAATAGTAAAAGACACGCCTCAGGGACAGCAGATTACAAAAGCATAGCTTTTGTCAGATAACAGATAATAAAGAATAGAGAATAGATTTATGCTTGATACATTTATAAAACAGTTTTCTTTGGGTGAGCAGGTCTCTCCAAAGCAATATTCACCCTTGACTCTTGCCTATATCGGCGATGCGGTTTATGAGCTGTTTGTGCGCACATATCTGATAAAGGACGCCAACTTCCCCGTAAACCGCCTTCACAAGGAAGCAATTCACCTTGTGAACGCCAAGGCACAGTCAGACCTTTTTCAAAAAATAAAGGATATGCTTTCAGAGGAAGAAATGCAAATCTACAGGCGAGGCAGAAACACCAACTCTCACCCGCCAAAGAACGCGGATATGGTTGACTACAAATCAGCCACGGGAGTTGAAGCTCTTATCGGCTATCTCTATCTTGTGGGCAACAGCGACCGCATTGCGGAGCTGCTGGGCTGCCTTGTGGATTGACAAGCCTTCTTCTTGAAACCGCATCGGCGACGAATGTAGCAGAATATATTTAGCATTACGCATTTTTACATAACCTAAACAAAGGAGAACTGTAAAAATGCTTACTGTGCTAAAAAAATACCTTACCATACTTTTGGGAACTCTCATTGTGGCTCTCTCGCTGGACTTATTTCTGGTTCCTGCGGACATAGCCCCCGGAGGTCTGAGCGGTGTTGCAATCATCCTCCACCATCTGGCAAACATTCCTGTGGGAATTTCCATACTCTTTCTCAATATTCCCATATTTTTGTGGAGCCTCAGGTACTTTGATACAGGGTTTATGTTTTCATCGCTCTTCGGAATGGTATCACTTTCAATCCTCACCGATATGCTGGCGTGGCTCAAGCCCGTAACAGGTGATATACTCCTTTCTGCGGTTTACGGCGGAGCCCTTATGGGGCTTGGTCTTGGGCTTGTTTTTCAGGCAGGCTCAACCACAGGGGGAACGGATATTGCAGCTCAAATTCTCAAAAAGCACTTTCCTTCTATTTCGGTCGGCAGGTTTGTTCTTTTGATTGACGCCTTCATTGTCGCTCTGGCAGGACTCACCTTTGGGAGATGGGAGGTTATTCTCTATTCTGCAGCTGCTCTTTACCTTTGCTCCTATATCATTGATTTGATGGTTGAGGGCATTGACTTTGCCAAGGTTGCCTATATCATTTCGGACCGACCGAAGGCAATTTCCGAAGAAGTCTCAAAAACTCTGGAGCGGGGCACAACAGCACTCCACGCCTTTTCACACTACAGCGGAGCCGACAAAACCGTACTGCTGTGCGTGGTGAAAAAATACGAAATAAACAAGCTGAAAAAGATAATTAAATCTGTTGACCAAAACGCATTTGTCATTCTTTCAGACACCCGTGAGGTTCTGGGCAACGGATTCAAGACGCATTAAATTAACAATTAACATACAACGGAGGTAAAAGGCAATGATTAACAAAACCAATCTCAAACTTTCTGCCGCAAACATCCGCAAAATGGCTTTAGAGGCAATCCACAGCGCAAAATCAGGACATCCCGGCGGTTCACTTTCTGCAGCAGACATTCTGGCATATCTCTATATGTCCGAAATGAATATTGACCCCAAAAACCCCAAAGACCCCGACCGTGACAGATTTGTTCTTTCAAAGGGTCACGCAGCTCCTGCGCTTTATGCAACACTTGCTGAACGGGGATGTCTTCCTAAGGAAGACATCAAAACCTTCCGTAATGCCGAAAGCTATCTTCAGGGTCACCCCGACATGAAGGGTGTTTCAGGCGTTGATATGTCAACCGGCTCTCTGGGGCAGGGCATCAGCGCAGCCTGCGGAATTGCTCTGGCGGGCAAGCTTGACAAAAAGGATTACCGTGTTTTCTCAATCCTTGGCGACGGCGAATGTGAAGAAGGTCAGGTTTGGGAGGCTGCAATGTTTGCAGCTCACTACAAGCTGGACAATCTCACCGTATTCCTTGACTTCAACTGTCTTCAGATTGACGGCGACATCCGTGAGGTTATGAACCCCACACCCTTTGACAAGAAGTTTAAAGCCTTCAACTGGAACGTTATCACCATTGACGGTCACAGCTTTGACGAAATTAAATCAGCTGTTGATGCAGCAAAGGCTTGCAAGGGTATGCCCACCCTTATTATTGCAAACACCATCAAGGGCAAGGGCGTATCATATATGGAAAATCAGGCAGGCTGGCACGGAAACGCTCCTTCAGACGAGCAGTATGATGCAGCAATTGCAGAGCTTGACGAATACATAAAATCTTTGGGAGGTGCGTGCTAATGTATACAATAGGCGAAAAAAAGGCAACCCGTGAGGCATACGGTGCAGCATTGGCAGAATTCGGCTGTGACGAGAGAATTGTGGTTCTTGACGCTGACCTTTCAAAATCAACCAAGACCGACAGCTTCAAAAAGGTTTATCCCGAAAGATTTTTTAACTGCGGCATTGCCGAGGGCAATATGCTCTCTGTTGCGGCAGGTATGGCAGCCTGCGGCAAGGTGGTGTTTGCCAGCTCCTTTGCAATGTTTGCAGCAGGCAGAGCCTTTGAACAGGCAAGAAACTCAATCGGCTATCCTAAGCTCAACGTAAAAATCGGCGCATCACACGCAGGTATTTCTGTCGGCGAAGACGGCGCAACCCACCAATGCCTTGAGGATATAGGCATTATGCGAACAATACCAAATATGGTAATTATGAACCCTGCAGATGCAACAGAAGCACGTCTGGCAGTTAAAGCGGCAATTGACCACGACGGTCCCATTTACCTTCGTTTCGGTCGTCTTGCAGTTCCCACAATCTTTGGCGAGAACTACCAGTTTGGAATGGGCAAGGGTGTACAGCTTGCAGAGGGCAAGGATGTTACAATCATTGCAACAGGTCTTATGGTTCCCTATGCGCTGGAAGCAAAAACAGCACTCAGTGAGCTTGGCATTGATGCAAGAGTAATCAACATACATACAATCAAGCCCATTGACCGTGACATCATCATAAAGGCAGCAAAAGAAACAGGTGCCGTTGTCACAGCCGAAGAACACAACATCATCGGCGGTCTGGGCAGTGCTGTTGCCGAGGTTCTGGCAGAGAGCTGTCCTGTTCCTATGGAACGTGTAGGAACAAAGGACGTTTTTGGACGTTCAGGCGTCCCTGCAAAGCTCTTTGAAATTTACGGTCTTGACACCAAGACAATTGTAGAAAAAGCAAAAACAGTAATTTCAAGAAAGTAATACTCTTCAAATAAATAAAGCGGTCGTAAATTTTCTGCGACCGTTTTAATCTGAAAAAAGGAGATTTGTATTATGAAAATTTTCGGTTCAATATCCGAGCTCATCGGTTCCACTCCCCTTCTGGAGCTGAAGAACTTCACCCGTGAAAACGGTATAAACGCCAGAATTCTTGCAAAGCTTGAATACTTTAACCCTGCAGGCAGTGCAAAAGACCGAATTGCAAAAGCAATGATAGAGGACGCCGAAATCAATGGCAAACTCTTTCCCGACTCTATAATTATTGAGCCCACAAGCGGCAACACAGGAATTGGACTTGCTGCAGTTGCAGCATCAAAGGGCTACCGCACAATCTTTACAATGCCCGAGACAATGAGCATTGAACGCCGCAATCTGCTTTCAGCTTACGGCGCCGAAATTGTTCTCACCGAGGGCAGCCTAGGAATGAGCGGTGCAATAGCCAAAGCCGAAGAGCTGGCAAAGGAATACGAGCACAGCTTCATTCCTTCTCAGTTCGAAAATCCTGCCAATCCCAAGGCACATTACGACACCACAGGTCCCGAAATCTGGCAAGATACCGACGGATGCGTTGACGTGTTTGTTGCAGGGGTTGGAACAGGCGGTACAATCAGCGGAACTGGCAAATACCTGAAGGAGAAAAATCCTTCCGTAAAAATCATTGCTGTTGAACCCCAAAAATCTCCCGTTCTCACCAAGGGAACGCCCGGCTCCCACGGAATTCAGGGAATCGGTGCAAACTTTGTGCCTGATACTCTTGATATAACAATATACGATGAGGTAACAACCGTTACCGAAGAGAATGCATACAAAATGTCACGCCAAATGGCAGAATTAGAAGGGATTCTGGTTGGCATCTCATCGGGGGCTGCGCTCCACGCCGCAGCAGTAATTGCAAAACGTCCCGAAATGCAGGACAAAACCATTGTGGTGCTTCTGCCTGATACAGGTGAGAGATATATGTCAACGGAGCTTTACAAAAAACCAACTGATTAAACACAAAAGAAAAGAGCAAAAACTATGGAAATAACAAAATCAATCTGGAACGGATTCACACGACTTGACTTTTTGTTTGAAGGAAGAGACGCAATACTCATTCTCCCCGACGACAGCAACAAATGTGACAAATGGCTTTTCAAAACAGAATACTTTGACGCTTTCCCTGACCTTGAAATCGAAATGGTAAAGCGTGGCTGGCATCTTGCCTTTATAAAGAACAAGACCCGCTGGTGTCTTGATGAAGACCTTGACCTTAAGTCACGCTTTGCAGACTTTCTCTCTGAAGAATTTGGTCTTTACAAAAAGTGCGTACCTGTTGGTATGAGCTGCGGCGGTCTTATCGGTACAAAGTTTGCCGCAAAATACCCTGAAAAGGTATCCTGTCTTTACATAGACGCTCCCGTTCTTAATCTGCTTTCCTGCCCCTGCGGTCTTGGCATCGGCAGTCGCGGAATTAGCTATGATGAATACCTCAATGCAACAGGACGGACTATGTCAGAGCTCATTTGCTACCGCGAGCACCCCATCGACAAAATGCATATTCTGCTTGAAAACAACCTTCCAATTATAATGGTTGCAGGAGATTCTGACTCAGTTGTTCCCTATGTTGAAAATGGCGCTATTCTTGAAAAGTTCTATAAAGAAAACGGCGGTACAATTGAAATTATCATCAAGCCCGGCTGCGAGCATCACCCCCACGGTCTTGAGGACAACACGCCCATAATCGACTTTGTGCTGAAACACAGTAACTAGAAAAAGGGGATGTTAAGATAGTCCGAGCCGCAAAAAGTCGGGGAAATCAAAGGATGTAGGACTTTACCTAGCATAAATTGCAGGGCTGTTTAAAAACGATGTTTTTAAACAGCCCCTGATTTTTAATGTCTATTTTGAAGTAGAACCAAATCCGCCGTTTCTTACCTCGGTTGCATCGTCGTCAACAGTGATTCCGTATTCCACAAAAACTCCCTGAGCAAAGGCATCGCCTTCCCTCAGAATAACTATCTTGTCTTCCCGTGAATCATTTGTTATCTTAATAAAAATATGTCCCTCGTTGTCAGAATAATAATAGTCGCTGTCGATAATCCCCACCGTGTTGTTGAGCTGAAGTCGGAACTTAAAGCCCAGACCGCTTCTGGGATAAATCTTCAAAACCCACCCTTCGTCAATCTTCACACGGATTCCTGTAGGCATTTTTATCGTTTCGCCGGGATGCAGCTCTATGTCCTTGAGCGCATAAAAATCATAGCCCGCCGACCCTTTGGTGGCACGCTTCGGCAGCTTAATTTTATCGAAGGCATCATACATACCGATTCCTGTATCATACGAATCCATCCAGCCCAAAACAAACTGTTCACGGCTGACTCTTTCAAACTTTGCAATTCTTTTCATATTCTTATCTCCTATTTCAAAATATAGTTATAAAGCTCAACAAGCCAGTATATCGCTATTGGAATAAAAATTGCAGGAACATAGTTCATCACCTTGAGCTTTGTTATTTTCAGCATATTTAAGCTGAGCCCCACAATCAAAAGCGAGCCAACACAGGTCATTTCGGCAATAATTACCTCGGTGAGAACAGGCTCCAAAAAGCCTGCGCAAAGGGTAATTGCACCTTGATAAACCAGAACAAACACCGATGCAAGCATAACACCAAAACCCATAGTTGAGGCAAGCACTATTGCCGCAATACAGTCAATTAGCGACTTTGCAAAAAGCATTTCGTGATTTCCTGAAATACCGCTCTGTAGCGAGCCTACAATGGTCATTGCACCCACACAAAACAGCAGACTTGCAGCCACAAACCCACGTGAAATTGAGCCTTTCTCGCTGTTTTTGCTTACCTTTTGCTCCAGATAATCACCAAGTCTTTCCAAGTGGGCATCAAGGTCAATTCCTTCACCAATCAAGGCTCCTATTGCCATTGACAAAATCACAACCAAGATATTCTGACACTCAAAAGCACCGCTGATTCCGATATACATAACGCAAAGTGCCAGAGCACTCATAATGCTGTTATTCAGCTTTTCAGATAATCCCTTTTTTACAATCAAGCCCACCGCACTGCCAAAAATAACCGCAATGCAGTTCACCCACGTTCCAAGCATTTCAAGAACTTCCTCTCTACCCAAAAATCAGGCTACCAAGCAAGTAAACCAAAACCGAAGAAATCCAGGCAGCTGCAAGCTGAATTGCCACCGCCGAAGCCGTCCACTTGAGCGACCGTGTTTCACGGTTGATAACTCCGATGGTCGCCGCACAGGGAATATACAAAAGGCAAAAAACCATCATTGCATAACCATTGACCGCCGTGAAGCCCTGACCGCCTAGGATTGCAGCAAGAGCCGCCATTCCCTCTGTCGATGCAATGTTTCCCACGCCGTAAAGCACGCTCATACTGGAAACCACAACCTCCTTTGCAGCAATTCCCGAAATAAGGGCCACAACAATCTGCCAATAACCAAGTCCTGCAGGCGCCAGCAGGGGCGCAACAACTCTGCCGATGCTTGCCGCAAAGCTCTGCGACATATCCTCCACCATTCCCGAGACTCCAAAATTCAGCAGCACCCACAAAAGGATTGATGCCAAAAAGATAACCGTTCCCGCCTTGGTGAGATAGTCCTTGACCTTGCCCCATACATAAATGAACACCGTTCTTCCGCTTGGAATCTTGTATTCGGGGAGCTCAATTATCAGAGCATTCTCCCCGTCCTTCTTTGAGAACACCGAAAACAGCTTTGCCACAATAATAGCAACAACAATCCCGATTATATACATAGAATAGGCTGCAGCCAACGCCCACCTGCCGAAGAACATTTCAGAAAACAGAACATAAATCGGCAGTCTTGCGCTGCAGGACATAAAGGGTGTTACGATAATGGTCTTGAGCCTGTCCTTGGGGTTTTCAAGAGCACGTGATGCCATAATTGCAGGCACCGTACACCCAAAGCCCAGAAGCATAGGGATAAACGCTCTGCCCGAGAGTCCGATTTTTGACATAATTCCGTCCATAACGTATGCAACTCTCGGCATATATCCGCTGTCCTCAAGAAAGGCAAGGGCAAGAAACAAAATTATGATATTGGGCAGAAATGTCAGAATTCCGCCAACGCCTGCAATAATTCCGTCGACAATCAACGAAACCAGCAGCGTGCTTGCACCCATTCCCTCAAGTGCTGCCGCACACCCCGACGAGAACAAATCAAGAGCAGTCTCAAGATAGCCCTTCAGCCAGTCACCCACCGCAAAGGTCAAAAAGAACACTAATGCCATAATTCCTGCAAAAACAGGAAGCCCCCATATTCTGTGAGTGAGAATTCTGTCTGCGCGGTCGGTTGTTTCCTGTCTCTCTGTTTTGTTCACCAGAACCTCTGCAATAATCTCTTCAATAAAATCATATCTTTGATTGATAATTGCTTCTTCATAGCTCCTGTCGGCAATTCCTGCAAGGTTAAGGGGATATTTTTCCATAATATCGCTGTCTGCCTCAAGGTACTTGATAGCAAACCATCTCAAATTTTCAATTTCAGGATACTTCACCGAAAGCAGCTCCGAAATTTTGTCAATCTTGTCTTCAAGCTCGTCGCTGTAAACCATGGCATATTCGCCGTGATGGTCGTGCATGTGCATTCCCGATTGATGATGATGCTCAATTCTGTCATCACAGCCTTCGGCGTGATGTGCCACGGCGTGCATAAGAATGTTGAGCCCTGTTCGTTTTCGTGCACACACAGGCACAACAGGAACACCCAGCATTTCAGGCAAACGGTGAAGGTCAATCTCCATTCCCCTTGCCGCCACAATATCCATCATATTAAGTGCCAGAACAACGGGCTTCCCAAGCTCAATCAGCTGCAGGGTCAGATAAAGATTTCTCTCCAAGGACGACGCATCAACAATATTCACAATAACATCAACCTCGCCGCCAAGAACGCAGCTTCGTGACAGCTTTTCTTCCATAGTATAAGAGGTCAGCGAATAAATTCCGGGAAGGTCAACAAGCCTGAATCTTTGATTTTCAAAGGTCATAACGCCCTCTTTTTTCTCAACGGTAACACCTGGCCAGTTGGCAACCTTCAGGTTTGCCCCTGTATATGCATTAAAAAGAGTGGTTTTTCCACAGTTGGGGTTCCCTGCAAAAGCAACATTTACTTCGTTTTTCACATTCTGTCACTCCCTTCTGTCAAAAGTACCTCAATGCCCTCGGCAAATTCCGCACCAAGAGCAAACCGTGTGCCGCGAACCTTTATAATCTTTGTTCCCGACCTCTTTGAACTCAGAATCTCAACCTTCGAATTCACGGTCATTCCAAGAATTTCAAGTCTTCTTTTTATTTTTATATCAAGTTCAATTGATTGTACAAGATAAGAGTATCCCACCTTGCCGTCTATAAGCCTCATTCATTGTCACCTTCATTTTTTCCGTGCTTCAGCACAAACTCCACAAAGTCCTGTGTTGCATTGGGCTTGCCCAAAAATTTCACCATTTCACGCATATTTTTTAATCTTGCTTCGCTTGAAAACATCTGATAAAGTGCCTCATCAATGGGAAATGTATTGCTGATTTTGAACGCCGCACCGTTATTCAGCAAAAACTCCACATTTCGGTCCTCCTGACCAGGTATGGGGTTTGCCATAATCATAGGAAGTCCCTTTGCCAGCGCCTCGCTGGTGGTAAGACCACCTGGCTTTGTAACAATACAGTCCGCCGCATCCATAAACAAATCAATCTTGTCTGAAAATCCAAAGTTAAATATTTTATGCCGAAAGCTCATTCGGTCAATACGGCGTTTCAACCTTTCGTTGTAACCGCAAACCGACACAATCTGAAAATCAAGAGTTGACTCATCAAGCTCTTTTATCATACTTCCGATTTTTCCATAACCCATACTTCCGCTCATAACCAGAATTGTGGTTTTGTTCTCAAGTCCCAGCATTCTGCGTGCATCAGCCTTTTCAACCTTGTTGGCAAACTTGGGGTTAATGGGAATTCCAATGGGAACGATTTCTTCAAGGGCAATGCCCTTTTTGAGAGCCTGATTATTAAGCAGCTCATTTGCCGTTATGTAATAATCAAGAGGGGCATCCTCCCAGAAGGGATGCATGGTGAAGTCGGTAACAATCCCGATTGTTTTGATTTCTGCATCAAGCTTGTTTGCCACATAGCTCACCATAATCGCCGCAAAAACGTGAGTGCATATAATCACATCAGGTTTAAAATCCTCAACAAACTTAACCAGCTTTCGTGCCAGAATGCTGTTGAAAAATCTCACCATAAGGCTGTCATGACCTTCTGTATCACGCTTTTCAAGAAGGCTGTAGCTCTTGCCGTAAACCTTTGGAAGTCTCTTGGTTGACACAAGATAGCCTTGATTTACGGTCTCCTTCAAAACAGGTGTAATATATTCAAGCGCATCAATAGAAATTGTTTCAATACCCTTCTCCAAAAGAGCCTCACGCAGCACCTTTGCAACCTGATTGTGACCCTGACCTGCCGTAACCGTAAAAATCACCGCACGCATTCTTATTCCTCCTCATCCTTTACGAGCACCGACTCGCCGCAATCCAGAAAATAAAGATAACATTCATCCACCGCTCTGCCGAGTATTCTTGAAAGAGCCCTCATATAATACTTCATCTGAACCTTATATTTTTCTGCCAGTTTTTTTGCCGCAGCAGCGGTCTTTGCCCTATCTGTCTTATAATCCAAAAGAACAACTTTTCCGTCATCTTCAACAAAGAAGCAGTCAATTGTTCCCTGTAAGAGAATTTTGTCCTTCATACCGTTTCCAAAAATTTCATCTGCAGTTTCTTCGGTATAAAAGCTGAATTCTGTCTCACGGCGTGCTGCATTTTTCATTCTCTGCCCCAAGGGACTCAAAAGAAATTCTGCAATTCTTTCATAATCCACCGCCGCAGTCTGTATTGGGCTGATAATCTGTTCTTCTTCAAGACACTTCACAACCGCTTCAACATCTGCGGTGCTCTGAATCTCGGCAGGGTTTATCATCTGCATAACAAAATGCACAACCGTACCTTTTTCGGCGCCCTTAACCGCATTCAGCTCTGCCATCTCTTCGGTTTTCAGAGGCTCAATAATGGGAACAAAAGCTGAATCCTCCGCTTGCATTCTTTTGACCTCACTAACCGAAAGCTTAACAGGCAGCTCGCCTGCTTCCTTGCCTTCATAAACAAAACCCAAGCGTTCCTTCACTTGTGTGAGAATTTCAGCTTCATTCTCAGTCTTATCCTCTGCCATCTTTGCTACAGCAGCAGTTACGGGAACCTTATCCGCACTTTCATAATAGGTTATCTCCAGCCCGTAATCGTCATCCTTCTTCACTATGCTGTCCGACACCTCTGCCAATTCACGCAAGATTTCGCCCTTGGGATGAAGCATAAACGCCGACAGCAGCCATTCCTTGTATGTATGAAGCCTTCTCGCCAGACCTGAAGGAATCTGATCCTCGCTGTTCCAGGCAAGCTTCTTCCACTTCTTTTCACTCGCCTTGACAACCGACGTAATAATCAGCTTTTCACGGGCTCTGGTCAGTGCAACATACAAAAGTCTCATCTCCTCTGAAATCATATCCTTTTTGAGAGTGAGCCCTACCAACGTTCTCGAAAGGGATGCATACCTGATGCGTTTTTCAAGGTCAACACACTCGAGACCAATTCCGCCCTTTTCATCCCACACGATGGCTTTCTGAGAATCCTTCAGGTTGAATTCGTTTGCGGTATTCACCAGAATCACAATGGGAAATTCAAGACCCTTTGACTTGTGAATACTCATAATCTTCACAACATTCTCGCCCTCACCGAAGGCCTTTGCGGGAGTCATATCCTTTTCTGCGCCAATCATTGTGTCTATATAATTCATAAAGCTGAAAAGTCCGCTCATATTGGTGTGCTCAAACTCGGTGGCACGCTCAAGAAGAACTCTGAGGTTTGCCTGACGCTCTGTTCCGTGGTCAAGTGAGCCCACATACGCCATATAGCCAAAATCATAGCAAATTTTGTAAATCAGGCTGTCAACGCCCATATATTCTGAGTTTTTACGCAAGCTGAAAAGCTCTGTAATAAAGTCTTTAGCCTTTTGATTTCCTTTTTTTGCAGCATTTTCAACCACGTCAAAAAAGCAGCCGTATTTGCTTTCGCTGCGCATTGCAGCAAGCTCTGTGGGAGTGAAGCCCCACATTGGCGAGCGCAGAACCGCAATGAGAGGTATGTCCTGTCTGGGGTTGTCAATAACCTGCAAAAACGCCAGCACCGTCTGAATTTCAAGAGAGCCCAGATATTTGTGCCCCACCTCTGAATAAACAGGGATTCCGCTTTCTTCAAAAACCTGCTCAAAGATAGGTGCAACTCCCTTGGTCTTTCGCATCAGAATTACAATATCACGGTATTCTACAGGGCGCAGGGCATCCAGCTCTTTGTCATATATTTTCATTCTGCTTTCAATTATCTTTTTTATTCTGTCAGCCGCCACTCTTGCTTCAAGCTCATAGCGTGCATTCTTTTTCTGCACAGTACTTTTTGTGCTGTCGTTATCGATTCCTGCAGAACAAATCAGGTGGAACTCTGTGTCAAACGCCTTTTTATCCGTAACATCGGGATATTTCGCTCCCTGAACAAGATATTCCTCCTGAGTATAATTTATATCACCCACCTCAGGCGACATAATGCACCTGAAAATGCCGTTTACCGTATCCACAACACCCTGACGGCTTCTGAAGTTTTTGAAAAGCCTTATAAGGTGTCCGTGATTTTCTGCTTTGCCATAAAGCTCATACTTCTCCGAAAACAGCTTTGGAACCGCATTTCTGAACTTGTAGATGCTCTGCTTCAGGTCGCCCACCATAAAAATATTGCTGTTTTCACGCGAAACCGTACGGAATATCAGATCCTGAATATTGTTGGTATCCTGATATTCGTCCACCAGAATTGCCTTGTATTTTTCGCGGAGCTTTTCGGCAACAGGGGTTGCCTCACCTGATTTTGTCACCAGTAGCTTCAGCGCCTCGTGCTCAAGGTCATTAAAGTCAAGAAGACTCTTTTCACGTTTTTTTCGGGTATAACGTCTGTCAAGCATAAGCACAATATTCTTCAGTGTTTTCACCACGGGATATGTCTTTTTTATACGGTCAATTACCGCCTCCTCACGCAGCTCAAAGCACAGACACAAATCATTAAAGACATTCATTGCCACCTCACGGAGATGTCTGATTTTTTTCTGTGCAGCCACAAGGTCAGGGTCAGACCTTGAGCCGCCGCGGAGCGGGTCAAAGCTCATTGTGCCCAAGGCTTTTTTGACCGATGTATAATCACTTGAGTCAATATGGTCAAAAACTCTTTTGAGCTTTTCAAGCTCATCCTCGATAAAAGGACGGAAGCTGTGCTTGCCGTCAAGAGACCGCTGCACCTCGTCCTGAATTTGTCCGTAAAGCCCCAGTATCTCGTCTTTGGATTTTTCAACCATTTCTCTTAGCTGAGAAGTCCACCACTCTCCCGAAAGCTCATCATTTTTTGCGGTTTCACGGTATGGTCTCACCGCCTCGTTGAGCCACTTCGCAGGGTATGCCATACTTCGGCTGAAGTTGTGAAGGCTCAGAACAGTCTCACGAAGGATGGAATCGTTTTTAATTCCGCCATAACCAATCACAAGATTTGCAAAGGAAGGGTCTCTGTCAATATTCCGATAAAACCTTTCCAGAACCTCGTCAAGAGCCTCACTTAACATAATTTTGTTTTCAAGGTCTGAAACCAGACTGAAATCAACAGGAAGGTCAGTGAGATGAATATTGCTTTTGAGTGTATTCATACAAAAGGCGTGAACCGTGGAGATACTCGCCGAATGAATGAGCAGACGCTGCTTTTGCATATGCTCGTCTTCGGGATTCTCCCGAAGAGCCTTTGTAATTGCCTTCTTGATTTTTTCACGCATTTCGCCTGCTGCCGCATCGGTAAAGGTCAGAACCAGAAGCTCATTCACCGACACCTTTTCTTTTTCAATCAGCTCAATAAGACGCTGAACAAGCACCGCCGTTTTTCCCGACCCTGCTGCTGCCGCAAGAAGAATGTTCTCGCCGCTGTATTCAATTGCTTCTCTCTGTTCAGGAGTCCAATTCATAATCCTTCACCTAAAGGTTTGCAACTCATTCTGCCACAACAACCTTTCCTTTCAGATATTCAAGCTCCCCTGCAGGAGTTTTGAAATCAAACTCAATCTTATATGCACGGAGCTGCTGAAAATCACTCCCCCCGTTCTTTTTTGCACCGTATTTAACATCCCCCTCAAGGGGACAGCCCAAATACGAAAAGCTTGCACGAATCTGGTGTGTGCGCCCTGTGAGAAGCTCCGCCTCAACCAGTCCGTCCTCGGTCAGCTTTCTGAAGAGGGTTGCACAGCCCTTTGAGCCCTTGACCTCCGACTCATAAAAATACACCTTTCGCTGTGCCTCATTTTTCAGGGTATAGCCCTCAATTTTGCCGTGAGTCTTCAGCCTTTCGGGATTTTCCACCCTCAAGAGATAAAACTTTCTTATCTCACGGTCACGGATTTTTTCGTTTATCATCCTCAGCGCCGCCGCATTCTTTGCTGCAACAACCAGCCCCGAGGTGTTTTTATCAATTCGGTTGCAAAGGCTTGGCGCAAAGGTCTGTTCAAGCCTTGGCTCGTACTCTCCCTTTTGAAAGAGGTACGCCTGAATATTATCAAGCAGGCAGTTCTCCTCACCGTGCGCCGCAATACCCGAGGGCTTGTCAGCAATGAGAAGGTTGTCATCCTCATAGACCACCTTCAAGCTGACAGCTTTTTCAAGATGGGCTAAAGACTTTTTGTCATCATCAAAAAACTCATCGTTGATATAAAGTTCAAGAACATCGCCCGTTTTGAGCTGATAGGAGATTTCCTGCTTTTTCCCGTTTATTTTCACTCGCTTTTTGCGAATCCACTTGTAAATCATACCCATTGATGCATTCTTCAAAAGCTTTGATAAATACTTATCCAGCCTTTGCCCTGCATCATTTGAGCCCGCAACAAACTTTTTCATAACCTTTATGCCCCTTCAAGGGTTAAACAATTTTATTCTGCTTCAGGTATACCACCAAAACGGCAATATCCGCAGGCGAAACCCCCGAAATTCTTGATGCCTGTCCGATTGACACAGGTCTCAGCTTTTCAAGCTTCTGCCGAGCCTCAATTCTGAGTCCGCCGATTTGTGAATAATCAGTGTTTTCGGGAATTTTTTTGTTTTCAAGCTTTTTAAACTGGTTTGCCTGAGCAATCTGACGGTTAATATACCCTTCATACTTTATGCTTATTTCCACCTGTTCTCTTACTTCTGCCGAAAGCTCAGGCCTCGTCTTGTCCAGACTTTCCATAGCATCATATGAAACCTCGGGTCTTTTCAGCATATCAAAAGCCTTGATTCCTGTCGAAACAGGAGTGCTTCCGCATTTCTCAAGAAAGCTGTTCACCTGTTCAGAGGGTGGGAACACAATCCCCGAAAGTCTTTCCTTTTCTTCTTCGATAAGTCTCTTTTTTTCACAAAAAGCCTGATAGCGTTCTTCCGAAATAAGACCTATTTCATAACCCTTTTGGGTAAGCCGCAAATCTGCATTATCCTGACGGAGAATGAGACGGTATTCTGAACGGGACGTCATCATTCTGTAGGGCTCGTTTGTGCCCTTTGTAACCAAGTCATCAATGAGGGTGCCGATATATGCATCAGACCTGTCAAGAATAAAAGGTTCCTTGCCCCGAAGCTTTCTCACCGCATTTATTCCTGCAATGAGCCCCTGAGCTGCAGCTTCTTCATAGCCTGAGGTGCCGTTGAACTGTCCTGCACCGTAAAGACCCGGAATGCTTTTGAACTCAAGCGTAGCTCTTAGCTGCAGGGGATTGCAGCAGTCATATTCAATAGCATAGGCATTTCGGCTTATATGTGCATTCTCAAGCCCCGGAAGGGTATGCAGCATTTCAATCTGCACATCCTCGGGAAGGCTGCTCGAAAAGCCCTGAATATACATTTCCTCAGTGTTTGTTCCCATTGGCTCAATAAAAAGCTGATGCCTTTCTTTATCCTTGAACCTTATAATTTTGTCCTCAATTGAAGGACAGTATCTGGGACCAATCCCCTTAATATCGCCGCCGTAAAGGGGCGAACGGTGAATATTGTCCAAAATCACCTTATGAGTTCGCTCGTTTGTGTATGTAACAAAGCAACTGACAGTATTTTTCAGTTTTTCCTTTGTTTCAAAGGAGAAGGGTGTGATTTCTTCATCCCCCAATTGCTCCTCAAGCTTCGAAAAATCAATTGTTCTTCGGTTCACTCTGGGCGGAGTTCCTGTTTTGAATCTGACAAGCTCAACCCCGATGTCTCTCAGGTTCTGCGAAAGCTCTGTTGCGGGGAATACCCCGTCAGGACCGCTTTCCTGACTGAACTCGCCGATTATGATTCTTGATTTGAGATATGTTCCCGTACAGACAATTGCCGCCTTGCAAAGATACCGCGCTCCGGCTCTTGTTTCAACCGATTCAACTGCACCTTCCTCGCTAAGATTAATCTTCACAATTTCGCCCTGGCGCACGTGAAGATTGTCACACAGCTCAAGCCTGTGCTTCATCTCTCCCTGATACTCCCTGCGGTCAATCTGGGCACGCAGCGAATAAACCGCAGGTCCCTTGCCCCGATTTAAAATTCTTGACTGCAAAAGTGTGGCGTCTGCCGCCTTGCCCATTTCGCCGCCCAGAGCGTCAATCTCGCGCACAAGATGTCCCTTTGCTGTTCCGCCGATGCTTGGGTTGCAGGGCAGATTTGCAACGCTGTCAAGGCTGATTGAAAACAGGCAGGTTCTTGCTCCCAGCCTTGCGGCAGCAAAGGAGGCTTCAATTCCTGCGTGTCCGCCGCCTATAACTACTATATCATAACTGTCTGCTGTAAACATAGTCACCTATCCTTTATCCTCTGTGCACAGCTTGAGGATTTCGTCATAAATCTTCTTTGAATTCTTCTTGAAATATGCAGCCACTCTCTCAGCGTGATGTCTCTGACCCATATTGATACTCAGCTCAAGCATGGGAACCTTGTCCTCGGTGATGCTGCATTTTGCCATATATTGCTCATCAGCGGCAAAAACCACCTCTGCTCTCACTGCATTGGGGTCAACCAGCTCGTCATATTTAACCCTGCCAATTGCCTCGTTGATGCGCTCCCTGACTGAATAGGGAACACGGCTCTTAAAATAAATATGCGCCGCCTCGCCGCTTTCGGTGAGGCAAAGAGCTTCCTCGTTCCGATAATATTTCTTCAGGATATATCCGTCCTCCAGGAGCTCATCCAAAATCCCTGCAAGGTCAAAATAATCCATAATTTCCTTATCCCATGTAAAAATCTCATAGATAAGGCTCACACTTATGGGCGCCTTATACTGCTTTATGGCATAAAGTGCCGCAAATTTCATTTCTTCTTTTTCCAGATACATTTAAAAAACCTCACTCACGAAAAACGGTTTTGAGCCGAAACCTGTTCGCTTATTTGTGCTTGAAATATAATCCAAACACCCCAACACCTGCATGACTGGTGATAATGGGACCAACATCAGCCATTCTGAATTTTTTGGCGCCGATACGCTCTTCTATCATCGCCTTGAGCTGCTCTGCCTTTTCGGGACAGTCCGCATTGAGAATGTGGATTTCTGTGTTTTCGAGGTCTTCGATATTTTCTTCAACACAGTCAACCAGCTTTGCCATTGCACGCTTCATTCCCTTTACCTTGGCAAACGCCTCAACCATTCCGTCATTTGAATAGAGAATGGGCTTGATGTCCAGTATTGCTGAAACCACCATTGTAGTAGCCTTGATTCTTCCGCCTTTTTTGAGAGTTGTGAGGTCGTCTACGATAAAATAAACCTTGTCCTTCTCAAATCTTTCTTTGAGGGAAGCAACGATTTCGTCCTTTGACGCTCCCTTTTCTGCCATTTCGGCAGCTTCAATAACATTTGCGCCGATTCCGTAGCTGTAAAGGCTTGAATCCACTATTGTAATATCAAAACCCTCGTCAGCCAATTCTGCCGACACCATCTTGGCTGTATTCACAATACCGCTGCTGTTGGCAGGAATTGTGATGTGAATAATCTGATTTTCTTTTCCAAGACTACGGTACATTTCTTCAAGGATGTCTGGAGTTGCCTGGCTTGTTGAAGGCGGCTCCTCCATTGACTTGAACTTTTCATAAAACATCTCTGGGGTATAATCAATATCCGCCAGAATGCTCTCGTCACCGTAATTAATATAAAAGGGGAGAACCTTAATTCCGTATTTCTCTGCCTGCTTTTTTGTTATGTCTGCCGACATATCTGTCATAATCTTAATCATTTTTCAAAAATCCTTTCTCGTCTAAGTTTTCAAAGTCAAACTGTCTCAAAACCTCATATGCGACTATCGCAACCGAGTTTGAGAGATTCAGCGACCTTTTGTTATGTTTCATTGGTATTCTTATGCATTGGTCAAGGTTTTTTCTGAGCAAATTCTCTGGGAGACCCTTTGTTTCCTTGCCGAATACCAGGAATATTTCTTTGTGGCTGTGCTCCAAAAAGTCCACCTTGCTGTAATTGTGAGGCGCCTTTGTGGTGCAGAAATAAAATACACCCTCGGGATATTTTGCCCTGACCTCTTCAAAGCTATTATATTCAAAAAGTCTGAGCTCATCCCAATAATCAAGCCCCGCACGTCTCACAGCCTTTTCATCAATGTCAAATCCCAAAGGATGAACCAAATGAAGTGCCGCGTCAATAACAGAGCAGGTTCTTGAAATATTCCCTGTATTTGAAGGAATTTCAGGCTCTACCAACACAATGTTCAGCTTCATTTATTTTATCTCACTTTCATTTTCCAAAACTATAAAATCAAAATTTATTTCTATCTCGCCGGATGAAACCTCAAATTCTGAGGCCTAGTTAAAAAATTTCTTGTCCAGCGCGCGGTACTGAATTGCTTCAGCAATATGTTCCATTTCAATATTCTCAGAGCCTGCAAGGTCAGCAATAGTTCTTGCAACCTTCAGAATTCTGTTATGCGCTCTTGCACTGAGCCCAAGACTGTCAAAGGCCTGTCTCAGCAAGGTATTCGCCTCCTCTCCCAGTGCGCAGTATTTTTTCATTAAATCAGGCGTGAGCTGGCTGTTCGAAAAAATTCCCGTTCCCGTGTATCTTATGGTCTGAATTTTTCTCGCACGGTCAACTCTCTCTTTTATCTGCACCGAGCTTTCGCCGGGTGATTTGTCCTCCAGCTCGTCATATTTCACCGAAGGAACTTCAATATGTAAATCAATTCTGTCAAGAAGCGGTCCGCTTATTTTGCTCATATATTTCATAATCTGAGTCTGCGTGCAGCTGCACTCACGGTTTCTGTCCCCGTAATATCCACAGGGGCAGGGATTCATTGATGCAACCAGCATAACGCTGCTGGGATAGGTGGCTGTTCCCCCCGCACGGGTAATTGTAACCTCACCGTCCTCAAGGGGCTGACGCATTGCCTCCAATGCATCACGCCTGAATTCGGGCAGCTCGTCCAAAAACAGAACTCCGTTGTGTGAAAGGCTGATTTCACCCGGCTTGGGGCTTGCACCGCCGCCCGTGAGACCCACCGACGAAATCGTATGATGCGGATGTCTGAAAGGCCGTTCAGCAACCAAAGGGCTGCTGTCAGAAAGTGTTCCTGCAATGCTGTGAACCTTTGTAACCTCCAAGGACTCTTCAAAGGTCAGGTCAGGCAGAATTGAAGGAATTCTCTGGGCAATCATAGTCTTTCCCGAGCCAGGGGGACCAATCATCAAAAGATTATGTCCGCCTGCAGCCGCAATCTCCATTGCTCGCTTCACATAAAGCTGACCCTTCACGTCAGCAAAGTCATATCTCAATCTTTCGGAGCCTCCCAGAAGCTTTGAAACATCCACCCTTGTGGGCTCAAGCACTCTTTTCCCCACAAAGTGCTCCAGAAGCTCTTTAAGGCTCTTTGTGCCGATAACCTCCATACCTTCAACGACTGCCGCTTCTTTGGCATTTTCCATAGGCAGAAAAACCCTTCTCACACCCTTTTGATATGCCGAAATCACCATAGGCAAAACACCGCTTATCCGTCTCAGGTCGCCGTTGAGCGAAAGCTCACCGAGAAAAATTGCATCCTCGCACTTTCGGCTGTCAAGCTGCTCCGACGCTCCAAGTATGCCGAGAGCAATTGGCAAATCAAAATGCGCACCCTCTTTTTTTATGTCTGCAGGTGCAAGATTAACCGTAATTCTTTTTGAGGGAAAAGCCAGTCCCGAATTCTTCACAGCAGCACGGATTCTCTCCTTGGACTCCTTCACCGCCGCATCGGGAAGTCCCACAATGTCAAAGCCGGGCATTCCGTTTGAAATGTCCGTTTCAACATCAACAATATATCCGTCAAGCCCGCACAGCGCAGTACTGTTAAGAACTGAAATCATCGTTTTTCCTCCAAAATATTAATTTTCTGTCACTCTCTGTCTGACAGCCTCATAGACAATTACTCCAGCCGCAACAGATGCGTTAAGCGACTCGATTTTGCCCAGCATAGGAATTTTCACAAGAAAGTCGCACTTTTCTCGTACCAGACGGCTGAGACCTTCGCCCTCGCTGCCGATAACAATTCCCGTTGCGCCCTTCATATCACATTCATAAATAGGCATACTGCCCTCAAGAGCAGTACCCACAATCCAAAGGCCCATATCCTTGAGCTTTTCAATGCAGGCAGCAACATTTGTGCAGCGTGCAACCATTGTGTGCTCAATTGCCCCTGCCGAAACCTTTGCAACGGTAGAGGTGAGTCCCACGCTGCGGTTTTTTGGAATAATCACTCCGTGAGCTCCTGCCGCATTTGCAGTTCGGATTATGCTGCCAAGGTTGTGAGGGTCGTTAAGCCCTTCGGCAATAATCACAAGAGGCTTTTCGCCCCGCTCCCTTGCAAAACCTATAATATCCTCAATTTCATTATAAGAATGCATTGCCGCAAAAGCAAGAACACCCTGATGATTGCCGCCCTCCGAAAGCTCGTCAAGCTTGCGGCGGCTCACCGTGCTGTATTTGATTCCGCGTTTTTTTGCCGCTGCGGTAATCTGGGCAAGTCTGCTGTGCCGTGCACCCTCCTGAATGAAAACCTTATCAATTTCTCTGTCGGAATTAAGAGCCTCAAGAACAGGATTAGCTCCGTATATTTTATCTTCCACGTTTATCGTCTCCTACACATAAATATACATTATCTATTTTACCACAAATATACTTAAAAGGCAATAAAAAAAATCATATTTTAAGCAGCGACAGCTACCGACATATATTTACTCTTGACCTGAAGCAAAAAATAGTGTAAAATATACATTGAGGTTTTGTGCAAAGAACCTTAGAAAAAAGCAAATTTATATTTTTCAAATACCCGAAACCAAATGATTGGAGGATACAAAATGAGTGCTGAAATCAAAAACGAAAAAGGTATCATCAGCATTTCCAACGCAGTTATCGCAAAGCTGGCAGGCTACACCGCAACTCAATGCTACGGCGTTGTTGGTATGTGCGCACGCAGCAGCAAGGACGGAATTGCCAGCCTTCTGAAAAAAGAAAATATGGACAAGGGTGTTCGTGTAAAAACAGATGACAATGTTATCGAAATAACCCTTTACATTATTGTAGAATACGGTCTCAACATCGGCTCAATCGGCGAAACAATCCGCAGCAACGTCAAATACCACGTAGAAAAAATGACTGGTATGGAGGTTTCGTCGGTGCAGGTGAATGTTGAAAGCGTCCGCATTGACCACGCATAAGGCGACTGTGCCGGTTTATGCCAACGAGGTGATTAGATGATTAATTTTGATACAGCGCAGCTCAGACTGATGATTGAATCAGCGGCTGCAAACTTAAAGAACAACCGCAAAATAATTGACGACCTTAACATCTTTCCCGTTCCCGACGGCGACACAGGAACAAATATGAGCCTGACCTTCGGGGGTGCGGCAGCGCAAACCCTTGCCGAAGAATTCGACAGCTGTGGAAAGCTGCTTTCAAAGCTTGCTTCAGCTTCTCTTCGCAATGCGCGGGGCAACTCAGGTGTTATTCTTTCGCAGATTATCAGAGGTTTTTCAAAGGGCGTTGAGGGCAAAGACACAATCGGCATTGCCGACCTGAAGGATGCTCTTGTCAGCGCAAAGACAACCGCATACCGTGCGGTTATGAAACCCACCGAGGGTACAATTCTTACGGTAATCCGCCAGATGTCGGAATACGCTGAAGAAAACTACAAGTCCTTTGAGGACGCAGGCGAATTTTTGCGTGCAGTTCTTGCCGCAGGCGAAGCAAGCCTTAAGGGAACCACCGAGCTTCTTCCTGCTCTCAAAAAGGCAGGAGTTGTAGATGCCGGCGGAAAGGGTCTTGTGACGCTTTTCGAGGGTGCTGTTTATGTTCTTGACAACGGAAAGGCAATCGAAAGCGGCGAGCCCACCGTGGTTACAGCCACAACAGCAAAGAAAACAAGCGATGCAGTTGACATCAAATATCTCTACTGCACAGAATTTATAATCAACAAAACATCAGACCGCCAGATAACTCAGTTCCGCACCGCCATATCCGAAAAGGGCGACTGTATGCTGGTTATTGAGGACGACGAAATCGTGAAGGTACACATTCACACAAACCGTCCCGGTTTTGTTCTTGAACAGGCAGTCAAGCTTGGCGAGCTGACCAATCTGAAAATTGAAAATATGAAATATCAGCACGAGGACAACTTTGGCGAAGACGAAAGCGACGCGTCATCCGAAGCACCCGCAACCGAAAAACCTGAAATACCCGCTGAACCCGTAAAAGCCGCTCCCAAAAAGAAATACGGCTTTGCAGCAGTTTCGGCAGGCGAAGGTCTTTCGGAGCTGTTTCGTTCGCTGAATGTTGACGAGATAATTGAGGGCGGTCAGACAATGAACCCCAGCACTCAGGATATTCTCTCTGCTGTTGAAAGAATTCCTGCCGAAGTGGTTTATGTTCTTCCCAACAACAAAAACATCATTCTTGCTGCCGAACAGGTTGCCCCCCTCACCGACAAAAAGGTTTTTGTTATTCCTACAGTGAACCTTCCTCAGGGAATTTCGGCAATGACAGCCTTTGACGAAGGCGCAGAGCCCGACAACAATGCAGCTTCAATGATGGAATTTGCAGAATGTGTTGCCTGCGGTCAGGTTACCTTTGCAGCACGTGACACCGTTCTTGACGGGGTTGAAATTCACCTTGGTGATTGTCTGGCTGTGTGCGACAAGGATATTGTTGCCGTGACATCAACCCCCGAAGAAGCCGCCGTCAAGGTTGCAGAGAAGCTTGTCAACGACGAATCAGGTGTAATCACCGTGTATTACGGCGAAGAAACCACCAAAGAGGATGCCGAACGTCTCGCCGCAAAGCTCGAAGAAGTCTATGGCGATCTTGATGTTTCGCTTATCAGCGGCGGTCAGCCCGTATACTACTATATCATTTCTGTAGAATAATATAATAAACCTAAAACACCAGGGGATTTTTAGCCGTGCTAAAAATCCCTATTTGTTGAGGTTTTGCGCCTACACCTGAGCATTTTGGACATTTAGTATCACTTTAAAAATTTTATTTATGTTACGGAGCAGTCCTATGAAACCCGACACACCAATACAATTTATAAAAGGCATTGGCGAAGCCCGTGCCAAGGCCTTTTCACGGCTGGGAATCAATACAGTTCAGGACCTTTTGTTTCACTTTCCGCGAAGTCTCGAGGACCGCAGCGAGGTAAAGGCAATATCCGACCTGATGGACGGTGAAACCGTGTGCGTTTGCGGTCAGCTTGCAAGCGAGGTCAAAACCTACCGTGCACGCGGTCGAAAAGCTGTCACTCAGGCACGAATATCCGACGGCAGCAGCATTATGCGTGTGAGCTGGTTCAATGCGCCCTATATTGCCTCAACTCTCAAGAGCGGCGGCGAATTCATCTTTTACGGCAAAGCGGTTCTCAAGGGAAACTACTTTGAAATGGTAAATCCTGTTACCGAACCAAAAAACGATTTGGGCAAAAAAACAGGGAAAATTCTCCCCGTTTATCCCTCAACCTCGGGGCTCACCCAAACTCAGCTCCGAAACGCAGTCGAGACGGCACTTGTGAATCTTGATGCTCCCCTTGCGGACATTCTTCCCCAATCAATCCGAAAGAAAAGGGGTTTTAAATCTATAATGGAAGCTCTGATTGACTTGCATCTTCCAAAGAGCTACGAGGCATTTGAGCTTGCAAGACAGCGTTTTGCCTTTGAAGAATTTCTGGTGCTCCAGACAGGTATTCGCCTCATAGGCGACGAGCGAAAGAGCTTCACCGCCACTCCCATCAAAAACGTAAAATGCATTCAGGCCTTTGCAAAGGCTCTCCCCTTTGAGCTGACCTCTGCCCAGAAGCGTGTAATAAACGAAATCTGCGTCGACATTCAAAAAACCGTTCCCATGAACCGTCTTGTTCAGGGCGACGTGGGCTCGGGCAAGACTATGGTTGCAGCAGCCGCAATGTATGCCGCGGCAAATGCCGGCTATCAGGCGGTTCTTATGGCTCCCACCGAAATTCTTGCCATTCAGCACCACAAGAATCTTCAAAAGCTGTTCTCACAGTTTGGCTTTGAAACGGTGCTTCTTTGCGGCGGAATGTCGGCTCCCCAAAAGCGTGAAGCAAAGCAAAAAATAAAGGACGGCAACGCCCAAATCATCATCGGCACCCACGCCCTTATAACCGAGGACACCATTTTTAAAAATGCAGCCCTTGTCATAACCGACGAGCAGCACCGTTTTGGTGTCCGTCAGCGACTTGCCCTCACCGAAAAGGGGCTTCGTGCGCACACTCTGGTTATGACAGCTACCCCCATTCCCAGAACTCTTTCGCTGATACTTTACGGCGACCTTGATGTATCTGTAATCAACGAGCTGCCCCCCGGCAGAAAGGCAATCGAAACGCATCGTGCAAACGAAAAACAACGCCGCAGCGTTTATGAATTCTTGCTGAAAAACATCAAGGAGGGCAGACAGGGCTATATTGTTTGTCCCCTGATTGAAGAGTCTGAGGCTCTATCTGCAAAATCGGCGGTTGAATATGCCGAAAAGCTGAAAAAGAACGTATTTCCAAGCCTTTCAATTGAGGTTATGCACGGAAAATTGAAGGCAGCTGACCGCCAGGATATTATGTCACGCTTTGTGGCAGGAGATATTGACATTCTGGTATCAACTACCGTAATTGAGGTTGGTGTTGACGTGCCCAACTCAACGGTTATGATAATCGAAAACGCCGAACGCTTCGGGCTTTCGCAGCTCCACCAGCTTCGCGGCAGAATCGGCAGAGGCAGCCATAGCTCCTACTGCATAATGTTCTGCGACGGCAAGGGCGTATGCGAAGAACGAATGAAAATTATGTGCGAAACAAACGACGGCTTCAGGATTTCAGAAAAAGACCTTGAACTACGCGGTCCAGGTGAATTTTTCGGAATACGTCAGCACGGTCTTCCCGAGCTGAAGGTGGCAAATCTTTCAACGGATATGGAGCTTTTGAGTCAGGCAAAATTTGCTGCCGAGGCTCTTGTCGGCTCTGACCCCCGCCTTGAAGCTCCCGAAAATCAAGGTCTCAAAAAACGTGTTCGTGAGCGTTTTCTTGAGGTCTCAGAAAACGGAATACTTAACTAAACACCAAAGCCCCGCTGAATTAGCGGGGCTTTATGTTTACCATTTTCTCTTATTTTACTAAAGCTTCCATTTCGGCTTTGCGTAGCAAGAGCTTATCTGAGTATATCTCAATACCTTTTTCAAAGTTTCTGCCTCTCTAACAATCCATAAATTCTGCACGAACCTCATCAATGAGAGCCGAGATTTCTTTGCACTTGTCGGCTGAAACCTCCTGCTTTCTTCTGAGCTTGCACAGCTCTGCAGAAACAATAACCTGCTTTGCTCCAAGAAAATAGGAAAAATCGTTTCCTTCTCTACCTTTATTCTCTGAAAAAATGTTACAATGCCGCAATTTCTTCTCTTCTGTCTTTCAAAACATTAACAAAAATCTCAACACCTTTTTCATAATTATCACGCATCCACAGCTCCTTATATTCAGCCGCCATCCAATCAATCAGCGCACAAAGCTCCTCCTTCTTTTCAGGAGCAAGTGTCTTTTCTCCATAACGCGGCTTGCAGAGCTCGGTTGCAAGAACAACCATCTTTGCATTGATAAGAATTTCACGCTTTTGAATTTCGTCTATATCCAGAGCCTCGATTTCAGCAATAACATCCTTAACATAGCTCAAAACGTGATTAAAATAGAAATCATTACCGCAATCCTTCAGGTCAAAATATGTATAATAGTTTGACTGTGAAAGAGGCAAACCAATAAGGTGTCCGCATATTGTACCGTTGTGAATACGTTCAGGCTCAAGCAAATAGTAGTTTGAAAGTCTGTAAAGAAGCTCAGACACAGGCTTGCCGCCAAAGAACATCTCATCAACCAACGCTCTCGCCGAATTAATGTAATGGGTCTTGAAGGCTTCACCGTTTTGTTCTTCACCCACATTCCAGCCATACTGAGCGCTGAGCGCAATATAGAACCAGCTCCATTCAAAGAACTGTGGATTTCCGTAGCTGTTGCCCCAGTCTGTGAGCAAAAGCCCCTTTGCACCGTACTTCAGACCCACCTCAGCTGCGGTTCTGATGTTGAAGGTTGCAACATCCCCTCTGCCCGTAAATGACAGATGATTGTGGGTTGCAGGACAGGTATAAAAGGTTACACCCTTTTCCTTGAAGGCTGCACAGTGGTCAGCCATAACCTGTGACTGAATAAGGTCATAGCCCCACTCAAGCGCAATTGCATCCTTGGGAATTCGTGTGTGTGAGTCGGGATAGCTTGTAATCATATCAGCCCAGAACATAACCTTTTTGCCGTGCTTTTCGCCAATGCTTTTACTCATACGGTTAAGGTAGTCCATAAACACGTTGTCCTTGCCTTTTTCCTTGCAGTACTCCTCAATCTGGAATCTGCCAAGTCCAAAGGCCTCGTCCATACCGATATTGACATATTTGGAGTTAAAATAGGGAAGCAGCGAATCAAAAAGACCGTCAACAAAGTCAAAGGTTTCGGGATGTATGGGATTTATCGTTCCCGAATTAGGCTTTTCTCCGTCTCCAAGAGCAAGGTGCTTGAAATCAGGATGCGCAAGCCATTCCTGCATATGACCAAAACAGTTCTGGTTGGGAACAAGGTCAATAAATCTCTCTGCGCAGTATGCATCAAGCTCTTCGATGTCCTCGGGAGTAAGGCAGTCAAAGTGCGCATTAACCTGAGGATATGCTGCATACTTAAAACAGAAATCTTCCATATAAAGCTGCAGCTCGTTGTATTTGAGAAATGCCAGAAAGTCAATCAGTTTCTTTATGGTTTCAACCTTGGCAATTTTACCGCGGCTGATGTCCAGCATATATCCACGGCGTTCAAAATCAGGCTTATCCGAAATGCAGACAAATTTGAGCTCTGCCCCTTCCTTCACCATCTGGTAAAGGGTTGTGATTGCACGGAATCTTCCTTCCTCTGTGGAATATTTAATTTCAATACCCTTGTCGCAAACACAAAGGGTGTATTCTTCTTTTTCAAGACCGTCGTCCTGAACAAAGCTGATTTCATCACAGCTTAGTGCATCCTTATAAAAGCACATAATGCACGCCGTATTCAAAGCCTTTTTCAGCGTATAGCCGCCTTCTTTGTATTCAGCAGATTTTGGAAAAGGAAATAACATATTTTTCACCCATAATCCTTTCAAAATGTATAAAATTTTATGCAAATAAATACCTGCATTGGCATATAAGGCCAACACTAAAATTATACCTTATAATAGTTCTGATGTCAACACCTTTCTGGTTGACAAAACAGCCAAGCCCTGTTGGGTTTGGCTGTTTAAATATATTCTCAGTTTCTAAATCGCTGCCGGCTCGGGGATTTCTGCCTTGCCACCAATCATATAAATAATCTTTTTGGGGCATTTTTCAGCACAAACACCGCAGCCTGTGCACTTGCTGCTGTCAATGTGCGCCAGATTGTTTTCAACAACAACGGCACCTGCCTCACAGCTCTTTGCACAAATTCCGCAGCCGATACATCCCACGCTGCACACCTGACGAACCTCCTTGCCGGGAGCCTTCGAATTGCAGGCTACAACCGCCTTTGAGGCATAGGGAACTCTGGTAATAACCCCTCTGGGACACTCTGCAATGCAAGCACCGCAGTTTGTGCAAAGCTCACGGTCAACCTGAGCAATTCCCTCCTCAACGCTGATACCGCCGAACTGACATTTTTCAACACAGGAGCCAAGCCCCAGACAGCCAAAAGAACAGCCCTTCATACCGCCGCCGAGACGGTGTGCTGTGTGGCAGTCAATTGCCTGATTGTTTATATACCTATCCACGGCAACGCCATGAGTTCCTGCACAGGTAACAAACGCCACCATTCTCTCATCCTGAGTTGCTTCAACTCCCATAATCGAGGCAATTTTCTCAGCTGCTAGAGCTCCGCCCACCGGACAGGCATTGACAGGTGCTTCGCCCTTACAGATTGCCTCAGCATAAGCCGCACAGCCTGCATATCCGCATCCGCCGCAGTTTGCGCCTGGCAGACAATCCACAATCAAAGGAATGCGTTCATCCTTCTTAACTTCAAAAATCTTTGCCGCAACAGCCAGCAATGCACCGAACATAAGACCCATACCGCCGACTGCAACAACTGGTAACAAAATTTCCATCATAGTCTGCACCTCCCGCCTTAGAATGACAAGCCCGAAAAGCCCATAAACGCAATGGACAAAAGGCTTGCAGTAATAAGTGTGATTGGCATACCCCTGAGAAATTCGGGAATATCGGAGCTTTCAAGGCGTTCACGAACACCTGCAAACAGAACAATAGCAAGTGTAAAACCAATGCCCGCCGTAGTTCCGTAAACAACCGATTTCAAAAAGCTGAATTCAACACCGCCATATCTTGCGATGTTCTGAATAGCAACACCCAACACCGCACAGTTTGTTGTAATCAAAGGCAGATAAATGCCCAGTGAATTATAAAGAGCGGGAACCGACTTCTGCAAAAACATTTCAACAAACTGAACCAGCACCGCAATTACCAGAATAAAAGCAATTGTCTGCATATACTCAATGTTGAACAGAATCAAAAGCTGCTGAACAGCCCAGGTGATTGCCGAAGCACATGCCATAACAAAGATAACCGCAAAGCCCATACCCGTTGCTGTTTCAACCTTTTTCGAAACGCCCAGAAAGGGACAAATTCCCAAAAACTGAATAAGAACGAAGTTCTGAACAAGTATTGCACCGATGGATATAATCAACAATTCTCTAAGCAACATTTTCCTTCGCTCCCTTCTTTCTTCTTGCGGCAATAATGTTTATCACCATAACAATGAGACCCAGAGTCAAAAACGCACCGGGAGGCAAAATCATAATTGTCATAGGCTGAAAAGCATCGCCAAAGAGCGGATAACCAAAGATTGTGCCTGCACCCAAGATTTCACGAATGCTGCCAATAATGCAAAGCGCACAGGTAAAGCCAAGACCCATACCCAAGCCATCGACCGCTGACTTCACAAAGCCGTTCTTTGACGCATAGGCTTCGGCTCTTCCAAGGATGATACAATTAACAACAATCAAGGGAATATAAAGTCCCAAAGACTCCGAAATTGCAGGAGCATAAGCCTTCAGCACCATTTCAACAATTGTAACGAAGCTTGCAATAACAACAACGTATGCCGCAATTCTTACCTTGTCGGGAATAAACCTTCTGAGCAGTGAAATAAAAACATTTGCACAAATGAGAACCGCCGCAGTCGAAATACCCATTCCCAAGCCGTTGACAGCTGCCGTAGTAACGGCAAGTGTGGGACACATTCCAAGGAACTGCACAAAGGTGGGATTTTCTTTAAAAATACCGTTTAAAAATGCCTTTTTCATTATTCCTCGGCACCTCCCTCAATCTGCTCAATGGTCTGCTGCTTAATTTCTTCTTCAGCCTTGGCCGTTTCTTCAACATTCCTTTCAGCACCTGATTCCTGCTTTTCGGCTGCAGCCTCAAGTGCTGCATTAACGCAGCTTGTCACAGCCTTGGTGGTCACCGTCGCGCTGGATATTGCAGAAATCTCAGTCTCTTTTGCCGCCGCTCCCTTGACAACCGCAAAGGGACCGTTCTTTTTTTCAAACTGCCCCGAAAATTCAGGCTTCGAAGCATTTGCACCAAGTCCTGCAGTTTCGGATGATTCAAGTATCTGAATTTTTGTGACGGCCAATTTTTTATCAATTCCAACCATAACACGAATATCACCGCCATAGCCTTCAGATGAAACGGCTGTCACAACATAACCCACGGTTTCAGAGCCCTTGAGACCGATATTTATCTTTTCAAGAGCAACTCCCTGAACCGAGGTTTCGGTAATATCGGAGGCTTTAAAGCTCTCAGCCTCTTCAAGAACAACTCTCAAAGCCTCTTCTTCGGCACGCGCCGAATTTTCAGCAATAACGGGCGCCGTCACCTTGTTCACAAAAGCAAGACAAAAGGCTGCAATGGCTGTGATAACAAAAAGCTTCAATGAAATAAAAACTGTATCCTTTCCGAACATCAGCACACACCCTCCTTTGCCTTTTTCTCTTTAACCGCTCCGAATTTCTTTGGAACAATATACTTATCAATAAGGGGTGAAACTACGTTCATCAGAAGGATAGCGTATGTAACGCCTTCGGGATAACCGCCGTAAAGTCTGATAACAGAGGTAATCAGGCCGCAGCCGATACCAAATATAATTTGACCCTTCTTTGTATATGGTGTTGTAACGTAATCGGTTGCCATAAAGAAGGCACCTAGCATCAAGCCTCCCGACAGCACGTGAAGCAAAGCATCACCTGTGAACAAGCCCTTGCTACCGCCAAAAACAAAGGTAACCGCCGCAACCGTAAGAATGTAGCAGGCAGGAATTCTTATGCTTATAATCTTTTTTGCGATAAGATATGCCGCACCGATGAGAATTGCAAGGGCCGAAACCTCGCCGATACATCCGCCCATATTACCCAAAAACATATCCCAATATCCCGGGAAGCCTTCTGTCATACCCTCCTTCAGCATTGTGAGAGGTGTTGCCGATGTAACCGCATCAGCATTTGAGAAAAGATTCACCCTCGCAAAGGGAAGTGTCCAGGTAGTCATTGCCTGAGCCCATGAGGTGAGCAAAAACGCTCTTGCCGCCATTGCAGGGTTCATAAAGTTGTGACCTATTCCGCCAAAGAACTGCTTCACAATCACAATAGCAAACAAACATCCAACAACCGCCATCCACAGGGGCATCGAAACAGGCAGATTGAGAGCAAGCAAAAGACCCGTAACCGCCGCGCTCAGGTCGCCGATTGAGACAGACTTTTTCAACAGTCTGCACCACGCCCATTCGAAGAACACCGATGCCAGAACACAAACAGCCGCCAGCACCAATGCACGGTAGCCAAAAACAACCGTTCCCGCAACCAGAGCAGGAATCAAAGCAATAATCACATCCAGCATAACCGTAGAGGTTGTATTCTTTCCTCTCACATGCGGTGATTCGGTAACAATCAATTTTTCATTTACGTTTTCAAGAGCCATCATTTCTTCGCCTCCTGTCTCATCTTGGCAAGCTTTGCCTTTGCTGTTCTCACATACTGCAGAGGATTTTGCTCCGCAGGGCACACAAAAGCACAGGAGCCGCACTGAATACAATCCATAACATTAAGCTTTTCCAGCTTTTCAAGGTCCCCCGAACAAACTGCTTCCTTAATCACATTGGGAAGCAGATTCATAGGACAGCCTTCAACACATCTGCCGCATCTGAGGCAGCTTTGACGCACCTTGTCCGAAACCATCTCATCACTGAAAACCAAAATACCTGAGCTTCCCTTCACAACGGGAACCGATGTATCGGAAAGCGCAATTCCCATCATAGGACCGCCCATAATAATCTTTGCAGCAGGTTTCACAAGCTCACCGCATTTTGAAATCATATATTCAATGTTTGTGCCGATTCTGACTCTGTAGTTTGCAGGGTTTTTGATACAGTCGCCGCTGACAGTCACAATTCTTGCCAAAAGAGGCTTGCCGAGCATAAAGGCTCTGGCAATTGCCGCACAGGTGTCAATGTTGTCAACCACACATCCCACATCCATAGGCAGCTTACCCGAGGGCACCGTTCTTCCTGTAACAGCCTTGATAAGATGCTTTTCAGAACCCTGAGGATACTTGGTTTTCACCTTCACAACGTTGATTTTTGCCTCTCTCTCCTTTGCCGCAAACTCCTTCATAACCTTAATGGCATCGGGCTTGTTTGTTTCAATTGCAATGTAACCCTCCTTCAGGTCAAAAATCTTCATAAGAATCTTCAGACCTTCAATAATCTGTTCAGGGGTCTCAAGCATTGCACGGTGGTCTGATGTGAGATATGGCTCACACTCTGCGCCGTTCACAATAACATACTCAATCTTTTTTTCCGGCGGAGGGCTGAGCTTCACGTGAGTGGGAAAGGTAGCACCGCCCATACCCACAATGCCGGCTTCACGAACAATCTCAACGATTTCCTTTGCAGACATAGCTCTCCAGTCCTTGGGAGCAATGTCGGGGCACATTTCGTCCTGACCGTCGTTTTCAACAACAACAGACATAACCTTGTTCCCCGAATGATGCATTCTGGGTTCAATTGCCGTAACCGTTCCCGAAACCGATGCGTGAACGTTTGCCGAAACAAAGCCTCCTGCTTCGGCGAGCTTCTGACCCATAAGAACTCTGTCACCCACCTGAACACAAGGAGTTGCAGGAGCACCGATGTGCTGTGACAAGGGATAAACCATTTCATCTGACGGCGTAAGGTCAATAACAGGTCTGTTTTTTGTTGTCTCCTTCATATCGTCGGGATGAATTCCGCCTTTAAAGGTCAAGGCATCAAACCCCAGCTTCTTTTTCAAATTTCCGAGTTTTTCTGACATCTTCATAACAACTCCTCCTTGCCGCAATGTCAAATCTTTCCTCTAGATTTTTTGATTTTTCTTATATCCTCGCCCAAGGTCTGAAGAATTTTATACTCTCCCACAAACCTTGATGTAATTCTTTGGCTGTACGTATCCGACAAGGTCTCAAAGCTGAGATTTGTGGATATAATCGTACTCTTTCCCGCTGTGATTCTTGCATTTATAATGTCAAACAGGGCAGCCGATGTGAACTGTGTCACAAATTCAGTTCCCAAATCGTCGATAATCAAAAGGTCAACGTCATAGACATACTTAACAATCTCGGCTGCGTCCTCGTCGCCTTTCCCGAACTTGGCTCCTTCAAACAGCTCAAAAAGTCTGAATGCGGTCTGATAGTATACCGACTTTCCTCTTTCTATAGCACGGTTTGCAATGCAGCTCGAAACAAAGGTCTTGCCTGTTCCTGCATTGCCCAGCAAAAGTAAGTTTTCGTGTGTTTCATCAAAGCTGTTTGCAAAAGTCAGGGCTGTATCACACACAACCTGCATAACCTTCAGAACCCTTCCGTCATCTGTACTCTGTCCTGCAAAAAGCGACATATCAAACCTGTCAAAGGTCTGTTCACGCATAAACTCCGTAAGGTTTGAATTTGCGCCAATATGTTTTGCAATAAGGTTTTTCAGGCACACACAGCGTCTGCCCTCAACAAAGCCTGTGTCACGGCAAAGGCTGCAGCTGTATATATCATCTGTGTAATCCGCAGAAAAACCGTTTGCCACAAGCAATTCAGCTTTTTTCTTCTGCAGCTCCTTTATACTTGCTTTTACTTCTTCAAAATTGTTCTTTTTGTCAAGAATACAGCTCAGAAGCCCTGTTCCGTTTTTCATAAGCTGTGTCTCAAGCTCCGCAAACTGCGGAATTTTGGTGCAAACCTCCATATGACGTCTTGACTGCTCTGCCTGATTTTTCAGGCGTATATTCTCAAGCTCGCGGCTTGCAAGCACATAAGCCGATTCCATAGCTCTCACTCCTCCAGCATATCGCTAAGTATTTGTTCCGCAAAATTCGAATAGTCGGGTTTGTTTGTATCCTCATAGTTGTTGAATTTGCTCTTCTTGCCGCCGGTTTTGGTCTTGGTGGGTGAGCTTTTGATTTTGAACACCTCGTCCGCCGCCTTGACCTGCTCAACGGTTTTGAAGCCCTGTTCAAGCCAGTTAAGAATTATTTTGTTCATAAAGTCGGAGGCCA
>JAZOCL010000024.1:0-14036 GCA_045596485.1 Clostridia bacterium
ACCGGCTAAGCCGGTGGTCTTGACTTGTATATTTTTTATTCACCTTTTGCTTCGCAGTATGCGCAGCGATATTCCTTTTCGGCTTTGTCGGTGAGATGGAATATGTTTGTGAGCTCCTGCTCGGTTGTTGTGATGCAACGCGGGTTCTTGCAGAAAATAACGTCAACGAGCTTTTCAGGAAGACTCATTTTTTTCTTTTCAACAAGCTTCTGGTCTCGGATGATGTCAACTGTTGCATCAGGAGAAACATAGCCCAGAATATCCATATCAAGGTCAATGAGAGCATCAATCTTAATTATGTCCTTTTTACCCATTTTTGAGCTGGTTGCATTCTTGATTATTGCAACAGAACAGTCAAGAAGGTCGAGACGAAGAAGGTTGTATATTTCCATTCCCTTGCCTGCTTCAATGTGGTCAATTACATATCCGTTTTTGATTGAATCAATATTCAACTATTCCACCCCCAGTAATTTAAGAATTAATGCCATTCTCATATATTTTCCGTTGAGTACCTGTTTGAAGTAGCAGGCTCTGGGGTCGTTATCGACCTTAACGCTGATTTCGTTTACACGGGGCAGCGGATGCATTATGCAAAGCTCTTTTTTTGCTGTTGCAAGCTTTTCGGGAGTGAGAATGTAGCTGTCCTTGAGCCTTAGATAATCTTCTTCGTTGAAGAATCTTTCTCGCTGAACTCTGGTCATATAAAGAATGTCAAGCTGAGGCATATGCTCAAGAAGGTCGGTGGTTTCAATATATTCTGCACCGGCTTCTCGAATAACCTTTTTCACGTAGCCCGGAACGGTTAATTCATTTGGAGAAATAAGGATAAATTTAATGTTGTTATATCGGGTCATTGCTGAAATAAGTGAGTGAACTGTTCTGCCGAATTTAAGGTCACCGCAAAGTCCGATTGTCAGATTGTCAAAGGTTCCCATTTCTCTGTGAATGGTGAGAAGGTCGGCAAGAGTTTGTGTGGGGTGGTTGTGACCGCCGTCACCTGCATTAATAACAGGGATTGAAGCATTCATTGCAGCAACCAGTGGTGCACCCTCTTTGGGGTGGCGCATTGCGATAATATCTGCATAGCACGAAACTGTTTTTGCAGTATCTGCAACACTTTCGCCCTTTGAAGCAGAGCTTGAGCCTGCGTCAGACATTGAAAGAACATGACCGCCCAGCTCATACATTGCAGCTTCAAAGCTGAGTCTTGTTCTGGTTGAGGGCTCAAAGAACAGAGTTGCAAGCTTTTTTCTGTCGCATTTGTGTGCGTATTTGTCAGGATTTTCGATAATATCTTCTGCAACTGCAACAAGCTCATTGAGTTCTGACTTTGAAAGGTCTTTTATATCAATAACACTTCTCATTACAATCAATCCTTTCTATACAGTTTTTAAAACATCCGAAAGAACCATTATGCGTTTATCCAGCTTTCGTCTGAAGGATTATTGCGGAATGCGATAAGTCTGTCCACATCCTCGGGCTTGATGTAGCCTTCCTGAGCTGCAACCTCAGCGATAACGTCAAAGTTTGTAAGGCTGACGTTCTTTACATCAGCAGCCGCAAGTCTGTCAAGACCCTTCTGCATACCGTATGTAAAGATTGAAACAATACCCAGAACCTCGACACCGGCTTCACGGAGGATGTTCACAACCTCAATAACGCTGCCGCCTGTTGAAATAAGGTCTTCAACAACAACAACCTTATTGCCTTTTTCGAGACGTCCTTCAATTTGGTTCTGTCTGCCGTGATCCTTTGCACCGCTGCGGACATAACCCATAGGGAGGTCGAGGAGGTGTGCTGTGATTGCGGCATGAGCGATACCTGCTGTTGATGTTCCCATAAGAACCTCTGCTTCGGGGTAATTTTCTTTGATAAGCTTTGCAAGTCCGTTTTCAACATCATTTCGAACAGAAATATCGCTGAGGGTGAGACGGTTGTCGCAGTATACAGGGCTCTTGATTCCGCTTGCCCAAGTGAAGGGCTCTTCAGGTCTGAAAAATACAGCCTTGATTTTCAGTAAGTCTTTTGCAATTAATTCTTTCATTTTTATATCTCCTTGTCTAAAATTATCCAATAAATTCTGCAACACATCTCTTGTATGCTGCCACAGGGTCTTCGGCTGCTGTGATGGGTCTGCCCACAACAATGTAGTCAGAGCCGATTGCCTTTGCATCGACAGGGGTCATAACACGAACCTGGTCGCCTTTGTCGCCGTCAGCAAATCGAACACCGGGAGTAACTGTAACAAAATCTCTGCCGCAGGTGTTGTGAACCTTTTCTGCCTCCAAAGGTGAGCATACAACACCGTCGAGTCCTGCTTTTTTTGCATTGGTTGCGTAGTGCATAACAACCTTGTCGATGGGCTCGTTGATGAGAAGGTCGTCCTTCATTTTTTCTTCACTTGTTGAAGTGAGCTGTGTTACAGCAATAAGAATGGGGCGTGTGCCGTCGGGACGTGTGAGTCCTTCGAGAGCGGCTTCCATCATTGCAACGGTTCCTGAAGCGTGAAGGTTTGTCATATCAACATCAAGACGGCTGAGCACAGCCATTGATTTTTTTACGGTATTGGGAATGTCGTGAAGCTTCAGGTCAAGGAATATCTTGTGACCGCGTTTTTTGATTTCACGCACGATTTCGGGACCTTCAGCATAGAAGAGCTCCATACCGATTTTGACAAAAGGCTTTACATCGGTGAACTTGTCCAGAAAGTCAAATACTTCTTTCTTTCCTGCAAAGTCGCAGGCAATAATTACGTCTTTTCCCATTAGTGGGCACCTCCTATAATATCATTTAAATCTGAAATTCCGTATTTTTTCATAACAGACGGAAGATTTTCTATAATTTCCTTGCAAGCAAAGGGGTTAACAAGATTTGCAGCCCCGACCTGAACAGCCGTTGCTCCTGCCAGCATCATTTCGATAACATCTTCGGCAGTTGAAACGCCGCCCATACCGATGATAGGAATGTTAACTGCTTCATACACCTGATAAACCATACGGACAGCAACAGGGAAGATTGCAGGACCCGAAAAACCGCCCATTTTGTTTGCGATAACACATTTTTTTGTTTTCAGGTCAATCCGCATACCGAGAAGAGTGTTGATAAGGCTGATTCCGTCTGCACCGGCTTCTTCGCAGGCCTTTGCTATTGAAACAATGTCGGTGACATTGGGTGAAAGCTTGATTATGACAGGCTTATTTGTAACTGCTTTAACTGCTTTTGTAACTTCTGCAGCAGCTTCGGGAGATGTTCCAAAGCTCATACCGCCGCCGTGAACGTTGGGACAGGAAACATTGACTTCAAACCAGCCAATCTGTTCTTCGCTGTCAAGCTGCTCACAGGTATAGACATAATCTTCAACCGAAAAACCGCTTACGTTTGCCATAACGGGCTTCGAGAATACCTCTCTGAGCTTTGGAAGCTCAACGGCTTTTACAGCTTCAACACCCGGATTCTGAAGTCCGACAGAGTTTATCATACCTGATTTGCATTCCGCAATTCTTGGGGTGGGATTACCAAATCTTGCATCCTTGGTTGTTCCCTTGAAGGAAAAGGTTCCAAGACAATTTATATCGTAGATTTCTGCAAATTCATAGCCAAAACCAAAGGTTCCACTGGCAGGAATTATTGGGTTATCAAGAGTGATACCGTTGAGAGTAACTTTTGTGTTTACCATATGATTTCCTCCCTTTCCAGAACGGGACCGTCCTTGCATATACGCTTGTTTCCGTACTTTGTTTTGCACGAGCAGCCCATACATGCACCAAAGCCGCAGCCCATACGTTCTTCAAAGCTGTACTGCCCCGAAGTTTTTGCAATAGCTTCAATTGCCTTGAACATTGGCAAAGGTCCACAGGTGAAGAAGTATGAATAATCAATGTCCTTCATAGCGTCGGTGACAAATCCCTTGAGCCCGTGACTTCCGTCGGCTGTGGCAACGATAACCTCTGCACCCAGAGCCTTAAATTCATCTTCAAAGAACACGTCATCCTTGCTGTTGAAGCCTAAGATTACAGTAGGCTTCTTACCTTCTGCAATCAGCTTTTTGCAAAGATTATACATCGGGGGAACCCCAACACCGCCGCCTATAAGCAGAGGTGTGTCGCCGCTCTTTGAAGTATCAAAGCCGTTGCCCAGTCCAGAAAGAATATCTAACTTTTTGCCGACTTCGTATGTGCTCATAATTTTGGTGCCCTCGCCCACAATTTTATAGATAAGAGTGAGCGAGCCTTCGGAATAGTCGCAAATCGAAATAGGTCTTCTGAGATACAAACCGTCAATCTGAATGTTAACAAACTGACCGGGTTTGGTGATGCTGCTGACGTCACCGGACATTTTCAGCAGCATAATGTCTTTTGCAATTTTTTGATTACTTTCTATTGTAAAAATTTCCTGTTTTACCATGAAATTTGCTCCTTAAGCGTCAATTGTTGAAATTGTGATTGTATTTTCTTCGAGAACGTCCAGAAGAACCGAAACTGTATCGAGAGAGGTGAAGATATTCACATTGTTTTCTGTTGCACATCTGCGGATTTCGTGACCGTCATTGAGATTTGAGCCTGCGCCCGAAACATCACTTGTGTTGATGATGTATGCTATGTGTCCCTGACGGATTGCAGAGGGAATCTCTTCGGTGTCTTCGCTGATTTTCTTCAGCATATGAGTGCGGATTCCGTTCTTCTTGAGAAATTCTGCAGTACCCTTTGTTGCCTGAATATTAAAGCCCAGGTTGTAGAATCTGCGAATAAGCTCAAGGGCCTCTTCTTTGTCCTTGTCAGCAATGGTTGCAAGAACTGTGCCGTAGTTCTGAAGATGCATTCCTGATGCCTGAAGAGCCTTGTATAATGCCCGATTGAGCTTGTCGTCGTAGCCGATTGCTTCGCCTGTTGACTTCATTTCGGGTGAAAGATATGCGTCAAGTCCGCGAATTTTGTTGAAGGAGAACACGGGAACCTTTACATACCAACGGTCTTTTTCTTTGGGATAAACCTCTGTAATACCCTGCGCCTTGAGAGATTTGCCCATAATAACCTCGGTTGCAATATCCGCAAGGCTGTAGCCTGTTGCCTTTGAAAGGAAGGGAACAGTTCTTGAAGATCTGGGGTTAACCTCAATGATATAAACATCATCATTTTTGTCAACGATAAACTGAATGTTATAAAGACCTACAATTCCGATACCCAGTCCGAGCTGTTTTGCATATTTGAGAATTGTCTTTTTAACCTTCTTTGAAATGCTGAAGGAAGGATAAACGCTGATTGAGTCACCGCTGTGGATACCTGTACGTTCAACAAGCTCCATAATGCCGGGAACAAATACATCCTTGCCGTCGCAGATTGCGTCGATTTCAACTTCCTTGCCAATGATATACTTGTCAACAAGAACAGGCTTGTCCTCATCAATTTCAACGGCTGTTTTGAGATAATGTCTCAGCTGGTCTTCGTTTGCAACAATCTGCATTGCACGTCCGCCCAGAACAAAGCTGGGACGTACCAGAACGGGATAACCGATTTCCTCGGCAGCCCTGACACCGTCTTCGATTTTTGTAACTGCCTTGCCCTTAGGCTGGGGAATGTTCAGTTTTTTGAGGATTTTTTCAAAAGCGTCACGATTTTCTGCTCTGTCAATTGCTTCGCAGTCTGTGCCGATAATATCAACACCACGGTCGGTGAGAGGCTGAGCAAGGTTGATTGCTGTCTGACCGCCAAGTGATGCGATAACACCCTGAGGATTTTCAAAGTGGATGATGTTCATTACATCCTCGGGAGTGAGAGGCTCAAAATAAAGCTTGTCAGCTGTTGTGTAGTCGGTTGAAACTGTTTCGGGATTGTTGTTTATGATGATTGCTTCATAGCCTGACTTTTTGATTGTTGTAACAGCGTGAACTGTTGAATAGTCAAATTCAACACCCTGACCGATACGGATGGGACCTGCACCCAGAACAACCAGCTTTTCTTTGTCAGTAATAACGGATGCATTTTCGCCTGTGTAGCTTGAGTAGAAGTAGGGGATGTATGCATTTGTGTGGCAGGTGTCAACCATTTTGTAGATTGGGAAGATGTGGTTTTCTTTTCTGAGCTTATAGACCTCGATTTCGGGAACTCCCCAGAGCTTTGCAATGAAGGGGTCGCTAAAGCCCATAACCTTTGCTTGCTTTAGTGTTTCAATGCTGCCCTTGTTTTCTCTGATAATTGTTTCAAAGTCAACAATCTTTTTGATTGTTTCAAGGAAGTAGGGGGTAATCATTGTGATTTCGTGAAGTGTGTCAAGGCTTACGCCCTTTCTCATAAGCTGAGCAACGGCATAAATGTTGTCGTCACGAAATTCCTTGATATAATTAAGCATATCTTCAACGGACATATTTTCGAATTTTGACATCCAGATATGATTTACACCAATTTCAAGTGAACGAATTGACTTGAGCATACATTCTTCGAGAGTTGAGCCGATTCCCATAACCTCGCCTGTTGCCTTCATCTGTGTGCCCAGCTTGTTGGTGGCTGTGGCAAATTTATCAAAGGGGAAGCGGGGGAACTTTGCAACAACATAGTCAAGCCTTGGTTCAAAGGCTGCTGTTGTGTTTGCGATAGTAATATCCTCAAGAGCCATACCTACAGCAATCTTTGCAGTTACTCTTGCTATGGGGTAGCCGCTTGCCTTTGATGCAAGAGCAGATGAACGTGAAACTCTGGGGTTAACCTCAATGAGATAGTATTCGGAGGTTGTGGGATGGAGTGCAAACTGAACGTTGCAGCCGCCTTCAATCTTGAGCTCACGAATAATTTTAATTGCGCTGTCATTGAGCATTTTCAGGTCGTGGTCATTGAGGGTCATAATAGGCGCAACAACAATTGAGTCACCTGTGTGAATACCCACAGGGTCAATATTTTCCATACCGCAGATTGTAATTGCGTTGTCCTTGGAGTCGCGCATAACTTCGAACTCAATTTCCTTGAAGCCCTTAACACTCTTTTCGATAAGAACCTGATGAACGGGAGAAAGCTTGAAGGCGTTTGTTCCGACCTCAATGAGCTCTTCTTCGTTATAAGCAAAGCCGCCGCCTGTGCCGCCCAGAGTAAAGGCGGGGCGGAGAACAACAGGGTAGCCGATTTTCTTTGCGGCTTCCTTTGCTTCGTCAAGTGAGTATGTGATTTCTGAAGGGATGACAGGCTCTCCGATTGACTGACAAAGCTCCTTGAAGAGCTCACGGTCTTCGGCACGTTCAATGCTTTCGCTCTTTGTGCCGAGAAGCTCAACCTCGCACTCCTTGAGAACACCTTTTTTCTCAAGCTGCATTGCAAGATTGAGACCTGTCTGTCCGCCGATACCGGGAACAATTGCATCGGGGCGTTCGTGGCGGATGATTTTTGCGATGTATTCTAAAGTTAAAGGTTCCATATAAACCTTGTCCGCAATTGTTGTATCGGTCATAATTGTTGCTGGGTTTGAGTTTGCAAGAATAACTTCATAGCCTTCTTCCTTGAGGGCAAGACAAGCCTGTGTTCCTGCGTAGTCGAATTCTGCGGCCTGACCGATTACAATGGGACCTGAGCCGATAATGAGAATTTTTTTGAGATCTGTTCTTTTTGCCATTTTTCCTTTTCCTCCTGAAATTTTTTACGATTCCTGCCAAGCGATTTTGCCGTTGGCAATTGTCAAGAGACACTTGCCGTAGACCTGAGCTCCCTCGAAGGGGGTGCTTTTTCCCATTGACAGAAAGTCATTTGTATCTATTTTATAAGAACAATCAAGGTCGAAAACTGTTAAGCTTGCCTTTGCGCCCTCTGCAATGTCACAGCCGATACCGAAGCGCTTGCAGGGATTGTCGTGGAGCAGCTCAATAAGCTTTTCGAGGGTGATTATTTTAGTTTTTACAAGATTTGTGTAAAGTATGGGGAAAGCGGTTTCAATCCCAACAATTCCCATAAGACTGTCTTTCAAACCTTTTGATTTTTCTTCCGCAGAGTGGGGAGCGTGGTCGGTTGCAATCATATCAATTGTTCCGTCGCAAACCCCCTCAATGAGTGCCAGACGGTCTTCCTCGCTGCGAAGAGGGGGATTCATTTTAAAGCGTCCGTCTTCCTGAAGGTCCTTGTCACTGAGCACAAGATAGTGTGGTGCGGTTTCGCAGCTTACATCAAGACCCTCGGCTTTTGCCTTGCGGATAAGCTCAACACTTTCCTTTGTTGAAATGTGGCATACGTGGTATGCGCAGCCTGTTTCTCTGACAAGCTCAAGGTCACGCTTTATCTGACCCCATTCGCTCATTGAACAGATGCCCTTGTGACCGTGCGCCTTTGCATATTCACCGTCATGAATATAGCCGCCGCGGAGGAGTGAGTTGTCCTCGCAGTGGGCAGAAATGATTTTGCCGAGAGCTTTTGCTTTTTTCATTGCTTCACGCATCATATCGTCGCTTTGAACGCCTTTGCCGTCATCAGAGAAGCCGACAGCCTTTTCGGCAAGTGCCTCCATATCGGAGAGCTCTTCGCCCTTGCTGCCCTTGGTGATTGTTCCAAAGGGGTGTACTTCGATTACAGCAGACCTTTTGATTGCATCAAGCTGAACCTGAAGATTTTCGGCAGAGTCGGGAGAAGGGTTCAGGTTGGGCATTGAGCACACAGCAGTGTATCCGCCGCGGGCTGCAGCCTTTGTTCCGGTTTCGATATTTTCTTTATACAAAAAACCCGGCTCTCTCAGATGAACGTGAACATCTGTAAAACCGGGGAAAATATATTTACCGTTAAAAGGAATAACCTGAAAATCAAAAAAAAGAGGACTGTGTTCAAAGGTGACTGTGCCGTCAACAATGAATACATCCTTCTTTGTGAACTCTTTATTTATATAAACCATTGCGTCTTTTAAAATACAGTTCATGGTGGTTTCCTTTCTGACATTTTCATATATTTTAACACTTTTGAGAGTCTGTGTCAATAGAAAAATATTAAATATTTTGAATAATGATGCGAAATAAAGACTTTACATTAAGATGTTATAATCACAATTATAATAATTCATATGATATATAATATTGTTGACAAAAAATCTAAAAAAATTACAGAAATACTATTGACAACAAAATATTACGGTGATATAATAACTCTATTGTTTCAAAAAGCTATGACGAAGAAGGTACGAAGCGTGGCGGCTTTGAGAGAGTCGGTGGTTGGTGTAAACCGATAGGGTCAGCTTCAATGTACCCCTCACTTCCGAGCTGAAGGTCAGAAAGCGGATATGTTCCGTGAGTAGATATCTTCCGTGATTGCTGCGTTAAGGCATAGAGGATTGTTGGATCCTGATGAGTGGCGGAGGCATTTCCGCAATTTGAGTGGTACCGCGAGTGTTTTGCACCCGTCTCAAAGTTTGTTTTGAGATGGGTGTTTTTATGTATTATGTGAGGAAGTTTTTGGTATGAAGCACAGTTTTAAAAGAATTACCCTTCTTGCAGGGCATTACGGCAGCGGAAAAACCAATATTGCCGTGAATATGGCTTTTGCTTTGAAAAAGGAGTTTGATAATGTTGCAATAGCCGACATTGACATCGTAAATCCTTATTTCAGAACAAAGGACAGTCAGCAGGAGCTTGAAGAACAGGGAATAAGACTTATTTGCTCCGAATACGCAAACTCAAACGTTGATATTCCTGCCCTTCCGCAGGAAATGTATTCGGTGATTGACAATCTTGATATTATGACAATTGTTGATATAGGTGGCGACGACAGAGGAGCTTATGCTCTTGGCAGATATTCACAGTCAATTCTTAAAGAAAACAATTTTGATATGCTGTTTGTGGTGAACAAATACCGTCCGCTGACTCCTGATGCAGAATCAACAGTTGAGATTATGAGAGAAATCGAACAAGCTGGAAAAATTCCCTTTACAGGGATTATAAATAATTCAAACTTAGGCAATGAAACAACAGCAGACGACGTGCTGGATTCTGCGGCTTACGCATCCGAAATTTCACAGCTTGCGGGGATTCCCGTCGTGATGACAACCGTCAGTGAAGAGCTTTCAGATGAGCTGGTCGGCAAAATTCCGAACCTGTTTGCAATGAAACTACAAAAAAAGTTAAGTTAAAGGAGAGGTTATACTATGGCAAAACTTACTTTCAAAACAGATAACTGCAAGGGCTGCGGACTGTGCATTGATGCTTGTCCCAAGAATGTACTCATCCTTGCAAAAGACAAAATCAACAAAAAGGGTCATCATCCGGTTGAGGCGGCAAAGCCTGAAGACTGCATCGGCTGCGCATTCTGTGCAACAATGTGTCCGGATTGTATTATCACAGTAGAAAGGTAGGTACATAAAATGGCAGATAAAGTTTTGATGAAAGGCAACGAGGCAATTGCCGAAGCTGCTATTTTGGCAGGATGCCGTCACTATTTCGGTTATCCTATCACACCCCAGACAGAAATCGCTGCATATATGGCAAAGAGAATGCCCAAAATCGGCGGAACATTCCTTCAGGCAGAAAGCGAAATTGCTGCAATCAATATGGTTTACGGCGTTGCTTCAACAGGCAAGAGGGTTATGACCTCATCTTCGAGCCCCGGTATTTCGCTGAAAGGCGAAGGCATTTCGTACCTTGCAGGTGCAGACCTTCCTTCGCTGGTAATCAACGTTCAGCGTGGCGGTCCCGGGCTCGGTGGTATTCAGCCCTCACAGTCTGACTATTTTCAGGCTACAAAGGGCGGTGCACACGGCGACTTTCATATGATAGTTCTTGCTCCCAGCTCAGTTCAGGAAATGGCAGACCTTACCGTCAAGGGCTTTGAGCTTGCCGACAAATACAGAATGACCTCGATGGTTCTGGCAGACGGAACAATGGGTCAGATGATGGAGCCTGTTTCACTTGACTACGAAATCGGCGAACCAATCGAAAAGCCCTGGGCAACAACAGGAACAAAATGCGAAAGACCTCACAATATTGTGAACTCTCTGTTCCTTGTTCCGGATGAGCTGGAAAAATCAAACTTTGAAAGATTTGAAAAGTATAAGTATATTGAAGAAAACGAATGTATGTACGAAGAATATATGATGGAAGATGCAGAAATCTGTGTTACAGCATTCGGTATTGCGGCAAGAGTTTCAAAGAATGCAATAAATGCGGCAAGAGAAATGGGTATCAAGGTCGGCCTTATCAGACCAATCACACTCTGGCCTTTCCCCAATGCACCCTATAAGAAGGCGGCAGATAAGGTTCGCGAGATTATTTCTGTTGAGCTTTCAATGGGTCAGATGATTGAAGATGTCAAGCTTGCATCAGAATGCAAGGTTCCCGTTACACTTTGTAACCGTGTGGGCGGTATGATTCCCTCACCCGAGCAGGTTCTTGACGCAATCAAAAAAGCAGCAAACGGAGGTGCAAAATAATGGTAGTTTTTGAAAAACCAAAGGCTCTGGCAGACGTGCAGATGCATTACTGTCCCGGCTGCACACACGGTATTGTTCACCGTCTTGTGGCAGAGGTTATTGACGAGCTGGGTATCGAAGGAAAGACAATTGGTATTGCGCCGGTTGGATGCTCGGTTATGGCATACAATTATTTTAATTGTGATATGATTGAAGCAGCTCACGGACGTGCTCCTGCTGTTGCAACAGGCGTAAAGCGTTCAGACCCCGAAAACCATATTGTGTTTACATATCAGGGAGATGGCGACCTCGCATCAATCGGTATGGCAGAAACCGTTCATTCTGCTGCAAGAAACGAAAACATAACAGTTATCTTCATCAATAACGCAATTTACGGTATGACAGGCGGTCAGATGGCGCCCACATCACTTCCCGGTCAGGTTACACAGACCTCGCCCTACGGTCGTGACGTAAACCATTGCGGTTATCCCATCAAGGTTTGCGAAATGCTCTCAACTCTTGACGGTCCCGAATATCTCGAAAGAGTTACCGTAAACAATGTGAAGAACGTGAAGAATGCAAAGAAGGCTATCAAAAAGGCTTTTCAGAATCAGATTGACGGCAAGGGCTTCTCTCTGGTTGAAGTTGTTTCAAGCTGTCCCACAAACTGGGGTATGACTCCTCAGGATGCTCTCAAGTGGATTGATGAGAATATGCTTCCTTATTATCCCTTGGGTGTTTACAAAGACAGAACAGCAGATGCTGCAAAGGAGGAGAAATAATGAGCACAACACAGATGTTGATTGCCGGCTTCGGCGGTCAGGGAATTCTTTTCACAGGAAAATTCCTTGCATACAAAGGTCTTGTTGAAGGCAAAGAGGTAAGCTGGCTTCCCTCATACGGTCCCGAAATGAGAGGCGGTACTGCAAGCTGCAGCGTTATTCTCAGTGACGAGCCCGTTGGTTCACCTATTGTTTCAACTCCCGATGTTCTGGTTGCGATGAATCTTCCCTCACTTGACAAATATGAGGACTCAGTTGCTCCGGGCGGTATTATCATTGTTGATTCAACTCTTATCGAGAGAAAGGTTAAGCGTGATGATGTTACGGTTTATTATGTGCCCGCAACAAAGCTTGCCTCTGACAACGATATGCCTACTCTTGCAAATATGATTATTGCAGGAAAGCTCCTGAAAGCAACAGACGGCTTCACCGAAGATGGAGTTGAAGCGGCTCTTAAAAAGGTTATTTCTGCGAAGCGTGCAGATATGCTTGATGTCAATAAAAAGGCGATGCAGATTGGTGCAGATTGCTAAAAATTTGGTTTAGGAGATGTTTTAAATGAATATAACAATTACAAAAACAGCTTGCCCCAAGGAAAAGCCTGAGGCATCTTCTTTGGGCTTCGGTAAAATTTTTACCGACCATATGTTCATAATGGATTATTCTGCTGAAAAAGGCTGGTATGATGCAAGAATAGTACCCTTTGGTCCCTTTGAAATTCATCCTGCTTCAACAGTTCTCCATTATGGCTCTGAAATCTTTGAAGGGCTCAAGGCATACCGCCGTGCAGACGGAAAGGTTCAGATGTTCAGACCCATCGAAAACATCCGCAGAATGAACAACTCTGCAGAAAGACTTTGTCTCCCTCAGATTGATGAGGATATGGCAATGGAAATTCTTGAAAAGTTTGTTGCCTTTGAGCAGGAATGGACTCCTTCTGCTCCGGGAACTTCACTTTATCTCCGTCCCTTTATGTTCGGAAATGATGAAACTCTGGGTGTTCACGCTGTTCATAATGCTAAATTTATGATTATCGCATCACCTGTTGGCAGCTACTATAAAGAAGGTATCAACCCAGTTAAGATTATGATTGAAGACCAGGATGTTCGTGCAGTTCGTGGCGGTACGGGCTATGCAAAGTGCGGCGGAAACTATGCAGCAAGCAACCGTGCAGGTGAGCGTGCTGAAAAACAGGGATATTCACAGGTTTTGTGGCTTGACGGTGTTGAAAGAAAGTACATCGAAGAGGTTGGTGCAATGAACGTTATGTTCAAAATCAACGGCGAAATCGTTACACCAATGCTCTCAGGTTCAATTCTTCCTGGTATCACACGCAAGTCTTGCATTGAGGTTCTCAAGAGCGAAGGCTATAATGTTTCTGAACGCCTTCTCAGCATTGACGAGCTTGAACAGGCAATGGCTGACGGAACTCTTGAAGAAGCGTGGGGCTGCGGAACAGCAGCTGTTGTTTCACCTATTGGTGAGCTCAGCTACAAGGGTAAGATTTTTACAGTTAACGAAGGAAAGATAGGCGAAGTTACACAGCATCTTTATGACACTCTCACAGGTATCCAGTGGGGCAAGATTGAAGATAAGTTTGGTTGGACCTGTCCTTTGAAATAACGAGTGTTCTCTAGCGAAACAGCGTGATAACGCTGTTTCAGTGTAGCAAGGCATTTGCTACTTGGAAAATTGTTAAAAAAACAATTTTCGAGAACCTCGTTGCAATGAAGTATCGGGAAATTGCATTGCAATTTCCTCGTCAAAATAACATTTTGACGAGGAAAAACGTGTTTAACGTTTTTCCCTAAGATGCCTTCATTATAATAAATGTCGGTGAAATATTATAATATTTTGGTTTGCTAAATTTAGCAAATCATTGTGAAAACTGTGTTTTCA
>JAZOCL010000025.1:0-23204 GCA_045596485.1 Clostridia bacterium
AGTTTTATGACATTACAAATGATACCTTAAAGACAGTAGGTCCCATTCTCTTTGTTACTGCTGCCGGCGGCGTTTTAGGAAAGGTTATTTCTTCAACCACAATGGTGCAGTACATAATCGACAATGCAGGATTTTTGATGAATATGGGAATATTCTTCCCCTTCCTGCTGGCTGCGATTTTGAAGACTGCACAGGGCTCATCAACAGTTGCAATCACTACTACTGCAGGCATTATGGCACCTCTGATGGCTCCGATGGGTCTCGACACACCTGTTCTTGCGGCGCTCAGCGTTATGGCAATCGGCGCAGGTGCTATGACCGTATCTCACGCAAACGACTCATATTTCTGGGTGGTTACAAACTTCGGAAGGATGACGCCTCAGCAGGGCTACAAAACCCAGACCTTGCTGACCTTGGTTATGGGTCTTGCATCTGTTATTGGAATTTTTATTCTGACTCTGTTCTTCTAAAAATTCAAAATTATGTTTTTGCAGACAATCTTCTTGATTGTCTGCAAATTTTTTGTCAAACACTTGAATTTTTCGGTATTTGTGATATGATATTATAGAAAACTGCAGAATACAGGAGGAAATTCTTTATTATGTTCGAGAGATTTAAAAAACCTCTGCGTGTGATTCCCTATCCTGAGGCGTTTGTCAGGTCAGTATTGGTTGATGATGTTACATATATTCTGCATGAGGTGAAGCAATACAAAACTTTGACAAAGCTCACTATTGATATGGTAACAATGGATGAAAACGGCAATACGAAGCTGGAAAAGCAGACGATTTCGATTCCATATACCGAAGAAAAGCAGTTGGAGCCCTTTGTGCTGAACGATCATAAATTTCTTTGGGATTACAGGGATGATACCCTTCGTTACAGACCTGAGGTTGACAAGTCAAAAAGAAAGGAAATCAATAAATGGTTTCATATTGTTGACGATGATGTGGTGTGGGTCGAAAAGAAGTATGCTGAAGTCAATCTTTCGCCTCAGTGCTTGAGTTATTCCTATGACGACGGCGAAGGTAACTATTACTGGAGCAAGGAGGACAAATCGGCACATACTGTTTTTATGGAGCTTTACAGAGCTCTTATGGAATATCAAAAAGAAGATGACTACAAAAATATATACAGGGCTTTTCTGGAAGTATACAATGACGGTTCTATCAGTAATGCTACCTATACAGAATGGTTTTTTGATACTTATTCTGTGGAGATAGAACGGCGAAAGGGTAATTATATTCTTAAAGAAAGGGTGCTTGAGATAAAAGATTTTTACTATAGAGAGTATATCGAGAACAATGATTAAACAAAAAGTGGTCGACAATGTATTGATTATGATGTAGAATAAATGCTGTATGAAAAATTGAATAAATAAATTGTGTAGGGGAGCTGAGTGTGCTCGGCTGAGAGGAAGCAATCAAAGTTCGGCCCTTTAACCTGATGCGGATAATGCTACCGTAGGAAGTCATAGTTTGCTTTAATTGCGGATAATCCAATCAGGATTATCCGTTTTTTCTTTTAAACAGAAAGGAGGGCAGCAGGGACGGCAAGGGTGCACTTGACGTCTGAAAAAACAGCAATGGGAGACCCTGAAAAGCGCAAGGCGGTTCTTCAGGCAAGGCGCGACGAGCAGATTTCAGCAGCAAAAAAGAGAACTGCCGAGTCTCAGGAGAGAATTGATGCTGTGAAAAACAAATAGAAAAGAGCGGAGTAAATACATACTCCGCAGTTTTTGTGTGAAAGATAAAGAACTTTAACAAAACCTTAACATTTATGCGCTAAAATGTGATACAATATATAAGACAGAATTAAGGGGGGATTGGATATGTTTAAAATATTAGTTGTGGAGGATGATTTTGACCTCAACCGTACGGCGTGCAGCTTCACTATGGATGCAGATGAGTATATGACATATCTCGGTGAGGGTGAAAAATGAAGCGTTATAAGAAAATTGCAAAAAAACTGCTGTTTCCCCATTGGTCAGCGGCTGTATTACTTGTGATAGTTTCAGCGGCGCTGCTGATTTATGCTTTTGCCGATGAGACTGCAGCCGATGGGGTGAAATATGCTTCGTATTTTCTTTCGGCTTATACTTTGACGGTTGTATGTGCACGGATTCCCGCAATTTGCAGCTGGGTTAAGGGACTGAAAGAAAACAACAGATACGTGAAAATGTATCTGAATGACCCGACGCTTCGGGTGAAGCTTTCGCTTTTTGGCTCTGTGTCGCTTAATATTTTGTATGCAGTTATGCAGCTTGTGTCGGGTGTGTACTTCAAAACAGCCTGTTTTATGCATTGGCGGCTTACTATTTTTTGTTGATTATAATGAGGTTGTTTTTGCTTCGTGATACCGCAAGGGTTTCGGTGCCCGGCAGGAATCTTATCAGAGAATTCAAAAGATACAGATTTTGCGGCGTACTTCTTTTGCTGATGAATCAGGCGCTTGCCATAATTGTGTTCTTTATAGTCCGTCAGAACAGAGGCTTTGAGTATAATTATATTCACACCATCGCAATGGCGGCATATACCTTCACGGCAATGACGGTGGCTGTGGTAAATGTAGTGAGATACCGCAGATATGAAAGCCCCCTGATGTCGGCGGCAAAGGCGATAAGTCTGGCTTCGGCAGTTGTTTCGATTTTGTCACTTGAAACTGCAATGCTCAGTGCCTTTGGCGAGCAAAACGACCCTGTATTCCGCAGAACTATGACAGCATCAACAGGAGCTGCGGTCTGCATTTTTGTTCTCACAATGGCAATTTATATGATAGTGCGTGCCAGCAAAGAAATAAAGATACTTGGCGAGGGACGGTAAATAATTCTAATACAGAGATTGGAGGCTAAGACAATGCTTGATTTTATATATTACGCACCCACAAAGGTGTTTTTCGGAAGGAATAAGCATATTGAGGTAGGAGAAATTATAAAGAGCTACGGCTTCAAAAAAATTATGATGCAGTACGGAAAGGGCAGTATTAAAAAAACGGGGCTTTATGACCGGGTTATGAAGTCTTTGACAGATAATGGTATTGAGGTTGTTGAAATGGGCGGTGTGGAGCCCAATCCAAAGCTCAGCTTTGTCCGCGAGGCGGTTAAGGTTGCCAAGGATACAGGAGTCGAAATGATTCTTGCTGTTGGCGGCGGCTCGGTTATTGACTCGGCAAAGTACACTGCGGCAGGGGCTGTGGCAGACTGCGATGTGTGGGACTTTCCCACAAGACGGAGCGAGGTGAAAGAGGCTCTTCCCGTTGCAACCATTCTTACAATTTCTGCTGCAGGAAGCGAAATGAGCGGCAATGCGGTTGTTACCAATATGGAGGAGAATATGAAGCGAGGCTACGGCTGTGATGCCTTCAGGTGTCTGTTTTCAATTCTCGATCCCGAGCTCACATATTCGGTGAGCAAATACCAGACGGCCTGCGGCATTGTTGATATTATGGCGCACACGATGGAAAGATATTTCACCCCCTGTGAGCCAACCGACCTTACCGACAGAATTTCGGAAAGCCTTTTGAAGTCGGTGATTGATGCCGGCAGGACCGCAATCGAAAATCCCTGTGACTATGAGGCAAGAGCCACAATTATGTGGGCGTCAAGCCTTTCCCACAACAATATCACCAGCTGCGGCCGTGACAGCTTTCTTGCGGTTCATCAGCTTGAGCACGCCCTGAGCGGCGAGTATGACGAGGTTGCTCACGGTGCAGGTCTGGCGGTGCTTTATCCTGCCTGGGCAAGATATATATACAAGCACAACATTCCCCGTTTTGCACAGTTTGCAAGACGTGTGTGGGATGTGGATTCTGCCGACGACGAGAAGGCGGCGGCCCTCGGCATTGAGCGGATGGCAGAGTATTTTGAGTTTCTGGGAATGCCTGCAAAAATTCGCGACTTTGGAATAAAGGACGAATGCTGTGAACGCCTTGCAGAACTTTGCACCTTTGGCAAAACCAGAACTGTCAGGAGCTTTGTTGACCTTGACTATGAGAGAATCAAAGAAATCTTTGAAAGCTGTTTTTAAGGCAGTGCCGTATTGACTTTGAAGGCGCAGTTTGATATAATTGGTAACATAATTCCATTTTTTACGGAGAATTAAGCTATGAATATAATTGTTGTTGGCTTGGGCAAGGTCGGCGAAAAGCTGGTTGAGCGTCTGAGCCGTGAAGAAAATCACAATATTACTGTTATAGATTTGAGACAGGGCGTTTTGCATGATACTGTCAATTCGTATGATGTTATGGGTGTTTCGGGCAGCGGAGCAAGCAACGAGGTGCTCTCGGAGGCAGGAATTGAAAGTGCGGATATTCTCATCGCTGTCACAGGTTCTGACGAGCTGAATCTTTTGACCTGTCTTATTGCAAGAAAGCTCAACGACAGCTGCAGTACCATTGCACGTGTGAGAAATCCTGAATACAGCAAGGAAATTCATCTTATAAAGGATGAACTGGGTCTTGATATGGTTATAAACCCCGAGCTTACGGCAGCAACCGAAATGGCAAGAGCCCTGAGATTTCCTTCGGCTATACAAATTGACACCTTTGCCAAGGGCAGAGTTGAAATTCTGAAGTTCAGAATTCAGAAGGATTCGCACCTTTGCGACCTGAAGCTGGTTGACATCGGCTCAAAGCTGGGCTGCAACATTCTTGTGTGCGGAGTTGAACGCGGTGACGAGGCATTTATTCCCGGCGGTGATTTTGTGCTGAAGGAGGGCGATTTCATCAGCATCGTTGCAACAATAAAGGATGCATCGTACTTCATCAAAAAAATTGGCATCAAAACAAACCGTGTTAAGGACTGTATGATTGTGGGCGGAGGAACAACGGCTGTTTATCTTGCGCACAATCTCATCAAATCGGGAATTGACGTGAAGATTATTGAGCAGAACCCTGCCCGAGCGGAGCTGCTTTGCAGTATTATTCCCAAGGCAAACATAATAAATGCCGATGGGACCGAAAACCGTGTGCTCCTTGAAGAAGGAATTGAAACGGCAGAGTCCTTTGTTGCCCTCACAAACATTGACGAAGAAAATGTTATGCTTTCCCTTTATGCAAAATCAAAAACAAGCGGAAAGGTTATAACAAAAATAAACCGAATCGGTTATGACGAGGTTATCAGAAACTTGGGTCTTGACACGATTATTTATCCAAAGAATATTACCGCCGAATATATTGTTCGTTTTGTCCGTGCAAAGAACAATTCAATCGGTAGCAACATTGAGACAATGCACTACATTTTGGATGGAAAAGCAGAGGCTCTTGAGTTCAGAATTGTTGAAGGCTCGCCTATCTCAAACAAGACCATCGAAAGTCTTTCGTTAAAGCAGGGGATTATTATTGCCTGCATAAACCGAAGGGGCAGCATAATCACACCCCGAGGCAAGGATGTGATTCTTCCCGGTGATACGGTGATTATTGTTACAATAAACAGAGGATTCAAGGATATAAGCGACATACTGAGGTAGAATATGAATTACAGAATAATTTCTTATGTTTTGGGTTGTGTGCTGAATATTGAGGCGGTTGCCATGATGCTGCCATTTTTGTGCTCTTTGATTTTTGATGAGCCGAACAAGTGGGTTTTCCCCGTGTGCGCCCTGATTTGTCTGGTGGTGGGAATTCCGCTGGTTATTGCAAAGCCTAAGGACCGTTCTATGTTTGCCAAAGAAGGCTTTGCTGCAGTTGCACTCAGCTGGATTTTTTTGAGTATATTCGGGGCAATTCCCTTTATGATTTCGGGAAGCATTCCCAACTTCATTGACGCTATGTTTGAAACTGCATCGGGCTTCACTACAACAGGCGCATCAATTCTCAAGGGTCTTGATGATTTGCCAAGGTCGATAATTTTCTGGCGCAGCTTCACCCATTGGATTGGCGGTATGGGCGTTCTTGTGTTTTTGGTTGCCCTGCTCCCAATGTCAGGCGGTAGCAATCTGCATCTTGTCAGAGCAGAGAGCCCCGGGCATTCTGTGGGAAAGCTTGTTCCCAGAGTGAGGTCTACGGCAAAAATTCTTTATGGAATTTATTTGAGCTTTACAGTTCTTGAAATTGCTCTCCTGATGTTTGGTGGGCTTGATTGGTTTGATGCGGCAACCCTGACCTTTGGTACGGTGGGCACAGGGGGCTTTTCAATAAGTGATATGAGTATGGGGGATTATTCGACATATGTGAAGATTGTGATAAACGTGTTTATGACTCTTTGCGGAATTGATTTCACATTTTATTATCTGTTGCTTATGGGAAAAGCGAAGAATGCTTTTAAAATGGAAGAGATTTGGTTTTATTTAGGAATAATCACAGTAGCTGTTGCGGTTATATTCTTTAATATAAAAGAAGGATTTGACTCAACAGGCACAGCTTTTTTGACAAGTGCCTTTCAGGTATCATCAATTATAACCACAACGGGATATGCCACGGCTGATTTCAATATGTGGCCACAGCTTTCAAAAACAATTCTTGTACTGTTGATGTTCTGCGGTGCCTGCGCAGGAAGCACCGGCGGTGGAATGAAGATTTCACGAATTGTTATTCTGTTCAAGAGTATCATAAAGGAAATAAAGGTTATTTCGCATCCCAAGAGTACGGTAAAGGTGAAGCTCAACGGAAAGGTTCTGGAACACGAAACCCTTCGGGGTGTCAATGTGTTCTTTGTGGCATATATGCTGATTTTTGCTGCTGTGTTGCTGATAATCAGTTTTGATAACCTTGATTTTACCACAAACTTTACAGCCGTGGTGGCGACCTTGAGTAACATCGGACCAGGTCTGTCGGCGGTTGGACCTATGGAGAATTTTGCAGTATTTTCGCCGCTTTCAACCTTTGTGCTGACCTTGGCGATGATAATAGGAAGACTTGAGATATTCCCTATGCTGGTTCTGCTGTCAATAAGAACCTGGAAAAGATAAGAAAGGCAAAGGGACTGTTAAAATAGTTCGGATCGCAAAAAGTCGGGGAAATCAAAGGATGTAGGACTTTACCTAGCATAAAATTAATTGATAATGTTGAAAAATTGCATCAAAGATGCAATTTTTCGGCTTTCTTGAGACTTTTTTCTACACACAAGCTTCGCCTCTCGGTGTACACCAGTACACCTTCGGGTACCCAAAAGCCACGGCTTTGGCTCAGTTTGTGCGTTCCGAATCAATTTTACCTATCCCCAAATTGTAGGGCTGTTTAAAAACGATGTTTTTAAACAGCTCCTTTTGTTATTTTTGATTTTTTTAGGCAAAAAATCCGTAAAGGTTATTAACAAGAAGCATCATACCCCCCAAATATCATTGGGGGATAGGGAATATCTTCTTAAAAGTTTGATTTTCTTGGAATTTTTCTGTTTTTTTCTGTGAAATGTGTTGACATTTTTTTGTTTTTGAGGTAGAATAAAGATAAGTGAGAAGCTGAAAAAGTATGACTTTTTGAAAGGAGTGGACGGTTATGGCTAAATATTATTCTGAAAACATTGCCAAGAGCCCCCGAATTGACCGTTTGAAGGAAGCTTTGTTTGAAAAGGCTCCCGAAATTGAGGTTGAGCGTGCGGTTCTGCTTACCGAATCCTATAAAAATACAGAGGGTATGCCCACAATCACAAGAAGGGCAAAAGCCTTCAGACATATTCTGGAGAACCTTCCTATTATTATACACGAGGATGAGCTTGTTGTAGGAAGTGTAACAAAGTCGCAGCGTAGCTGTCAGATTTTCCCTGAATTTTCATTCCAATGGATTGAGGATGAGTTTGACACAATTGAAAAAAGAGCTGCAGATCCCTTTGTTCTTACAGAGGAGTCGAAAAAGGCTCTCAAGGATGTATTTGCTTATTGGAAGGGCAAGACAACAAGTGAGCTTGCAACCTCTTATATGCGTCCTGAGACAATTGATGCAATTGGCGGAAACGTGTTTACTCCCGGAAACTATTTCTACAACGGTATCGGTCACGTTACTGCTGACTATGACCTGGTTCTCCGAATCGGTTATGACGGAATTGTCAAAAAGGCGAAGGCAGCACTTGCGGCGATTGATGCGAAGAAGGGCGACGCAGTAAAGAGAAGAATTTTTCTTAATGCAGTTATCGAGAGCTGCGAGGCGGCAATCACATTTGCTCAGAGATATTCTCGTCTTGCATATGAAATGGCAGAAAAATGCACAGATCCCGCAAGACGTGAAGAATTGAAGACCATAGGTAAAAACTGTAGCAGAGTTCCTCAGTTCGGTGCTGAGAGCTTCCACGAAGCCTGTCAGAGCTTCTGGTTTGTTCAGATGTTGATTCAGACCGAGTCAAACGGACATTCAATTTCACCCGGACGTTTTGATATTTATATGTATCCTTATTATAAGAAGGATCTCAAAAATGGCAAGATTACCCGTGAGTTTGCACAGGAGCTTATGGACTGTGTATGGATTAAACTCAACAGCTTTACAAAGGTAAGAGATGCCTTGTCAGCAGAAGGTTTTGCGGGTTACGGTCTTTTCCAGAACCTTATTTCAGGCGGTCAGGACAAAAATGGTGTTGACACAACAAACGATTTGTCCTTTATGTGCCTTAATGCTTCGATGCATATTATGCTTCCTCAGCCCAGTCTCTCGGTTCGTGTATGGAACAAAACTCCTCACGAATTTTTGATGAGAGCAGGAGAGCTCACCAGAACAGGTATCGGTCTTCCCGCATACTACAACGACGAGGTTATTATTCCTGCACTTGTAAGTCGCGGTCTTACATTGGAGGATGCAAGACAGTATAACATTATCGGCTGTGTTGAGCCTCAGAAAATGGGAAAAACAGACGGCTGGCACGATGCGGCGTTCTTCAATATGTGCCGTCCGATGGAGCTTGTGTTCTCAAACGGCGAAGACAACGGCAAGCAGATTGGCATAAAGACAGGCGACATTAATGAGATGACGACCTTCTGCGAATTCTATGATGCATACAAGGCTCAGACAGAATATATGATTGAGCTTATGGTTGATGCCGACAACGCAATTGACCTTGCTCATATGGAGCGTGCACCGCTGCCCTTCCTTTCAAGTATGATTGAAGACTGCATCGGCAGAGGCAAGAGCGTTCAGGAGGGCGGTGCGGTTTATAACTTCACAGGTCCTCAGGGCTTTGGTGTTGCAAATATGGCAGACGCACTTTATGCAATAAGAAAGCTTGTGTTTGAAGAAAGAAAGTTCACCCTTGCGGAGCTTAAAGAAGCGCTTGCCAATAATTTCGGAACAGAAGCAGATTCAAACGATGCACAGAGGATTACAATTGAGGTTGTAAAGGGTCTGGCAGAACAGGGTGTTACAGTTTCCGAAGAACAGATTGCAGAAATATACAAAAATGTGGTTGCAGGCGGCGTTTCAAAGGGCGGCAGCAATAAGTATAAGCATATTCTTGATTTGATTAACGAAGTTCCCAAGTTCGGCAACGACGACTGCGACATTGATGCATTTGCAAGAGATGTTGCTTATACATACACCAAGCCTATTGAAAAATACAAGAACCCCCGTGGCGGAATGTATCAAGCAGGTCTTTATCCGGTTTCGGCAAACGTACCTCTTGGCGCACAGACAGGTGCAACTCCTGATGGTCGTCTTGCGAAAACTCCTATTGCCGACGGTGTATCACCTGCGGCAGGAAGAGATGTAAACGGACCTACAGCGACGGCAAACTCTGTTGCAAAGCTTGACCACTACATCGCATCAAACGGAACGCTCTTCAATATGAAGTTCCACCCCTCGGCACTTGAGGGAACATCAGGACTTGAAAGCTTTGTAGCGTTAATCCGAGGCTATTTTGACCAGAAGGGAAGTCACGTTCAGTTCAATGTTGTAAGTCGTGAAACACTTATTGATGCACAGAAGAACCCCGAAAAGTATAAGGGTCTGGTTGTCAGAGTTGCAGGCTACAGCGCACTGTTCACAACACTTTCAAAGTCGCTTCAGGATGATATTATTAACCGAACCGAACAAAAAGGATTTTGATAATGAACAACGATTTTCTAAACACAACAGGAAGGATATTTGACATCCAGAGATTTTCCGTTCATGACGGTCCAGGTGTGCGGACAATAATCTTTCTCAAGGGTTGCTTTTTGAGATGCAAATGGTGCTGCAACCCCGAATCCCAGAAACGTGAAATCGAAACAATGATTGTTGACGGAAAAGAGAAGGTTATGGGTCGTGACGTCACCGTGGAAGAGCTTATGACGGAAATCGAAAAGGACAGAATATATTATCGTCGCAGCGGCGGTGGAGTTACGCTCTCCGGCGGTGAGTCTCTGGCACAGCCCGACTTTGCGGCTGCAATCCTGAGAGCCTGCAAAGAAAAGGGCATCAACACAGCGCTGGAGTCCACAGCCTGTGCAGGCTATGACAAGATTGAAAAGCTTCTTCCTTACCTTGACTTATATCTGATGGATATAAAGCACATAAACAGCGAAAAGCACAGGCAGTTCACAACTCAGCCAAATGAGCTTATTCTTGAAAATGCGAAAAAGCTTGCGGTGGATGCAAAAAAACTTATAATCCGTGTTCCTGTGATTCCCACCTTCAATGATACCGAACAGGAGATAAGGCATATTGCACAGTTCACAAAGAGTCTCAAAACTGTTGATGAGCTTCACCTTTTGCCTTATCACAGATTGGGCGAGGATAAGTATAAGGGGCTGGGCAGACCCTATGAAATGAAGGGTATTGACCTTATCCCCGATGAGCAAATTCAAAAGCTTGAAAAAGTAGTAGAAGAAACAGGGCTTAACTGCCGGATAGGAGGTTGACAGGTGGCAGACATTATGGATTTTTCAGACAGAATGAGAATTATTCAGGAGTTTGTACCGGGTAAGCAGATTACTCTTGCTCACATCATTGCAAATCCTGACAGAATTCTTTACAAAAAGCTGGGACTTGATCCGGCAATTGACTACTCAAAGGCGGCTATTGGTATTGTAACCATGTCACCTGCAGAAACTGCAATTATTGCGGCAGACATTGCAATGAAGGCGTCAGGTGCCGAAATCGGCTTTGTTGACCGTTTCAGCGGAACCCTGATTGTGACAGGTACTGTGTCGGAGGTTGAGGCGTCGCTGAAGGCACTTTGTGATTACTCTGAGGAAACTCTGGGCTTTACCGTTTGCCCCATCACAAGAACATAGTATGAAAAAGATGATACTTGTGGGCAGAAGCGAGTGCGGAAAAACCACCCTCACCCAAGCCCTTAAAGGCGAAAAAATCGGTTATCACAAAACCCAGTACATAAACTATCACGACATTCTTATTGATACCCCCGGCGAATATGCTGAGAACAAAATTTTGGGAAGAGCCTTGGCTCTCTATTCCTACGAGGCGGATGTTGTGGGAATGCTCATCAGTGCAAGAGAACAGTATTCGCTGTATCCTCCCTGCTGTACAGCTCAAGTGAACCGCGAGGTTATCGGCATTGTTACCCAGATTGACCAGCCCGATGCAAACCCCGAGCGAGCTGCAGAGTGGCTCAGGCTTGCAGGTTGTGAGTTGGTGTTCTTTGTTTCATCAACAACAGGCGAGGGTATTCAGGAACTGATAGATTATCTGGCAATAGACAGAAAACCACAAAAATTTAGATAAAAACCACAAAAACAAAGAAAAAATCACAAAAATCTATTGACATAGAACTGTTATAGTGGTATTATTTAAGTAGGACAGATTGTTCAAAAATTTACAAGCAAATTAATATAACTTACATAAAAGGAGAGATTCGTTACTATGATGTCAGAATACGAAATCAAAAAACAGATTTGCGACATTGGCAAAAGGATTTACGACAGAAGAATGGTTGCTGCAAACGACGGAAACATTTCAGTGAAAATTTCTGATAATGAGTTCCTCTGCACACCCACAGGCGTAAGCAAGGGCTTTATGACTCCCGAATACATCTGCAAGGTTGATGCAGACGGCAATGTTATTCAGGCAAACAGAGGCTTCAAGCCCTCTTCTGAAATCAAAATGCATATGAGAGTTTACAAGCATCGTCCTGATGTAAAGGCGGTTGTTCACGCTCATCCTATCTATGCAACAAGCTATGCTATTGCAGGTAAGCCCCTTACACAGCCCATCATGCCCGAGGCTGTTATCGCTCTCGGCTGTGTTCCCATCGCTGAATACGGAACACCCTCAACAATGGAGATTCCCGATGCAGTAGAGAAGTATCTTCCCTACTATGATGCGGTTCTTCTTGAGAACCACGGTGCACTTGCATATTCAGATTCGCTTCTTGCGGCTTATCACAAGATGGAATCACTTGAATTTTATGCAGAGCTTCTGTTCCTTTCTTCACAGATTGGCACACCTCAGGAATTCTCAAAGGAACAGATTGACAAGCTTTATGAAATCAGAAGAAATATGGGTCTGCCCGGAAAGCATCCTGCAAACCTCTGCCCCAATGCAAAAGCAGGCAAGGCAAGCTGTCACGGCGGATGCGGCGGCGCTTGCAGCTGTGGCTCAAATGACGAAAACGCCGGCGACGCAGAACTGGTTGCAATGATTACAAAGAAGGTTATGGAGCAGCTCAACAAATAATGCGGGAGGTGTCATTTATGAATGACGAAAAGCTTACTCGTATTGTAGAAGCTGTAACAAAGCAGCTCACCGACGCAAAGAATGAAGAAAAGCGCTTCGGTCTCAAGCAGGCACGCAAGCTGATTGCAATGGTTGAAGCCAAAGCGAAGACAATGGGTCTCAACATTGTTGCTGCAGTTTCAAATGAAGCAGGCAGACCAATCGCAATCGAATGTATGGACAATTCCTACATTGCAAGCTATGATGTGGCACTAAACAAGGCATATACGGTGGTTGCACTTAAAATGTCCACAAAAAAGCTGAGTACATTGGCAAAACCCGATGGACCTCTTTATGGAATTCAGCACACAAACGGTGGACAGATTGTTATTTTTGGCGGCGGCGACCCGCTGATTCATCACGGAAAAATTGTCGGCGGACTTGGTGTCAGCGGCGGCTCAGAGGAACAGGATACTGCACTCTCGGCCTACGGTGCATCGGTTCTTGATGATATTATGGATGAAAATTAAATCTTTAGAAAGGAGATTACATAGAATGAACAATATTGAAATTGAACAGATTGTAAAACAGGTTCTTGCAGGTATGCAGGGAACATCAGATACAGCTCCAAAGACAGCAGGTCCTGTTCCTGAAAAGTGCCGTGCAGCAGTCCTTACAGACATCGAAAAGATTGAGCTGAAGGAATATCCTATCCCTGCAATCGGTGATGACGATATGCTGGTTAGGGTTGAAGGTTGCGGTATCTGCGGAACAGATGCTCACGAATTCAAGCGCGACCCCTTTGGACTTATTCCTGTGGTTCTCGGTCACGAGGGTACAGGCGAAATCGTTAAGATGGGTAAGAATGTAAAGAAGGACAGTGCAGGCAAACCCCTCAAGGTTGGCGATAAGGTTGTTACAAGTGTAATTCTTAAGGATGACCCTGAAATCACAATGTTTGACCTCAACAAGCAGAACGTAGGAGGTGCAGACGTATACGGACTGCTTCCGGATGACGAAATTCACCTCAACGGTTGGTTTGCTGATTATATTGTTATCAGAGGCGGCTCAACAGTATTCAACGTTTCAGACCTTGATCTTGATTCAAGAATTCTTATCGAGCCCTGCGCAGTTCTTATTCACGCAGTAGAAAGAGCAAAGACAACAGGAATACTCAGATTCAACAGCCGTGTGGTTGTTCAGGGTTGCGGACCTATCGGTCTTATCTGTATTGCAGTTCTCAGAACAATGGGTGTTGAACACATCACAGCAGTTGACGGCGAACAGAAGAGACTTGACTTTGCCCTTCGTATGGGTGCTGACCACACAGTTAACTTCAAGGAACATAAGGGAATTGAAGAACTGGCAGCAGCTGTCCAGGACAGCTTCGGAGGACATTCTGCAGACTTTGGATTCCAGTGCACAGGGTCTCCTGTTGCACACAGCAACATCTACAAGTTCATCAGAAGTGGCGGCGGCCTTTGTGAGCTTGGCTTCTTCATCAATGGAGGAGAAGCTACAATTAATCCCCACTTCGACTTGTGCTCAAAGGAAATCACACTTGTTGGTTCATGGGTTTACACACTTCGTGACTATGCAACAACATTTGACTTCCTTAAGAGAGCAATAGCAATCGGTCTTCCCATTAAGGAGCTTATTACTCATAAGTTCCCCATTGAAAAGATTAACGAGGCGTTTGTTACCAACGTAAAGATGGAAGGTCTCAAGATTGCAGTTATCAATGAATAATAATTAACAACTATATAAATTTTTAGGAGGAAATTAAAAATGGCACAGGAAGCATTAGGTATGATCGAAACAAGAGGTCTCGTTGCAGCAGTTGAGGCAGCAGACGCAATGGTAAAGGCTGCTGAGGTAGTTCTCATCGGCACAGAAAAGATCGGTTCAGGTCTTGTTAGTGTTATGGTTCGCGGTGATGTTGGCGCAGTTAAGGCAGCAGTTGAAGCAGGCGGCACAATGGCTGCTCGTCTCGGCGAACTGGTTGCAACACACGTAATTCCCAGACCTCACAGCGATGTTGAGAAGATTCTTCCCAAGTTCTAAGGAAAGAGTGATTAGTTATGGCAGAAAAAAAGGCTAAAGCTAAAACTGCCGTTATCGGCAATACGGAAAACTTGAAAAAGAATACTGCACCGGCAGAAGCCGAAGCAGTTGTAGAGATTAAAAAGGAGGTAAAAACAATGGCACAGGAAGCATTGGGTATGGTAGAAACAAGAGGTCTCGTTGCAGCAATTGAAGCAGCAGACGCTATGCTTAAGGCTGCTAACGTAACACTCGTTGGCACAGAAAAGATCGGTTCAGGTCTTGTTAGTGTTATGGTTCGTGGCGACGTTGGTGCTGTTAAGGCTGCTGTTGAAGCAGGTGGACAGAACGCTCAGAAGCTTGGCGAAATCATCGCTACACACGTTATTCCCAGACCTCACAATGATGTTGAGAAGATTTTGCCCGTCCTCAAATAAGTTAATTCGGGTACATAGCGAAATACGGGGCAGACTTGCTCTGCCCCCGATTTGCTAATCCTTGAAAGGAAGAAAAATTATGATTATCGGAAAAGTAATCGGCAGCGTTGTTTCAACACGCAAGAACGAAAATTTGGTTGGCAACAAATTTATGGTTGTTGAACCCATTGAAAAAATGGCTGCAAAAAATTCACAGCTTGTTGCAATCGACAACATCGGTGCAGGTATCGGCGAATATGTTTTGGTTGCACTTGGCAGCGCAGCACGTATTGGTTGCGGTAGAGAAACTGCTCCTGTTGATGCTGCAATCGTTGGTATTGTGGATGACGGCAATGAGTTTGCAAAATAAACTGTTTTCAAAATTTTTTTTGAAGGGGAGAACTACTCATGCAAATGACAGAACTTAAAGAGCTTATGAAGGAATGCGGAATAGTTGGTGCAGGCGGCGCCGGTTTCCCTTCGTACGCAAAACTCAGCGATGGGGCTGACACAGTAATTCTCAACTGTGCAGAATGTGAGCCCTTGTTTAAACTTCACAGGCAGCTTCTTTCCACCTTCGCAAAGGAGGTTCTCACAGCCCTTGATGCAGTTCGCAAGGCTGTTGGCGCAAAAAATGCAATTGTTGCGGTGAAGGAAGCGTATACCGAAGCAGTTGAAGAAGTCAAAGAACAGCTTGACTCCTTCAAGCATATGGCCATTTCACTTCTCCCTGAGGTCTATCCTGCAGGTGATGAAGTTATTTTGATTTATGAAGCTACAGGCAAGGTTGTAAAGCCCGGCAAGCTTCCTATCTCAGAGGGCATTATAGTTTTCAACGTTGAAACAATGCTCAATACATACTACGCAATGACCGAAAAAAGACCTGTTTGTTATAAGTATGTAACAGTTGCAGGTGAAGTAAAGTCTCCTGGAACCTTCAGAGTTCCCCTTGGCATACCGCTGGGCCGTGTGGTTGAACTTGCCGGAGGCGAAGCAATCGAAGATTGCGAATATATTTGCGGCGGTGCAATGACAGGATGTCTTGCGAAAAAGAAAGAGGTTGTTACCAAAACCACAAATGCGGTACTGGTGCTTCCGAAGAATCATCCTGTTATTTTAAAAAAGAAAACAAGCGCAAAGATTAATATATACAGAGCAATGAGTGCTTGCTGTCAGTGCAGAATGTGCACAGATTTGTGCTCCCGAAATCTCCTTGGTCACCCCATTGAGCCTCACGCATTTATGAGAGCTGCAGCAAAGGGAATGACAAGTGATGTTTCGGCACTTCTCAATGCAGCATACTGTTCGCAGTGCAGACTTTGTGAAATGTATGCCTGCCATCAGGGTTTGTCCCCTGCAATGCTCATTGGCTCATTCCGTGACGGAATACGCACTCAGGGCATAGAGCTTCCCGAACCGAAATTTACGGGAGTTCATGAACACAGAAAATTTAGATTTGTTCCTATGGAACGGCTGATTACACGTCTTGGAATTAACCAATACAACGTTGAAGCACCTTTTGTTGATATTCTTGAGGATTTCGGCAAAAGGTGGAAGACCCTGAAGATTGAGCTGAAACAGCATATCGGTCAGCCTGCAAAGCCGGTTGTAAAGGTTGGCGACAAGGTCAGCATGTTCCAGAAACTGGCAAGCTGTGAGGGGCTGGGTGCTGAAATTCACAGCCCTTATGACGGGACGATAAAAGAAGTAACTGAAAAATATATTACATTGGAAATAAAGCGGTAGAAAGGGAGGAAACGTAAAAATGGCAAAGGCATTGGCAATGGCAGAACTGGCAACGGTTTCCACCGGCATGAAGTCCGCAGATATTATGGTAAAGACCGCCGAGGTTAACGTGATTGAAGCCGAGGTTGTCTGCCCCGGTAAGTACATTGTTCTTATCGAAGGCGAATTGAGTGCAGTTCGTGCATCAATTGATGCAGTGAGGGCGTTGTTCCCTGAAAAACTCATCGACAGCTTTGTTTTGGGTAACCCCCATGAAACAATTTTCCCGGCTCTTTACGGGGCGACGGATGTAAAAGATAAACGTGCTCTTGGAATTCTGGAGACCTATTCAGCGGCGTCGATTATCTATGCTGCTGATATTGCGGCAAAAACCGCAATTGTTGATCTCATTGAGCTTCGTGTGGCACGAGGTATGTGCGGAAAGTCTTATATGCTTCTGACGGGCGAGGTTGCAGCGGTTGAAAGTGCAATCGAGCGTGCAAAGGCTGAGGTTGCTGACGGAACAATGTTCCTTGACAGCACAGTTATTGCAAGTCCCGACGAAAAAATGTGGAATACGGTGATTTAAAGGTGTGAAAATCGCCCATATGGCACGTTTTGTCTCCCTTATGTACAACACGGCGGTTGGCAAAACGCATAATCTGAACAATTTTCATCAGCCGTTAAAGGCTGATACAGAAATACAGAGAGGAAGGTAAACTCAAATGTTTGATGAAAAAAGCATAAGCGCTATTGTTGAAAGTGTTATCCGTAATATAGACGGAAAGGTGGAAGCTCCCCAAAAGCTCAAGGGTGTGTTCCCCACAATGACAGAAGCTCTGGAGGCTGTTTCAAAGGCGTATATTCAGTATAAGAGCTATACTGTTGAGCAGAGAGAAAAAATGATTGCAGCAATCCGCCGTCTAACTTTGGAAGAAGCAGAGGTTATGGCAAAGATGGGTGTTGAAGAAACAGGTATGGGTCGTGTTTCTGACAAGATTATCAAGCACCAGCTGGTTGCAAACAAAACTCCCGGAACCGAAGACCTTCAGCCCGTCGTAAAGACAGGTGACACAGGTCTCACCCTTATTGAAATGGCACCCTACGGTGTTATCGGAAGTATCACACCTTCAACAAACCCTAGCGAAACGGTTATCTGCAACTCAATCGGTATGATTGCAGGCGGTAATGCGGTTGTGTTTAACCCGCACCCCAATGCAAAGAAGATTGCAAACTACGCGGTTGACCTTGTGAACCGTGGAATCTTAGAGGCAGGCGGTCCTGAGAATCTGGTTGTCTCGGTTTATAACCCCACAATGGAAACATCAAACGAAATGGTGAGCTCACCTCTTGTTAAAATGCTTGTTGCAACAGGCGGTCCCGGTGTTGTAAAGATGCTTCTTTCTTCAGGAAAGAAAGCAATCGGTGCAGGCGCAGGCAATCCCCCTGTTATTGTTGACGACACAGCAGACATAGAAAAAGCTGCATCAGACATCATCAAAGGTGCAAGCTTTGACAATAACCTTCCCTGTATTGCAGAAAAGGAATGTTTTGTATTTGATTCGGTTGCAGACAGCCTTATCCGCAATATGCAGAGGAACGGCGCATATCTTCTCAAGGGTGCAGAGGTTGAAAAGCTGGTGAAGGTTGCGCTGGTTGAAAAGGACGGAAAGTTTGGTATCAACAAAAAATGGGTAGGCAAGGACGCAAAGCTGTTCCTCAAGGAGCTTGGTATTGATGCAGACCCAAGGCTTATTATTTGCGAAACTGATGCAAAGCACCCCTTTGTTCAGGTTGAAATGATGATGCCTATTCTCCCCATTGTGAGAGTTAAGGATATTGAAGAAGCAATTACTGAAGCCTGCAAGGCAGAGCACGGCAACCGCCATTCGGCCCACATTCATTCGAAGAATGTTGACAGACTTACAGCCTTTGCAAGAGCTGTTGAAACAACAATTTTTGTTAAAAACGCACCTTCATATGCAGGTATCGGTGCGGGGGGCGAAGGTCACACAACCTTTACAATTGCAGGTCCCACGGGTGAAGGAATTACCTCGGCAAGGTCCTTCACACGTCAGAGACGTTGTGTAATGGTGGATGGCTTCCATATAGTTTAAGAGGCAAAGAGCTAAACTATTAAGCAGACATAGAAAGGAAAAATCCTATGAAAGCATTGGGAATGTTAGAAGTTTACAGTTTTACGACGGCAGTGGTTGCAGCAGACCTCTGTGCGAAGGCTGCAGACGTAAAATTGATTGCATTTGACCGTACCCGTCCCGGTAGCGCAGATGTTCCTGCACCTCTGGTAATGCAGATAAAGGTGTCAGGTAATGTTGCTGCAGTTAAGGCTGCGGTTGAAGCAGGTAAAGAATATGCAGAAGCAGAGGGCAAATACATAATTTCTCATACTATCCCCAATCCCGGTGATGGTACAGAAAAAATGGCTTATCTTTTGGATATGAACAAGGATAAGTATAACAAAAAGCTGCCCAAAAACTTTATCAACGAAGAAGAGGAACCAAAGACCTATCCCGAAGCAATCGGTATGATTGAGGTTGAAGGTCTGGTTGCTGCAATCGAGGGACTCGATGCAATGACAAAGGCTGCAGACGTGAGAGTGGTTCATACAGAAAAAAGACTGGGAGGTCGCCTTGTTACATTTATTGTTGCAGGTGAGGTTTCAGCCGTTAAGGCTGCTGTTGAAGCGGGTCTCAGGAGTGCAGATGAGATTGGCAATATTTTCGGCTCTGCGGTTATCGCAAGACCTCATGCTGAGATAACCAAGTTCTTCGATATGGAAGGATAAGCTGACGGACAATCCGGAAAGACGGAAATCTGAATCAGGGTCAGAGAAAATTCCTTTGACCAAGGTGAAGCATATGTATGATGTAGACGCAATTGCAAAAGCCGTTAAATCGGTGGTTGAAAAAATAGATACAGACGGACAGATAAGAATAGGCGTTTCACAGCGCCACGTTCATTTATCGCAGGAAGACCTCGAAACTCTCTTTGGCAAGGGCTATGAGCTCAGAGTGAAGAAGTATCTTATGGGACGTGAGTTCGCATCCGAAGAAGTGGTAACCCTGGTTGGTCCTTCGCTGAAATCAATTGAGAATGTGAGGGTTCTTGGCCCTGTCCGCAAGAATACACAGGTTGAAATCTCAAGAACTGACACCTTTGTGCTGAAGGTAAGCCCTCCCGTTCGTCCATCGGGAAATGTGGCAGGCTCTGAAAAGCTGGTGCTTGTGGGACCTAAGGGTTGTGTATACCTTAAAGAAGGAGTAATCATCGCAAACCGTCACATTCATCTTACGCCCGAATATGCGCGTGCAAACGGCATAAAGGACAATGATTATGTGGATGTTGAGGTTGAAGGAGTAAAGCCCACAAGGTTCTACGATGTTCAGGTGAGAGTTCGTGATGACTTCAATGCAGAAATGCATATTGACACGGATGATGCAAACTCAGCAGGATTGAAAAACGGTTCTGTTGTAAAGATAATAAAAAAGGATTAAAAATCGCATTGAAAGAGAGGAAACATTATGCTTGCTCTTGAACGTCAAAAGAAGATAATGGAATTTCTGAATTCAGACGGCGTTGTTTCTGTAAGTCGCTTGAGTACAGAGCTTGGTGTTACAGAGGAAACTGTGAGACGTGACCTTGAGAAGCTTGAAAAGCAGGAGACACTTCGTAGAACTCACGGTGGTGCTGTTCCGTTAGAGGGAACAACCTACGAAATTTCTCTTGAAAAAAGGAAAAACATAAACGTTGAAGCCAAAATGAAACTGGCAAAGGAAGCCGCAAAGCACGTGACAGCAGGCGATACAATCTTTCTTGATGCATCAACAACAACATTCTTTATGGCAAAGGAACTGAAGAACCGAAAAAATATAACCATTATCACCAACTCTCTGAGAGTTGCGGTTGAGCTCTCGGGCTGTGAGCACATAAAGGTTATTTCTGTTGGCGGTGTTCTCAGCAATAATCAGTCCTTCATTGGCAGGCACGCCGAAAAGAGCATTGAAGAAAATTACTTTGCAAGCAAAATATTCTTCTCAAGCAAGGGAATTACAGCCGATGGCGGAATTCTCGAAAGCAATGAGACTGAATGCGGAATCAAGCAGAAGATGCTTGCAAATTCCAGAGAAAAATATTACCTATGCGACAAAAGCAAAATGGGCGGTGTTGGTTTTGTGAAACTTGTTCCTATGGAGGAAGTAGATTACATCATAACCGAATCTGAGCCCGACGCCAATTTGAAGGCGAAGCTTGACGAAAATGGTGTACAGGTTATAAAAATTTCTGAATAAGGATAAAAAATTAAAACCCGTTGAACAAAAAGTTCAACGGGTTTTTTGTATATTTTTAATAATGAAGGGTGAAAGCCTGATTTGGTGCTGATTTACACCAATGTTACAATAAAATTACAATTTTTTTAATTTTTTTTAAAAAAACTATTGCAAAATGGTTTGAAGTGTAGTATTATAGAGAAAAGTGGTATGAAGTGGGGTGATTACCCCATAAAGTGGTATAAAATCAGAAAGGTACAGGGAGCGCAAGGCTATGCTTATCGGTGAATACTCACATAACCTTGATACAAAAGGGCGAGTTAGCATTCCATCTAAGTTCAGAGATGATCTTGGTGGAACTTTTGTGCTTGCTAAAGGTGTTAATGACTGCCTTGCTGCTTACTCAAAAAGTGAATGGGAGCATTTTCAGGAGGAGCTGCTTGCACTGAAAGGTGCTGACGGAAGACGACTTCGCAGATTCTTCTTTTCAGGTGCAACCGAGTGCGAAATTGATGCTCAGGGAAGAATTCTTGTACCACCTATACTCAGAACATATGCAAATCTTCAGCGTGAGGTAACCATTGCAGGTGTTTCGGATCATATGGAAATCTGGAACAAGGAAGATTGGGACAGTTATATGAGTGCTCAGGCTATGTCGCCTAAAGAGGTTGAAGACGCAATGGAGAGACTTGGGTTATGAGTTCGGAGTTCAGACATATTTCGGTATTGCTTGAAGAAAGCGTTGAGCTTTTGGAGGTCAAGTCTTCGGGAACTTATGTTGACGGAACTCTGGGCGGCGGCGGACACGCAGAGCTTGTTTGCTCAAAGCTCGAAGAAGGAGCAACCTTTGTGGGTATTGACCGCGATATGACTGCAATTGGCGCAGCCTCAGAAAGACTTGAGAGATTTGGTGATAAGGTAAAAATTGTTCACAACAATTTTGCTAATGTGAAAAGTGTTTTAAAAGAGCTTGGCATAGAAAGCATAGACGGAGCAATTCTTGACCTTGGTGTTTCGTCACCACAGCTCGATACTGCGGAGCGAGGCTTCAGCTACAATATGGATGCCCGGCTCGATATGCGGATGAACCGTGAGGATATGCTTTCGGCATATGAGGTTGTGAACGGTTATTCAGAAAGTGAGCTTTCAAAAATTATCTTTGAATACGGCGAAGAGCGGTTTGCAAGACAGATTGCAAGAGCAATCATTACAGCAAGAAACAAAGCAGAGATTGAAACAACGTTTCAGCTCTGTGAAATTATAAAAGGAGCTATTCCTGCAAAACTGAGATTTGCGGACAAGCATCCTGCAAAAAGAACCTTTCAGGCAATCAGAATTGAAGTGAACAATGAGCTTGGAATTCTGGAGCAGGCAATCCGTGATTTTGTTGAGGTTTTGAAGCCGGGCGGAGTTTTGTCGGTTATAACCTTTCACTCTCTGGAGGACAGAATTGTGAAGCAGACCTTTGCAAGCCTTGCATCGGGCTGTGAATGCCCCAAAGACTTTCCCGTTTGTGTATGCGGAAAGAAGCCGGTGGTGAAGCCGGTAAATAAAAAGCCCATTGTTTCGGGCGAAAAAGAACTTGAAAACAACCTAAGAGCCCACAGCGCAAAGCTGAGAGCTGTCAAAAAAATATAGAAGATTAAATTGAGGTGGAGTAAAAAATGTCGAATTTGTACGGATATAACACAAGCAGTGCGTATAAGTTGGAAATTGACTTTGATGTTAAGAGACATTTAGAGAGTACAAGACTTCACAGAAATGACAGCAGGACAGAAACAAAAGCTACAGGGAAACGCCGGTCAATAAAGCTTGCAAATATTTTGCGGGTAGCACTGTGCTTTGTGGCGGCTTTTGTAATCGTTAACGGATATGTGAAGATTAACGAAGCATACAACGAGATTGCTCAGCTTGAAGATAAATACAACAAAGTTGTGGCAGCAAATCAGGATTTGCAGGTTAAGATTGACAAGGCGGTTGACCTTGAACAGCTTCAGTCAATTGCAAATGAGAAATACGGAATGGTCAGACCTGAAAGATACCAGATGTTTTATGTTGATATGGAACAAGGTGACGTTGCCGAGACCTATGCAGACAGAGAGGATACCGAGAAGAATGTGGCTATGAGCGGCGTTGCAGGAACAATTACCAGCGCAATGAACATATTTAAATAAAGAATAGTTTTGTTTTGGTATATTTGAATTGTTGCATCCAATATAAT
>JAZOCL010000026.1:0-22139 GCA_045596485.1 Clostridia bacterium
TTCCCGGTCAGGTGAACTATTCGGCATCAAAGGCAGGAGTGATTGGTCTCACCAAGGCAGTGGCAAAGGAGCTGGCAGGCAAGAATGTTTGCTGCAATGCAATTGCACCCGGCTTCATTATGACCGATATGACAAAGGAGCTTGACACCGAGGCGTATCTTGCCTCAATTCCACTCAAAAAATTGGGAAGACCCGAGGATGTTGCAAACGCTGCAGCATTTTTGGCAAGTGAAATGGCGGACTACATAACAGGTGAGGTTATTCGTGTAGACGGCGGAATCGCTATGTAAAGGGTCATTGTGTCTTGCGACACGGAAAGGAAAACTTATATTATGAAAAGAGTAGTTATAACAGGCTTGGGTGCAGTGACCCCTGTGGGCTGTACCGTGGATAGTTTTTGGGAAAGTCTCAAAAACGGAAAAAGCGGAATTGATTACATAACAAAATTCGACACAACAGACTACCGAGTGAAGGTTGCGGCTGAAATTCACGACTTTGACCCTTCACTTTATATGGAAAAATCGGATATAAGAAGGTCGGATAGGTTTGTTCAGTATGCAATAGCTGCTGCAGCTCAGGCGGTTAGCGACAGCAATCTTGAAGGCGGCATTGCTCCCGAACGCTTTGGTGTTTATTACGGCTCGGGCATAGGCGGCTTTGATACCTTTATTGCGGAGCACAACAATATGATTGAAAGAGGACCTCTTAGAGTATCGCCTCTTTTTATTCCTAAAATGATTATGAATATGGCGGCAGGCAACATTGCCATCAAGTTTGGCGCAAAGGGTCCTTGCATTTCTGTCAGCACAGCCTGTGCAACGGGAACAACTGCAATCGGAGAGGCCTTTCGTACAATCAAGGCGGGCTATGCAGACGCAATTATTGCAGGCGGTGTTGAAGCCAGCATAAATCCTATGGCTGTTGCTGCTTTTATGAACTGTATGGCGCTTTCTGAAAGTGAGGATAAGAATGCAGCCTCCATTCCCTTTGACAAGCGCAGAGGCGGTTTTGTTATGGGCGAAGGAGCAGGTGCGCTGATTATTGAAGAATATGAGCACGCAAAGGCAAGAGGTGCAAAAATCTATGCTGAGGTTGTGGGCTACGGAAGCACCTGTGACGCATTCCACGTGACAGCCCCCGATGACTTGGCAGAGGCTTCGGGTAGAGCCTTTGCTGATTGTATAAAAGAAGCAGCAAGAGATGTTGCACCTGAAAAGATTTACATAAATGCCCACGGAACAAGCACTCCTCTCAACGACAAAACTGAAACAAAGGCAATCAAGAATGCCTTCGGTGAGAATGCATACAAGGTTCATATCAGCTCAACAAAGTCGATGACAGGACATCTTTTGGGTGCAGCAGGCGCAGTTGAAGGAATTGCGGCAATTCTGGCACTGAGAGACAATATAATTCCTCCCACAATCGGCTACAGTGAGCCTGATGAGGATTGTGACCTTGATTATACACCAAACAAGGCAAATGCCACCGAGCTTGAGCTTGCTATATCTTCATCTCTGGGCTTTGGCGGTCATAATGCCTGCATTGCTTTTGCAAGGCTTTAAGGAGAATTCAGATGAATAAAGAAGAGATAAAAAAGATTCTGCCCCATCGTGACGATATGCTGCTTCTTGACGAGGTTGAACTGGTTGACGGTGTGGCTTGTGGAAAAAAGAAAATTCAGGGTGACGAATTCTTTTTGCGCGGACATTTCCCCGAAAACCCTGTTGTTCCAGGAGTTATTTTGTGCGAAATTCTTGCTCAGTCGGTGTGTGTTTGTCTTGGCGATACCCTGAAGAGCAATCAGCTTCCATTTTTTACGGGGCTTGACAATGTGAAGTTCAGAGCTCCTGTTACTGTGGGTGACGTGTTTGAAACAAAGTGTGAGATAACAAGGGTGAAGGAGCCTTTCTATTTTGCAAAAGGAAGTGGATACGTAAATGGCAAGCGCTGCGTCAGCGCAGAGTTTTCTTTTGCGGTTACAGAGAAAAATACGGAGGGTTAAGCCATGGGACTGAAAAGCTTGATTGAATTGATAAAAAACGCAGGACGCAGCAACGAAAAGGTCTGCCCCAAATGCAACGCTGCAACCAAATATCCGAAGCTGGCTGAAAATATGATGATTTGTCCTGCTTGCGGTGCTTATATGAGAATGGGCGCAATGGAGCGCATAGCCCTTGTTTGTGACGGTGGCAGTTTTCAGGAATTTGACGGTGAGATGAAGAGCCGCAATGTTATAGATTTTCCTGAATATGATGACAAAATCACCAAGGCAATGAAGGCAAGCGGCCTGAGCGAAGGCGTTGTTTGCGGAAAAGCAAGGATTGGGGGCTGCGACTGTGCTGTGTTTGCTATGGATTCAAACTTTATGATGGGCAGTATGGGGACTGTTGTTGGTGAAAAAATAACACGTCTTTTTGAAAAGGCAACCGAGGAGGGCTTGCCTGTGGTTGGATTTACCACATCAGGCGGTGCCAGAATGCAGGAGGGAATTCTGTCGCTTATGCAGATGGCAAAGGTCAGCGGGGCGGTAAAACGTCACAGCGACGGAGGCAATCTTTATATCACAGTTCTTACTGACCCCACAACCGGGGGCGTTACAGCAAGCTTTGCAATGCTGGGTGACATTATTATTGCTGAGCCAAAGGCGCTTGTTGGCTTTGCTGGAGCAAGAGTTATTGAGCAGACTACAGGGAAAAAGCTTCCCGAAGGATTTCAGCGTGCGGAGTTTATGCTGGAGCACGGCTTTGTTGACATTATTGAAGAACGGCAGAGATTGAAATATACTATTTCAAAGCTCCTTGAAATTCACAGGTAGGAGGCAAATTATGAAAGTAAATACACAAATCAAAGCATACGACAGAGTTCAGGCGGCAAGAGGAAGCCAAAGACCCTCAGGCGGAGAATACGTCACAAGGCTGGTGGACAGCTTTATTGAGCTCCACGGCGACCGCCGTTTTGGTGATGATCCTGCAATCGTCGGGGGCGTAGGCTTTTTGAACGGCGAGCCTGTTACGGTGATTGCAATGGAGCGTGGAGACACTATTGAGGACAGAATGAGAAGAAAGTTTGGTTGCCCTACTCCTGAGGGCTACCGCAAGGCACTTCGTCTTATGAAGGAAGCTGAAAAATTTAAAAGACCTGTCATCTGTTTCATCGGAAGCTCAGGAGCCTATCCCGGTATTGAAGCCGAAGAAAGAGGGCAGGGTGAAGCCATTGCTGAAAACCTGTATGAAATGATGACCCTGAAAATACCGATTATCTCGGTGGTTGTGGGCGAAGGCGGCAGCGGCGGAGCATTGGCTCTTGGTGTTGGCGATGCTGTTGTTATGCTTGAAAATTCGGTTTATTCGGTTATATCACCCGAGGGCTGTGCAACAATTCTCTGGAAGGACGCTTCAATGGCTGCAGAGGCTGCAGAGGTTCTGCGGCTTACGGCTGCCGACCTTTTTGAGTTTGGTGTTGTGGAGAAAATAATTGAAGAAACAGACAGAACACAGGACGAGATATGCTCTGACCTTAAAAGATTTTTGGTCAGTGAAATTGCAAAAAAGCAGGAGCTGACAGTTGATGAACTTCTTGACGAAAGATACAAAAAGTTCAGAAAAATTGGTGCGTGCTAGAGCCTATGTTTGAAAAAGTATATATGTAAATAAAAAATGAATATACCCGTTGGGGGCTTGACGTTTTTTGACGGATTGTGGTAAAATTTATGTATCACATATCCGTCTTTTTTGACGGCATTGAAAGGTTGACATTTATGGACAAACAAGCACTTGAAGCAAAAGAAATGGTGAAAAATTTGCCTTTTAAAGAAAAGGTAAAGCATTTTTGGGAGTATTACAGAAATCACACCCTTGTTGCAGCTTTTGCCCTTGCTGTGATTATATTCGGATTGGTTCAGTGTGTTACGCAGGTTGAGTATGACCTAAGTATTGCATATTATAGCACAAAAGGCGTTGAGCAGACTACAGTGGATGCCTTTGCAGACACTCTTGAAGGTGTTATTGGTGACATTGACGAAAATGGCACTACTGCAATTTTTATGCCTGTATTTCTTGCGGACATTACAGAGCAGTTTCCGAGCGAAGAGTCTTTGGCAATGCGGAATAAGATTCCCTTGGAGCTTGCTGCTGATGAATATCAGATGTATATACTTGATGAGGCATATATGGATTTGTTCAATGCGGCTTATTCTGATGTTATTCAGAGCACCCTTCTGCTCAGTGATATTCCTGAAGTGAGCGAAGCTCTGGGCTTTTATGAGGGCGAAAAGGTGTATCTTGTGATGACTGTGGAGTTTGAGCAGTCTGCAGATGACGAAAAAAAGCTAAAGGAGAGAGAAAATGCAGCCTTGCTCGAACAGTATTTCTTGGAAAAGCTGAAATAGTTTTAATGTGGGTTAACTAAAAAAGGTATCTTGCGATACCTTTTTTTAGTCCATTTTGTTGTCAATAATCGGCGAGTCCTTAAAGAAGAAGGTAATCGACCAGAGACCTGCAATACCAACAAGAGTGAAGATAATGCGGCTCATAACTGACAGCTGTCCGCCGAAAAGCGAGGCAACAATGTCAATGCCGAAAAGACCTATACTTCCCCAGTTTATGGCACCGATAATGACAAGTATCAATGCAATTACATTCATGCCCGTCAAAAACTCCTTTTTGTGCGGGTGGGATGTTTCAACCCGCTTTTTTTGTTTATTTGTTCACTTATATTTTGCCTTCTGCACAAAAAAATATTCTGCATATTTGTTCCACATTTGCAAATAATATTAAAAAACAAAAAAGCGGTGCAAGGCGATGAACAAAAAAATTTTTTTATTTATTTTAATATTTTTGTGTCTGACGGTTCATGGCGCAAGAAAATATGATGTTGAGCGCGGGAACGACCTTGTTCACCTTGAGGCGGCAAGACGGATTTCTGCCCTTGACAACGTGAAGGATGCGGCGGTTCTCAGCTGCGAAGGAAAAGTGCTGGCAGGAGTCAGGGCAGAGGAAGGCGGTGATGCTGACACCATCCGAAAAAAGGCTGAAGCAGTGCTTGAGGAGAGCTTTCCAAGGGCTGAGCTTTGCCGTTTGTTTGTGGGCGACGAGGCAGCAGAGGATGTTGTTGAGCTCAGCCTTTATGTTGACAGCGGTATGAGCCGAAAAACTTTGAGAAAAAGGTTTGAATTCTTGATGAATTAAGTTTTGCAACATTTGACAAATACGTTTTTTTGTGATATGATACACCTATATATTGTGGTTGGAGTTGAGAAATATGCGTTGTTTATTTTGCGGACATCTTGAAAGTAAGGTAATTGATTCACGTTCAACAGAGGAAGGCACAACTATCCGCCGCCGCAGAGAATGTCTGGAATGCGGAAAGCGTTTTACTACATACGAAAAGATTGAAACTATTCCCATTATTGTTGTGAAGAAGGACGGTTTGCGTGAGAGCTTTGACCGTGAAAAGGTTCTCAACGGTATTCTTCGTGCCTGCGAAAAAAGACCTGTGACTCTGAGCGATATTGAAAAGCTTATTGATGATATTGAGTCAAAGCTTTATAATATGCTTGAAAGAGAGGTTACCTCCGAAAAAATAGGCGAAATGGTTATGGAGCGCCTCAAGGAGCTTGATGACATTGCATATGTACGCTTTGCATCGGTTTACCGTCAGTTCAAGGATATTAATTCCTTTATGGATGAGCTTGCCAAAATCATAAAAAAGGCTTGACATCAGGCAGTTTTTGTGGTAATATAGATATAACGTAATATGGTATTCGTAAGAGTGAGGCAAGCCTCACTCTTTTGCATTACCAAGCGCAAGGTGCCTGGCAATGCAAAATAAAGCAAGGAGGAAAGTATGGCTTATTCAAAACTTGAGAAAATGATTATTGAAATGGCGAAGCCCGTTGCGGCTGCCAACGGCTGCTATATCTATGATGTTGAATATGTCAAGGAGGGCGGCGCCAGGTATTTGAGGATTTATGCCGACAAGGAAGAGACAGGAATTTCAATCAACGAGTGTGAGATTATCAATCGCGCCTTGGGTGAAGAACTGGATAAGTGCGACCCCATAAAGGAGAATTACATTCTTGAGGTTTCGTCTCCGGGGATTGAACGAAAGCTCAAAACTCCCGAACACTTTGCCAAATATATGGGCAAAGTTGTTGATATGGGGCTTTATCAGGCAATTGACGGCAGCAAGGTGCTGACAGGAGAGCTGAAAGCCTGTGAAGACGAAAAAATTACCGTTGCTGTGGGCGAAAAAGAAATAACGGTTGCTCTCAGCGACACAACCTTTGTAAAATTACATTTTGATTTTTAATATAAAAAGTTAGGAGAGGTTCAAAAAATGAGTTCAGAATTATTTATGTTGTTAGATGAAATCGAAAAGGAAAAGGGCATCAGCCGTGACGTTGTTCTTGACGCACTCACAGGTGCACTCCTTAGCGCCTATAAAAAGAATTTTGGCGTTGTTCAGGACGCAAAGGTTCTCATTGACGAAGAAACAGGCGACATCAGAGTTTATGCACGCAAGAACATCGTTGAAGAGGTTGAAGACAGAGAATGCGAGGTTTCTGTTGAGGATGCAAAGAAGGTGGATGCAAGATACGAAGCAGGCGATGTTCTTGAAACAGAGGTTACTCCCGCAGCTTTCGGCAGAATTGCGGCACAAACTGCACGTCAGGTGGTTCTTCAGAGAATCCGTGAGGCAGAACGTGAAAAGGCTTTCGATGAATTTTCAGACCGTGAGAATGACATTATGACTGCAACAGTAAGAAAAATCGACAGAAGAAATGTTATGCTTGAAATCGGCGATACAGAATCGGTTCTTATGCCCAACGAGCAGGTGAAAAATGACAACTACAAGCCTGGTTCAAAATACAAGGTGTTTGTTGTTGAGGTTGCAAATTCTGTGAAGGGTGTTCACCTTGTTGTTTCACGTTCACATCCCGGTCTGGTTCGCAGACTTTTTGAGCTTGAGGTCCCCGAAATCAAAAAGGGGATTATCGAAATCAAGGGTCTCACCCGTGAACCCGGCTCACGAAGCAAGATTGCGGTTCATTCCACAATGGAGGGCGTTGACCCTGTGGGAACCTGTATCGGTCCCAAGGGAATGAGAGTTCAGGCGGTTATTGATGAGCTCAGGGGCGAAAAGATTGATATTATCAGATACAACGATAATCCTGCAGAATATATCACTCAGGCTCTCAGCCCTGCAAAGGTTGTGTCAATCACCATTGACGAAGAAAAGAAAATGTGCAGCGTTATTGTTCCTGCGGACCAGCTTTCTCTTGCAATCGGCAAGGAAGGTCAGAACGCACGTCTTGCGGCACGTCTTACGGGTTGGAAGATTGACCTGAAGCCTGATAATGCAGCACCTGTGGAGGAATAATCGTTTTAAACCCGAATAAAATTGCGGAGGGTATATATGAACACAGATATAGAAATGAAGTGTCAACGCAAATGTGCTGTGTGCAGAGAAAGGAAGCCTAAGGCTGAACTTTTGAGGCTTGCAAAGCAACTGACAAGCACAGAGATAAGCGTATTAATTGACCGGAGCGGAAAAGCCTGGGGCAGAGGTGCATATATCTGCAAGAGCCGTGAATGCATTCTTCAGGCGAGAAAAAGACGTGTTCTTGAAAGAAGCCTTTCCTGCAGGATTGAAAGCTCGGTTTATGACGAGCTGGAGGCGATGTACAGCAATGAACAGTGAAAGGCTTTTTAGAATGCTGGGGCTCGCTGCAAGAATGCGGGGAATTGTTTTTGGCGAAGGTGCTGTGAAGGATGCTGTGAAGGCGGGCAAGGCAGAGCTTGTTTTGCTATCCCGCGATGCATCGGACAATACAAAAAAGAAATTCCGCAACAGCTGTGAATTTTATTCGGTAAATATTTTTGAATACAGCGACAGGTTTACACTTGGCAGGTACACAGGCCGTGAGTTTGCGGTGGTGCTTGCCGTAACAAATCAAGGGATTGCAAAAGAAATACAACAATGCCTTGGTGATTTGTCTGAATAGCTGAGTTGGCATATGAGCTAACAGAAAGGGGAAACATTATGACAAAGATTAAAGCATATGAACTCTCAAAGGGATTTGTTGGAATTCCCGGTAAAGAGATTGTAAAAATTCTGAGTGATTACGGCATTTCAGAAAAGAGCCATATGAGTGCTCTTGACGAAAGAGAGCTGGATGTTATTTTTGAATACATCACTCAGAAAAATCAGGTGGAGGATTTCTCGGCGCTGTTTGCAGCGGTTCCCGAGGCTGCTCCCGTGAAGGAAGAAAAGGCTGCTGAAGAAACAGCAGAAGTTGAGGAAAAAGAACCTGAAATAATCGAGTCCGAAGGAGGCTTTGCAAGCGATGCACCTGCACGCAAGACTCGTGTTGTTGACACCCGTGCAAACAACGTTGACCTTGAAAGACTTGATGTTGAAAGACTTGAGGAGCTTGTTCCCGAGCACGTGAAGAGCGAAGGACCCTCAGGCAAGCAGAAGATAAAGACAGGCAATAAAAAAAGCAAGCTTGCAAAGGAAAAAACAGATCCCAAGGAGCTTGAAAAAATTGCAAAAAAAGAAAAGAAGCAGGAAGCTCAGGTTGTTCTGGTTCCCGATTCGATTACCGTTGGCGAGCTTGCTGAACGTCTTGAAAAGTCAAGCACAGAGGTAATCAAAAAGCTGATGATGCTGGGTATTATGGCATCTGTCAATGAGTCTCTTGACTTTGATACAGCATCATTGATTGTTGAAGATTTTGGTGCAAAGGTTGAAAAAGAAATAATTCTCACCGAAGAGGATAAACTGTTTAATGACGTGGAAGATGCTCCCGAGTCACTTGTGCCCCGTTCGCCGGTTGTTGTTGTTATGGGTCACGTTGACCACGGCAAAACTTCGCTGCTTGACACAATCCGAAATGCGAACGTAACAGAAGGTGAGTTTGGCGGTATTACGCAGCATATCGGTGCTTACCGTGTTCGTATTAACGACAAAAAGATTACCTTCCTAGACACTCCGGGACACGAAGCGTTCACCGCAATGCGTGCAAGAGGTGCATTGGTTACCGAGATTGCAATTCTGGTTGTTGCAGCAGACGACGGCATTATGCCCCAGACAATTGAGGCGATTAACCACGCGAAGGCTGCAAATGTTGCAATCATTGTTGCAATCAACAAAATTGATAAAGAGGGTGCAAACCCTGACAGAGTACGTCAGGAGTTGACAGAGCATGGTCTCGTTCCCGAAGAATGGGGCGGCGACACAATCTGTGTTGAGGTTTCTGCAAAGCAGAAAATCAACATTGACAGCCTTCTTGAAATGGTTCTTCTTGTTGCTGAAATGAAGGAGCTCAAGGCGAACCCCAACCGTCTTGCAAAGGGTACTGTTATTGAGGCTCAGCTTGACAAGGGCAGAGGTCCTGTTGCAACCCTTCTGGTTCAGAACGGCACGCTGAAAACAGGTGATATTGTTGTTGCAGGAACTGCTGTGGGCAGAGTCCGTGCAATGAACGACGATAAGGGCAAGGCAATCAAAAAAGCAGGTCCTTCAATTCCTGTTGAAATCCTCGGTCTTTCAGAGGTTCCCGACGGCGGCGACGTGTTCTATGTCGTTGAGGACGAAAGAAAGGCAAGAGCGGTTGTTGAAGCAAGAAAGTTCAAGGCAAAGCAGGAGGCTCAAAAGGCAAGTCAGGCAGTATCCCTTGAAAATCTCTTTGAACAGATTGAAGCCGGCAAGATGAAAGACCTTAACATTATCGTGAAGGCAGACGTTCAGGGCTCGGTTGAGGCAGTTCGTCAGTCTCTGGAAAGAATTACCAACGAAGAGGTTCGTGTGAACGTTATTCACGGTGCGGTTGGTGCGGTTAATGAATCAGACGTTATGCTTGCAAGTGCGTCAAATGCCATTATTGTGGGCTTTAACGTTCGTCCCACACCCGGCGCAACTGTTGCTGCAGCAAGCTCTGATGTTGACATCCGTCTTTACCGTGTTATTTATGACGCAATTGAAGATATTGAAGCTGCTATGAAGGGTATGCTTGCTCCCAAGTTCCAGGAGGTAATTACAGGTCACATCGAAATCAGAACAACCTTCAAGGTTTCGGGTGTTGGTACAATCGGCGGTGCTTATGTCACCGACGGCAAGGTTCAGAGAAACAGCCTTGTTCGTGTTGTTCGTGACGGTATTGTTATCCACGAGGGCGAGCTGGGTTCTTTGAAGCGCTTCAAGGATGACGTAAAGGAAGTTGCCAGCGGCTATGAATGCGGTGTCAGCATCGAAAAGTTCAACGACATCAAAGAAGGCGACGTTATTGAGGCATATATTATGGAGCAGGTTATGCCCCGGTAGTGCTGCGTCTTGTAAAAAGGCAGAATAATTGAATACAGTAAAATAAGAAAGGCGGTGTAGTTATGCCCGCATACAACAGAATAGACAGAATTTCAGAAGAGGTGAAGCGTGAGCTCAGCATGATTATCCGCGAACTCAAGGACCCCAGACTCAGTAAGGCAGTTGTTTCGGTTGTTAATGTGAATGTCACAAAGGACCTGAAATTTGCCAAGGCATTTATCAGCGTTCTGGGAGACGAGAGCGTGCAAAAGGGTGCAATGGATGCCCTGAAAAGTGCGGCGGGATTCATCCGCAAGGAGGTTGGCAGAAGAATTAATCTTCGCAACACTCCCGAATTCACCTTCGTTCTTGACAGCTCAATCGAATACGGCGCACATATCAATGAAATGCTGAAAAATCTTTAAAATGTGAGGAGAGGCCGATGACTATGCAGAGCGTAATTCAAAAAATTAAAAATGCTGAAAAAATTGCAATATTCAATCACGAAAATCCCGATGGTGATGCTCTGGGCAGCGCCTTTGCCCTGAAGCTTGTCCTTATGGCAATGGGCAAAAATGCAGAGGTTTTTCTCCGTGACGGCGATGAACGCACAAGGGAATATAAGCTCATCAAGGGAACTGAAAAAACAGGACTCTCAGTTGACGAATGTGACCTGAAACTTGCGGTAGACTGTGCCGACCTCAATCGTCTGGGCGCGCTGAAAGAAAAGTTCACAGGCACAACTGCCGCAATTGACCATCATATGACACATGTGGAGTTTGCTAATGCCACATTTGTGGCAGATGCTCCTGCAACAGGCGAGATTATCTTTGATTTTGCAGAGGCTCTGGGGATTGAAGTGACAAAGGATATGGCACACAATATGTATATTGCCATCACCTGTGACACAGGCAGCTTCAAGTACCCCTCAACCACCGCAAAAACACATCGTGTTGCGGCACGACTTCTTGAAACAGGAATTGACATCGGTGAGCTTTCAAAACGTATTTTTGATACAAAAAGCTTTGAATATCTCAAGGCATACAAGGCAGGAATCGACAAGCTGGAGCTCTTTGCTGACGGCAGAATCGCAATTCTTGCAATAACCGACGAGGATTTCAAGACCCTTGGCGTTGATGAGACCGTGATTGACGGAATTGTTGAGCTTCCGCGGTCTGTTGAGGGAACAGAGGTGGGAGTTTATATTCGTCAGCGCGAGGATGAGGCCTTCAAGGTCAGCCTTCGTTCAAACGGTGAGACAGATGTTGCAAGGGCGGCTGTTGCCTTTGGCGGCGGCGGTCACGTGAAGGCAAGCGGTTTTCTCATTCGCAGGCCTCTTGCAGAGGTCAAAAAGGAAATTGTTGAAGAAATCAAAAAACAATTTGCGTAGGTGTTTTTATGGACGGAATAGTTAATGTTGATAAGCCTTTGGGAATTACCTCTCACGACGTTGTTTATCGGCTCAGAAAAATTTTGAAAATCAAAAAGATAGGACACACAGGAACCCTTGACCCTGAGGCTTCGGGGGTTCTTCCTATGTGTGTGGGAAAGGGAACAAAGCTTGCAGAATACCTCACGGCTGCAGACAAGCAGTATATGGCACGGCTTCAGCTTGGAGCCTTTACCGACACTCAGGATGCATTGGGAGAGATTCTCGAAAGCTTTGAGGTGAATGTTACCGAAGAACAGATTTGTGATGCCGTGAAGGGCTTTGTGGGTGAAATTATGCAGCATCCCCCGATGTATTCGGCAATAAAGATAGACGGAAAAAAGCTTTATGAGCTTGCCAGAGAGGGAAAAACCGTTGAGCGTGAGCCACGAAAAATTACAATCCACAGCATTGAGATAAAGAATATTGACCTGAAAAACGGTGCGGTGGATATGCTCGTTGACTGTTCGAAGGGAACCTATATCCGCACGCTGTGCAACGATATTGGTGCGGCACTTGGCTGCGGCGGACATATGTCGGCACTCAGAAGAACAAAAAGTGGTCGTTTTGAAATTGAAAAGGCATATACCCTTGAGGAAATCGAGAGAATGGCAGAAGCTCAGACCTTTGACTTTTTAACACCTGTGGGTGAGGCTCTTCCCGAATATGAAAAAATTGTTCTTGCGGAGCGCAATGCAAACAGAGTTCGAAACGGAATAAAAATATTAGTTGAAGGTCTCTCTGAGGGCGAAATTTACCGTGTTTTTGACGAGAAAAATCAGTTTCTTGCCCTTGCTCAGCAGCTGCAGGGAAAATTTCTGATAATAAAAACCTTTTACGGCGGAGTATAGAATATGACGTGTACAAATATCAGTGAACTGAAGGATTGGGTTGATGTAAAGACCGCAGTAGCGCTAGGGTCTTTTGATGCGCTGCATAAGGGCCATATTGAGGTGATTTCAGCGGCGGTTGAATATGCGAAAAAGAACGGACTGCTTTCGGTGGTTCAGCTTCTTGATATTCCAAATCCCAGTCGTATAAACTGCGGTGAAAAGCGTTATGAGGTTTTGCAGCGTCTGGGAGTTGATATAGTGTTGGAGGAAAGATTTACGCCTGATTTCAAAGCTATTTCTTGTGAGAGATTTGTTGCCGAATATCTGGCGGACAAGTATAATGCTGCAGCAGTTTTCACAGGCGAAAACTATCGCTTCGGATATATGGCAGAGGGTGATACAAAGAAGCTTACGGAGCTTTGTGAAAGGTATGGAATCCGTGCGTTTGTGAAAAAATGTCTGAAGCTTGATAAAATTATTTCAAGCACCGAAATCCGTAAATTTATTGCGAGCGGCCAGATGGAAAGAGCCATTGAGTATATGGGCAGACCCTTCACTGTGATTGGCGAGGTTGTCCACGGAAAGGCTCTGGGAAGAACTTTGGGATTTCCCACGGCGAATATTGAAATTCCCGAAGAGCTTGTGGTGCCTGCAGATGGCGTTTATGCCACGCAGGTTGAGGTTGACGAAAAGGTTTATGAAGCCATCACCAATGTGGGAGCAAGGCCCACGGTGGGAGAAGAACGCCACAACATTGAAAGCTTCATTATAGATTTTGACGGCGATTTATACGGCAAAGATATTGAAATCAGATTTTTCACAAAGCTGAGAGATATAACTGAATTCAAGAATCTTGAAGAGCTGAAGGCTCAGCTTGAAAGAGATAAAGCTTCAGCCCGTGAATATTTTATGAATAAAAAGACAGTATAAGTGGAGATTTTATATAGTAAAAAACCCCAGAGCAAATGCTCTGCGGTTTTTAATAAGCCTTTTGGATTTTTTAAATTTCTGCGAAATACTTGATTGTTCTAACCATCTGGCTTGTGTATGAGTTTTCGTTGTCATACCAAGCAACAACCTGAACTTCATAGAGGTCATCAGCAATCTTTGCAACCATTGTCTGTGTTGCGTCGAAGAGTGAACCGTATGTCATACCGATTACGTCAGAAGATACGATGGGATCTGTGTTGTAACCGTATGAATCAGAAGCTGCTGCCTTCATAGCTGCGTTGATACCTTCAACTGTAACGTCTGTGCCCTTAACAACAGCTGTGAGGATTGTTGTTGAACCTGTGGGAACAGGCACTCTCTGAGCTGAACCGATGAGCTTGCCGTTGAGTTCAGGAATAACAAGACCGATAGCCTTTGCTGCACCTGTTGAGTTGGGAACAATGTTAGCAGCACCTGCTCTTGCACGTCTCATATCGCCCTTTCTGTGAGGACCGTCAAGAATCATCTGGTCGCCTGTGTATGCGTGGATTGTTGACATAATACCTGACTGAATGGGAGCATACTTATTAAGAGCTGCAGCCATAGGAGCAAGGCAGTTTGTTGTGCAAGAAGCAGCTGAAATGATTGTATCTTCAGCTGTGAGTGTGTCTTCGTTAACTGAGAACACAATTGTCTTGAGGTCGTTGCCTGCGGGAGCAGAAATAACAACCTTCTTTGCACCGGCATCAATGTGAGCCTGTGACTTTTCCTTTGAACAGTAGAAGCCTGTACATTCAAGAACAACGTCTACACCGATTTCGCCCCAGGGAAGATCCTTAGCGTCCTTTTCGGCATAAATCTTGAGAGTCTTGCCGTCTACTGTGATTGTGTTTGTTTCGTCATCAGCTTCAACTGTGTGAAGATTTTCGCCGATTCTGCCGCAGTAGCCACCCTGAGCGGTGTCATACTTGAGAAGACCTGCGAGCATTGAAGGCTTAGTAAGGTCGTTGATTGCAACGATCTCATAACCTTCAGCGCCGAACATCTGGCGGAATGCAAGACGTCCAATACGACCGAAACCATTAATAGCAACTTTTACTGACATAATAGAATACCTCCAAAATGTAAAAATTTATATAATTATTAATTATATTCTACCAAAGTTTTCCGAAATATACAAGATATTTTTCGAAAACTTGTTAAAAATTTAACTATGGCCTTGCCAAAAACACGCATCTTGACAAGTATACCACAAAAAAATAAATTTTGCAACTATCAATATTTACAACAAGCAAAAAATATGGTATAAATATTATATACAATTTTACGAAAAAGAAAGCGGAGAATATATATGAAGCTGGTTCTTGCAAGTCAGAATCGCCACAAGGCAGAGGAAATGCAGGCTATTTTGGGCAAAAAGATAACTCTTATGACCCTTGATGAGGTGGACTGCTTAAATCTTGAAATTATTGAAGACGGAGATACCTTCGAGGCCAATGCCGTGAAAAAGGCTGTTACGGTGATGAAAGCAACAGGTCTTCCCTGCATTGCTGATGACAGCGGTTTGTGCGTGGACGCTCTCGGCGGTGCGCCCGGCATTTATACTGCACGCTTTGCAGGCGAGGGAGCAACCGATGACCAAAATATTTCGAAGCTTCTAACCGCTCTTGAGGGTGTTGAAATGTCAAAACGGACAGCACGGTTTGTTTGTGTTATTGCTCTGGCGTACCCCGACAGAGACCCTGTGACCTTTCGTGGCGAGTGTGAGGGAAAAATCCTTGCCGAAAAACGGGGAGAAAACGGCTTTGGCTATGACCCTGTTTTTTATGTTGAGCAGTTTGGCAAGGCAATGGCTGAGCTACCTGCTGCTGTGAAAAATTCAATCAGCCACAGAAGCTGTGCTTTGAACAAATTAAAGATTGAGGAATAAGAATTTATGCGAAAAATTTTGAGCGGAATGCGGCGTGCTATTCAGGACTACAATATGATAGAAGCAGGCGACAAAATTGCTGTTGGCGTTTCGGGCGGAAAGGACAGTCTGACCCTTTTGAGTGCTCTTGCGGCTTACAGACGTTTTTCAGAGGTACCCTTTGAGGTTATGGGAATAACGCTGAATATGGGCTTTGAGGGTGTTGATTATTCGCCTATAAAGGAGCTGTGCGATAAAATCGGTGTTGAGTATGTGGTGAAGGATACGGATATTGCCGAAATTCTCTTTGACATTCGAAAGGAGAAGAATCCCTGCTCACTGTGTGCAAAAATGCGCCGTGGCGGCGTTAATGACCTTGCAAAGGCTCACGGCTGCAACAAGGTTGCTCTCGGTCACCACAACGAAGATGTAATTGAAACATTTTTTCTGTCGCTTTTCTATGAGGGAAGGCTCAACTGTTTTTCGCCTGTTACATATCTGTCAAGAATTGATATGAAGGTCATCAGACCTCTTATTTATGTGGCAGAAGGCGACATAAAGGGCTTTGCAAAAAGAGAAAATATTCCTGTTGTTCACAATCCCTGCCCTATGGACGGCGCTTCAAAACGGCAGGAGATGAAGGATTTTATAAACGAAAGAAACGAAAAGGATTACCATTTCAAAACCCGAATGATGACAGCAATCAAGTCGGGTCTCACGGACTGGAAAATCTGTTAAAATTTCGGGAGGTATGAAATATGCTGTTTTCATTGGCAAAAAACGATTTCAAGGCTAAATATGCGGGCTCAGCCCTTGGCGTTGTGTGGGGCTTTGTGACGCCTATTATAACAATATTGATTTATTGGTTTGTTTTTCAGGTGGCTTTTCAGAACGGACCTATAAACGGTGTTCCCTATGTTTTGTGGCTTGTTTCGGGAATTGTTCCCTGGTTTTTCATTTCTGAAGCCTGGGGCGGTGCAACGGGGGTTTTGATTGATTATTCCTACCTTGTGAAAAAGGTGGTTTTTGAGGTTGAACTTCTTCCTGCGGTGAGAGTAACATCAGCGTTTTTTGTGCATTTGTTTTTTGTGGTGCTGACATTTGTTGTGAACTTTTTGTGCGGATACCCGCCTGAGCTTTTGGATTTACAGGTTATCTATTATATGCTGGCATCTTATATCCTGTCTCTTGCTCTGGGACGAATCACCGCAACCCTCACAGCCTTTGTTCGTGACACAAACAACATTGTCGGAGTTCTGGTTCAGTTTGGATTTTGGATAACTCCCCTTTTTTGGGATATTAATTCGGTTCCAAAGAGCCTTCACATTATCTTTCAGCTTAACCCGATTTATTATGTGACCGAGGGCTACCGTGATACCTTTGTTTACGGAATCGGTTTTTGGGAAAAGCCCTGGCTCACCTTTTATTTCTGGGCGGTTGCCATTGCTCTTGTGCTTTTGGGAAACCTGCTTTTAAAAAAGCTGAGACCTCATCTTGCAGATTTGATATAAAATGAATGATTAGTTTCGGCGGAGGAATTTTCTCCGCCGAAAAATGTCTTGACAAAACACCATTAAATGTGTATAATGTACAAGTTGGCAAGTTGAAGATTTCGAGGCGTAGCTCAGTTTGGTAGAGTGCTTGGTTTGGGACCAAGATGCCGCAGGTTCAAGTCCTGTCGCCTCGACCACCAAAAGAGAACGCAATTGCGTTCTCTTTTGTGTTTGTATATACAAAACCCAGCAAGGGAAAAATTATGAAGACTTTAGAAAAGCCTACTAATACCGAAAGGATGTCACCCGTCAGACGGATGTATTTTGTCAAGCTCTGGGCACGTGTGACTTTGTTTGCCGTCTGCATTTTTTTGTATGCGGTCAAAAGACCCTTGTTTGATGTGATAAAGGGTATGAACTTTTTTTCGGGCTTTTCGGTGCTGCATATTTTGTGGCTTCTGTGGGTTTTGGATATGCTGATGCAGCTGATTCCCGTGAGGGCGCATATATCCCTTGGGTCGCACAAAATTTTTAAAAATCGGTTCAGACCCCTGAAGGGAAAAATCAACAGACAAAAGCTCAGGGAGTACGTTGTGGGAACCACAAAGGCTGCTTACAAGGTGATGATTTTGTGGGTGCTGTTGATTTTGTTAATCGGGGCTTTGCACAAAACAGGTCTGATTGACAGTTGCGCAGTTCTTCTGATTTCAGTTTGCTTTTTTGTATGCGATTTGATTTGTGTTCTCATTTGGTGTCCCTTCAGGCTGATTATGAAGAACCGTTGCTGCACAACCTGTCGGATTTTCAATTGGGACCATTTGATGGTGTTCTCGCCGCTGGTTTTTGTGCCGGGTTTTTATACATATTCGCTGCTTGGACTTTCGACTGTAGTGTGGCTGCTTTGGGAACTGTGTGTTGTCCTTTATCCCGAAAGATTTTGGGAAAATTCAAATATGGCGCTGAGGTGTTCGGAATGTACCGACAAGCTTTGCACTCAGTATTGCAGAAAATTGAGGAATGAAAAATAGGAGGAGCTTATGAAAAAATACAGCAAAAAGATAACGCTGACAGCAGCTTGTATGGCATTGGCGGCATTGATGATAATTGGAATTTGCAGCTGCGAGAATGCAAGCTCTGCACCTAAAGAACCAAAATGGCACGACGACCACGTGGTGATTGCACACGCTCTGGGAACGGTGGACGGAAGAAGCGAGACAAATTCTCTTGAGGCCCTGCAGGACAGCTATGAGCGAGGCTTCAAGGTTTTTGAAACTGACTTTTGCCTGACCTCTGACGGTTATCTTGCCTTGAGACACGACTTTGAAGAAGATTCATATTTCACCTTTGAACAGGATATGGACGATACAAAGGTTATGAGCAAGGATGAATTTTTGTCAACACCTATAAAGGGAATATACACTCCGATTCTTCTTGATGACCTGATTGCCTTTATGAATGAGCACAATGACGTTCATATTGTCACCGACAGTAAAAGCTCCGACAAAGAAACAGTGGTTGAGCAGTTCAAAAAGCTGAAGGAAATTGTGGAGGCAACAGGGAATCCCACGCTTTATGACCGTATTATTGTTCAGCTTTATAGCTATGATATGCTGGAATATGTTGAAAGCGTTCACCAGTTCAAGAACTATATTCTGACTCTTTATCAAATGGAAGACATGAGCTACGGCAAAGTAGGAAGATTTTGCAAGGCAAAGGGTATTGATGTTGTTACAATGCCTCAGGAAAGCTGCAGTCTGAAAACCAGCGAAAAGCTTCACGAATACGGGTTGAAGGTTTATACCCACACGGTAAACAGAATAAAAACAGTTGATTCGCTCAATGCCTACCACGGCATTGACGGGTTTTATACCGACTACATATCACCAAATGACCTTAAAAAATACGGCTTTGAAAGAAAATGAAAATGTCCCTGTAATACATCGTTGCAGGAAGTTTGTTTTTAGACATTAAAATACAACATATCTAGGCTAAAAATTATAAGTGGGAACGTTTGAAACCATTCCTTTTTATGTATATTTTTTATTGACAAGCTTTTAATATAGGTATATAATTAAAAAATATAATCGTGTTTTTATCGAAGACAAATCGGAGAAGATAGATATGATATGCAATAATATTTTGGAAGCACTCGGAGACACTCCGATTATCCGACTCAATCATCTTGGCGATTCTGATTCTGCGCAGATTCTGGTGAAGTTTGAAGGTCTCAATGTGGGCGGTTCAATCAAGACCAGAACAGCCTACAATATGATTTGTGATGCTGAAGCAAGGGGCATAATCAACAAGAATACAATCATTGTTGAACCTACCAGCGGCAATCAGGGAATCGGACTTGCTCTTGTGGGCGCAGTAAGAGGCTATAAAACAAAAATAATTATGCCCGACTCGGTCAGCGAGGAACGCCGCAAGCTTGTGGAGCATTACGGCGCCGAGGTTATCCTCATTCACGATGCGGGCAACATTGGCGAGTGCATTGAAAAATGTCTGGAGACGGCCCTTTTGATGCAGAAAGAGGACGAAAATGTTTTTGTACCTCAGCAGTTTGAAAATCCTGCAAACGTTCAGATTCAAAGAGAACGCACGGGAGTGGAGATTTTGCGGCAGGTTGACGGACCCATTCACGGATTCTGCTCGGGAATTGGTACAGGTGGCACAATTACCGGCATTGGCGAAACCCTGAAGACTGAAAATCCCAATATTGAAATCTGGGCGGTCGAGCCTGAGCACGCAGCAATTCTTTCGGGCGGCTCAATCGGAACACATCTGCAGATGGGCATCGGTGATGGTGTCATTCCCAAAATCCTGAACCAGAATATCTATGATGATATTTGTGTTATAAAAGACGAAGAAGCAATCCGAACGGCCAAAGAACTGGCTTCGAAGGAGGGTATAATGTGCGGTATTTCAAGCGGCACCAACGTTGCGGCGGCAATCAAGCTCGCAAAGAAGCTGGGAAAGGGAAAGACCGTAGTTACAGTTTTGCCGGATACAGCGGAGAGATATTTTTCTACACCATTATTTGAATAAACAGAATACAAAACTTAGGAGGACGATATTATGAACAGCAATGTAAGACCTGATACCATGGAACGTATCACAACAAGAGAATTGGCAGACAAATTTATTGAAGAGCAAATCGCAGAGGTTAGGGCTCAGGTTGGAGACAAGAAGGTTCTTCTTGCACTTTCTGGAGGCGTTGACAGCTCGGTTGTTGCAGCACTTCTTGTAAAAGCAATTGGCAAGCAACTTGTTTGTGTTCACGTTAATCATGGACTTATGAGAAAAGGCGAGAGCGAGCAGGTTATTCAGGTTTTCCGTGATGAGCTTGATGCAAATCTCATCTACATTGATGCAACAGACAGATTTTTAGATTTGCTTAAAGGTGTTGCAGAACCTGAGAGAAAAAGAAAAATTATTGGCAACGAATTTATAGTTGTGTTCGACGAAGAAGCGAAGAAGCTTGACGATATTGACTTCCTTGCACAGGGAACAATTTATCCCGACATTCTTGAAAGTGACGGTGTTAAGGCTCATCACAATGTTGGTGGACTTCCTGAGGAAATGAAGTTTGAGCTTGTAGAACCCGTGAAGCTTCTTTATAAGGACGAGGTTCGTGTTGTGGGCAAGGCACTGGGTCTTCCTTCATCAATGGTTGACCGTCAGCCCTTCCCCGGCCCCGGTCTTGGTGTCAGATGTCTTGGCGCAATCACCCGTGACAGACTTCACGCATTGCGTGAAGCAGACGCAATTCTCCGCGAGGAATTTGACAATTGCGGTCTAGCAAAAACCGTTTGGCAGTATTTCATTGCAGTTCCCGATATGAAGAGTGTTGGTGTGAAGAATGACAAGAGATACGAAGGCTGGCCCGCAATCATCCGTGCGGTGAACACCACCGACGCAATGACTGCAACCATCGAGGAGATTCCCTATGACGTGCTCCACAAAATCACAGCCCGCATTACCTCAGAGGTTGAAGGCATCAATCGTGTTCTCCTTGACCTTACACCGAAGCCAATAGGAACAATAGAGTGGGAATAATAAAATGCCATAAAAAGCGCTGCAACGAATGTTGCAGCGCTTTTTTTTGAAATTCCTTTTTTTGAATATTGAGTTTTGTTTATAAATATGATAAACTGAAAATGTAAACAAAACTATGCTAATGAAACAGCAAAAAGGAGGTTCATATTTTATGACTGGTTTACCCCTGATTATTGCATTTGTTGTTGCTGTTGTCCTGATGATTGTGGCAATTTCAAAGCTCAAGATACATCCATTTTTATCCATAATGACAGTATCTTTGCTACTGGCTCTGGTTGCCGGAATTCCAATTGATGAAATCGCCGATGTCATTGGCGCAGGCTTTTCGGGCACATTCAGCTCTATTGGTATTGTTATTATCCTTGGTGCGTTTATCGGCTCTGTTTTGGAGCAGACAGGAGCAGCTCTCAAGCTTGCTGATATGGTTGTGAAGCTTGTGGGGAAAAAGAATCCTGAGCTTGCTATTGAGCTGATGGGATGGGTTGTTTCAATACCTGTTTTTTGTGACAGCGGCTTTGTTATTCTTGACCCGATTCGTCGTGCTTTGGTGCGCCGAACAGGAAAATCAAGCGTTGCCATGACGGTTGCTCTTTCAACAGGTCTCTATATTTCTCACGTGTTCATTCCTCCTACACCGGGACCCATTGCTGCTGCAAACACAATGGGTATTGGCGATAATCTTTTGTTGGTTATGGGTATGGGCGTTCTGTGCTCGGTATTTCCTCTGATTGCAGGTCTTGTCTATGCCAAGTTCATCGGCAAGCGTGTGAAGAGTGCTGATGAAAAAGCGGATTCTGACGAGATTGTGAAGACATACGAAGAGCTTGTTGCAGAATATGGCAAGCTTCCGAGCGGACTCAATTCTCTTGCTCCCCTACTTGTTCCTGTTGTTCTTATGGCTCTTGGCACGATTGCTACTGTGGCTGGTCTCACAGGAATTGCTCTTGAAATCTGCAGCTTCTTTGGCAAGCCCATTATTGCTTTGGCTGTTGGTACTGTTTTTGCTGTGATTCAGCTTGCTGCTGCAAAAAAGATGGATGAGTTTTATGACATTACAAATGATACCTTAAAGACAGTAGGTCCCATTCTCTTTGTTACTGCTGCCGGCGGCGTTTTAGGAAAGGTTATTTCTTCAACCACAATGGTGCAGTACATAATCGACAATGCAGGATTTTTGATGA
>JAZOCL010000027.1:0-5247 GCA_045596485.1 Clostridia bacterium
TCGGGTAACGGTTTTTCCATTCGGAATCTCCGCCAAGCTCAACAGCGAATATATCAAAAGCTCACAAAAGGAGTTTTTTATCGCATTTTCAGGTCCCCTTCTCAATCTGCTGCTTTTTTGGCTCTGCAACATTTTTGCAAACTTTCTTCATTATGAGCTGCTGCAATTTTGTGCAGACGTGAACCTTTCAATGGCTTTGATAAATCTTGTTCCTGCCCTTCCCCTTGACGGCGGCAGAATGGTTAAAGCAATTCTCGCCCAAAAGCTTGGAGCAATCAGGGCATATAACATTATGCTCAGGCTCAGCCGAATTCTTATTTGCGCCCTTGGAATTTTTGCTCTGTTTATATTTTTTGCAAGCGGTTTCAACTTCTCGCTCATTCTTATATCAGCCTTTCTGTTTCAGAATCTGGGATACGAACAGCGATGCATCTCACATATAGCACTGAAGGAGATTCTTGAAAGCTCCAAAAAGCTGGAAAACCGTGAAACTTTTCCGTCAAAAGTCTTTTGTGTGGCAGAAGTCTCTCGGGCATCAAGCATTTTAAGGTATCTTGGTTATGACTATTATTGCATTTTTCACGTAATCGGTCAAAGCTCCGAAATTACAAAAACCTTAACAGAAACCCGTATTCTGACAGAGCTCACACGCTCAGGAATCAGAACAAGATTCTGTGACATATGAAAAAATCACAACCATGCAGGCTGTGATTTTTTGTTTTTAGTTTAATCTGAAATACTTTTCTGCCTCATCCCCGTAAAGAAGCAAGCATCTGAGCAGCTTTATGAGCCCCGGATCGTCATTCTTCTCAATCTGATTGGCAGCATAGTCCCTGACGCTGTATTTATCTATGTCGCTGTACTTATAAACATTTCCTGTTCGGGTGTACACTCTGGCATATATAGATTCAAACATCTGGCGTGAAACAATATTTTCGAACGAAAACACCTTATAACCGCCGTTCACCGTATATGTCCGCGTGAGTCCCGACTGTGTTCCCGCAATGTGCGCTTCTGTATTTTTGTAGGACTTTTCTGTCCAAAAAAGAATCCCTATTTCGTCAACCTTCTCATTTGATGAAACATAATAGTTTATGGAAATATCACCTTCAAGAGTCAACGTCTTGCCAATAATTTTTGAATCACTCTTTTGGCTTGTGTTTTTCTCAGTAATTGTTTCTGCGCCGCTTCTATATACCTTCGTGAAGTCCATAACCCTTTCGGCATCGGTCAGCACCATATTTGAAGGTTCATAATCAGAGCCGAAATATTCCTGTGCTGCAGCACCGTAATTCAGCATTTTCACCAGCAAAGGCTTCAGCTTTTTGTTTTGCATCATATTCTGTGCATAGCTCACAACACTGTAACCCACCGTGGGAGATTTTCCGTAAATCGTCTTTCCCTTTGCATCCTTTGCAGAAATTCTTGCATAAATCTCTTTGTTCATATCCTTTGAGGATATATTTTCATACTTAAACCTGTAACCGTTTGAGTCCTTTCCGCTATATGGAACAACCCGGTCTGCTGTTTCTTCGGTGTATTCTACTTGCGGCGTATCCCAAAAAAGCATTCTTGCATCAGCAGGATTCACTCCCTCAAGTGATGCATAAAAAATCATTGAAATTGTTCCCTGAAGGTCAAGGGTTCTGCCAGTAATCATTACAACCGTTCCCTCTGAAACCAACAGCTTTTCGTCATTGAGGGCTTCACAGCTAAGATTATTGCCTTTAACGGTTGCAGGCTTCGACAGCACAGTTGAGCCTGTAATGTAATAGAGTCTGATACCATTTGCTGCACTTCCGCTTTTGTTTAGAATATCAACCCTGAATTTTGTGTCGGGGCTTATAAGCTCTCCGTTTTCGGTAGCAACCCGACAAACAATCTGATATTTTGCGCTTTCAAGCTTGTCAAGAATTTCTTCATCCATTTCAGATTTCTTTTCAAGAAAAAGCATCATACTCTTGCCTGAGCCGTTTCCGTATAAAATTCTGATTGTCTGTTCATCCAATGTAACCGCTGCAAAGTCGGTGGAGATTTTTATTGTGGGAACCTTGCCCATTCCGTAAGCAATGGCTGCCCTTGCAATTTTCAAAATATCAAATTTCACCCTTTCATCTGCTCCGCCTGGGGAATATGCTGAAATATCAAAGCCTACGATACGCTCCTCTGTTTTGTGATATTCTGCCGAAACCTGAACCTCAACCGCTTTGCCGTTCACCTCTGCCTCAACCTCAGGCAAGGTTTTTACAACCGTAAAAAGACCATCCTTTTCGGTAACTCCGTATACAAGTGACAGCATTTCTGACACATCACAGCCAAAAACACCGCCGTTTATATGAACGTTATTTGTATTTTCAAACTTCACATCGCCAAGAATCTGCCCTCCGCTTATGTCAATTTTGCAGCTCTCGTCTGCATAAATTGCACAGGACATATCATAGTAGGTTCTTCCGTCATCCAAATCACCATTATATGCAACCGTTCCGCCGCTCATATTGAAAGCGGCCCCTTCTGTAAGACTTACGGGGAGCTCTGCATCGTCAGGAAACAGGCTTGCCTGAGACTGGGCCATAAGTGTTCCGCTACTCATATTCAACGTTCCGCCAACAACCTTCACTGCAAACTGAACACCGTTTATTGTTCCTTCTTTTCCTTCAGATGAATCCACAATGGTGAGCGAGCTGCCTTTAGGCACAAATATTGCAGGATTCGCACTGTATTTTCCGCCTGAAAGCTGCGTTATAAAGTAACCGTTCAGGTCAAGCGTTACGTCACCGTCAATCAAAAAGAAGGCAGCGCTGTCCTGCATCGGTCGAATTGTAATACCCGTGCTGAGCTTCAAATCATGCCTGATTACAACACATCCACCCTCAGGGCTATAGTTCGCATATTCAGCAGCTTTATCAGCCGTCCCCTCAAACAACACCTCATCTGACAGACTAAAGCTTCCGTCATTGGCAATTTCAACTGTTTTATAAACTCTTGCTGTAGCTTGTTCCGCAAAAACTGCACAAGGCACAGTGCAAAATACGAGAATAAAGCTTAAAACCAGACTCAGTATTCTCTTCATAACAACACCTCTACTCTAAATAAAAACCTCTGTTCGCATTTCACCTTCAGTCACTTGACCGAATAACCAGAACATATCCCTTTGAAAAGCTTATTTCGCCCGGTGTTTCACCGTCAAAGCAATTGCTGCTTGCCTGAACCTCACCGCACAAAAGCTTCATATTTTCAGCTTCATAACAAAGACCTCTCACCGAGAAGCCTTCAACATCTCCCCCAAAAGGAAAAAAGGAAATATATTTTTTGCCATCGGGAAAAACCCTGAAGCTTTGATTTTCTATGGTTATTTCATTCTTTTCGTTCAGAAGAACACCTCTGCCGCCCTTGTCCAGAATTTTTTTTAGAAGACAATAATGCGAAAATTCGTGGTCAAGTCTCCCTCCCAGAGCTCCCAGAATAATTATATCTCTATACCCTCTTTCAAGAGCCTCCATAACCGCCAGGTCTGTATCGGTATTGTCCTTCTTCACGGGAAAGGTCTTTATCTCTTTGGTTATCACCCTTGAGCTCAGCAGCGAGTCTCCGTCGCCAATCCACAAATCGGGAACGATTCCCAGCTTCTCTGCGTGGGCATAGCCGCCGTCCGCACAAATAACATAACTGTTTTCAAAATCATACTTTTTCAGATAGTCATAGTCTTCAATCGGCGCAGAACAAAAAATAAAACATCTCACTTTAAACACGCCCTCATTTCAGCAACCACAGCATTAGCATCGGAAGCATTGAAGAATGCCGATCCTGCAACGGCAACATTTGCGCCGCAGGAAACAGGAGCTGCAATGTTCTTTGGAGTAACCCCTCCGTCAATTTCAAGCTCAATGTCCTTTCCCGTTTGGTCAATCATTTCTCTTGCCTTTTTGATTTTTAAGTTCATTTCTTCAATATATGACTGTCCACCAAAGCCCGGCTCAACGGTCATAATAAGCACAAGGTCAAACTTGTCTATGTCATCCTTCAAAACCTCAACAGGCGTTCCAGGCTTCACTGAGATACCTGCCTTGACCCCAAAGCTGTGAATGAAATCAGCCATTTCAGAAAGATTTTCTGTAACCTCCTGATGAACTGTGATAATATCAGCACCTGCTTTCACAAAGGTCTCAATGTACTTTTTAGGGTCTGTAATCATAAGATGAACGTCAAAGGTAAGCGTACACATTTTTCTGAAAGCCTTCACCATATCGGGCGAATAAGCAAAGTTTGGCACAAAATGAGCGTCCATAACATCAATATGAACATAGTCAGCTCCCGCATCCTCTATCTTTTTGAGCTCAGCTCCAAGTCTCAAGGGATCTGCTGCCAGAATTGACGGCGCAATTTTCAAACTTTTCATTGATTTAACCTCTTTTAGTAAATATTTTCTCTTGCTGCCTTGATTTCGCCGTAAAGCTGAACATAGCTTTCGTGACGGCTTTTTGCTATTTTGCCTTCATTCACCGCATTCTGCACACTGCAATCGGGCTCTGAGCGATGACTGCAATCAGGAAAACGGCATCCGCCCATAAAATCTTCAAACTCTCTGAACATAGAGGACAAATCCTCAGGAGGGATTGTGTTTACATCAAAGGAGCTGAATCCGGGCGTGTCAATTATATATCCGCCGAAGGGTAGCTGTGCAAGCTCAGAGTGTCTTGTTGTATGGCGACCTCTCTCCAGCCTTTCGCTGACACTTCCTGTTTCAAACATTTCACGCATCATAAGCTCGTTGATGAGACTTGACTTTCCTACTCCCGAATTTCCTGCAAAAACAGTTATTTCATCCTTCAAAAAGTCCCGAAGCGACTGTATTCCCGAATGCTCCAAAGCGCTGGTTACAATAACCATAAAGCCCGCCTTTTTGTATGCATTAATCAATTCTTCGTTGCCGCCCAGATCAGACTTGTTGAAGCAGACCGCAATTGAAAGCCCTGCAAACTCTGCCGATGCAATAAGCTTGTCAAGAACATAAGGATTGGGGCTGGGACTGGACTGCGCCACCACCGCTGCCATTTGGGTAACGTTTGCAACCGCAGGGCGGATAAGGACATTTTTTCTGTCCTTAATCTCATTTATGACACCGTGACTGCTGTCACTTTTTTCTATAATAACTTTATCGCCCACCAAAGGTGTGAAGCCTCGTTTTCTGAAAACACCTCTCGCACGGCACTCAATCAATCCGCTCTCGGTATCAACATAATAAAACCC
>JAZOCL010000028.1:0-17896 GCA_045596485.1 Clostridia bacterium
TATTTAAATAAAGAATAGTTTTGTTTTGGTATATTTGAATTGTTGCATCCAATATAATAATTACATAAAGGCAAGGTCTGAGGCGATTTGAATCCTTTGGAGGTAATTGTGGTGCAAAACGATAAAAGTACATTTTCACAAAGAAAGAAGATAGGATGGCTGCTCGTGGGGGCAGTCTTCCTTTTCTGCTTTTTAATAGGCAGAGCGGCGTACTTTCAGATTATACGCGGAGAAGAGCTTTCACAGGCGGCGCGCGAGCAGCAGACAAGCGACAACACCATAACTCCTGCTCGCGGACTGATTTATGACCGCAATATGAAGGTTGTGGCAAACAATCTGACGGTAGAGACAATCAGCATAACTCCCAAGAATGTCCGTGGTAACACAAAGCAGACTTCCGAGCAAATTGCAAAGAATATGGCAGAAATTCTTGAGCTGGACTATGAATGGGTTTTGGAGCGAATCAACAAGCAATCAAATTTTGAGTATATCAAGAAGAAGGTAGAAAAAGACCAGGCAGATGCACTCAGAAAGTATATAAGTGACAACAGCATTGACGGTGTGAAGTTTGCAGAGGACACCAAGCGTAATTATCCCTACGGCAATTTTGCATCACAGGTGATTGGCTTTGTCGGCAGTGACAACAAAGGTCTTGAAGGCATCGAAATGGTTTACAATGAGCAGCTTGAGGGTGTTCCCGGAAGAGTTGTTTCGGCAAACAATACTGCAGGATTGGAGCTTCCCGATAACTATGAAAGCTATTATGAGGCACAGCCCGGAAAAAGCGTTGTTCTAACAATTGATGAAGCAATCCAGCATTTCACCGAAAAGCACCTTGAGAATGCTCGTATCGAAAACGGTCTCGAAGAAGGTGCAGCAGCCATTGTTATGAATGTTAAAACAGGCGAAATTCTGGCAATGGCAACAAAGCCTGACTATGACCTCAATCAGCCCTTTGAAATTAGCGCAGCTGTTGAGGAACGCTATCCCGACATAAAAAAAGAGCTTGAAGCTCTTGAAGGAGACGAATATAATGCAAAGCTTACAGAGGTTACACAGTTTTTGAGACGAAACAAAGCGGTTGTAGACTCCTATGAGCCAGGCTCAACCTTTAAGATTGCGGTTGCTTCTATGGCGCTTGAAGAAAATGCTGTGGGTCTTAACGACCATTTTTACTGCGGCGGCTCAATAAAGGTTGCAGACCGTACCATAAGCTGTGCGAACCGAAATGGACACGGCAGTCAGACCTTTGTTCAGGGAGTTCAGAACTCCTGCAACCCTGCATTTATCGAGATTGGTGCACGTGTAGGAAAGGATAATTTTATCAAATACATCGAAGGCTTCGGCTTTCGTGAAAAGACAGGAATCGAGCTTCCCGGTGAGACCAGCGGTATTTTTCACGATTATTCAAACTTCAAGGAAATCGACCTTGCCACATCATCCTTCGGACAGAGCTTCAACGTAACCCCTCTGCAGATTGTTACAATGGCGGCGTCTGTTGCCAATGGCGGAAAGCTTATGAAGCCCCATCTGGTGAAGCAGCTTGTGGACGAGAACCAAAATGTGGTTGAAGAATATGAGCCCACGGTTGTGCGTCAGGTTATTTCTGAAGAAACAAGCAAAAAAATGTGTGAAATCCTTGAATCGGTCGTGTCGGTTGGCGGCGGTAAGAATGCATATCTTGCGGGCTTCCGTATTGCAGGCAAAACAGGAACATCAGAAAAGCAGCCCCGCGGGAACGGAAAGTATGTTGCATCCTTTGTTGGCTTTGCGCCTGCAGATGACCCTGAAATTGTGTGTCTGGTGATTTTAGACCAGCCCCCTGCAGGGAATACTTATTACGGCGGTCTTATTGCAGCGCCTGTTGTAAAAAATATTCTTGAAGAAAGCCTTCAGTATTTGGGAGTTGAGCCCGAATATACTCAAGAGGAGCTTGCTCTTATTGATATTACCGTTCCTGATGTTACAGGAATGTCAAGAAAAGAAGCAGAGGCAGTGCTCAAAGAACAGGGCGTGAATATCAGTTTTAAGGGTACAGGTGATGTGGTTCTTGATCAGGTTCCAAAGCCATATTCAAAGCTCGCCCGAAACTCAAAGGTTGTGGCATACACCGAGGGTGAGGAAAGCTCAAAATCCGTTGAAATTCCAAATGTGGTGGGATGTTCGGCAAGTGAAGCAAACAAAGGCATCACAAATGCAGGACTAAACGTGAGAATCAAGGGACTTTCAAACGTTGACGGAATTGCAATATGCTCGGGACAGTCACCGGCGGCAGGAACTATGGTTGAACCAGGCACGATTGTTACTCTGGATTTCAGGTATTCGGAGATAAGAGACTAAAGCCCTTGCTCAAAAGGAGGAAGAAAAATGATTTTATCAGAATTGTTGAAGGATGTTAACATTATCCGTTCACAAGGTAATATAGAGATTAAGGTTTCGGGAATTGCCTTCAATTCACGAGAGGTAAAGCCCGGCGATGTGTTTGTGTGTATAAAGGGATTTAAGACGGACGGTCACGACTATGCAAACGATGCTTTGGCACGGGGTGCTGTTGCGGTGATTGCCGAAAAGGATATTGAAGAAACTGCCGCGACCTGTGTGGTTGTTGAAAATACACGGCTTGCACTTTCTCGTGCAGCAGCAGCTTTTTATGATTATCCCTATAGAAAATTCAGACTTATTGGTGTCACGGGAACAAACGGAAAAACCACAACCACTTATCTCATAAAATCAATTCTCGAAAACTGCGGTCAGACCGTGGGGCTCATCGGAACAAACCAAAATATGATTGGCGAGACGGTGATTCCTTCGCATCACACAACTCCCGATTCATTGGAGCTTATGAGACTTTTTAATCGGATGGTCGAAGAAGGAGTTGACACGGTTGTGATGGAGGTGTCATCCCACTCTTTGGCCCTTGACCGTGTGGCTTCCTGCGAGTTTGACATTTGTGCTTTCACAAATGTAACTCAGGACCACCTTGATTTTCACGAAACAATGGATAATTATATTGCTGCAAAGGCGGAGCTCTTCAAAAAATGCCGCAAGGGCGTTTTTAATATTGATGATGATGCCTTTGAAACGCTCAGCAAGGATTCTTTATGCGAGGTTATGACATATGGCGTTAAGTCAAAGGGCGACATTTGGGCAGCAGATATTGAATATCGTGCAACGGGTGTTGAGTTTGACCTTGCTTTCAGGGGTGAAACCGAGAGAGTGAGTCTTTCGATTCCCGGCGGTTTTTCGGTATATAATGCGCTTACTGCTGCAGGCTGTGCACTGGCTGCAGGACTTTCACTGAATGAAATTGCCGACGGACTGAAGACAGCTCACGGTGTTAAGGGCAGGATTGAGGTTGTACAGACCAATACAGACTACACTGTTATAATTGACTATGCACATACTCCCGACGGACTGCTCAATATTCTCAATGCAATCAAAGGCTTTGCAAAGGGCAGAATTGTAACCCTTTTTGGCTGCGGAGGCGACCGTGACAAAACAAAGCGTCCTCAGATGGGCAGGATTGCAGGAGAACTTTCTGATTTTTGTGTTGTTACAAGCGATAATCCCCGAAGTGAAGAGCCTGGAGCGATTATTGAGGATATTCTGGTTGGTATGCGTGAAACAGACTGCCGCTATGCTGTGGTTGAGAACCGTTTTGAGGCAATTGAATTTGCCCTCGATAGCGCAAAGCCCGATGACATTATTCTTCTTGCAGGCAAGGGTCATGAGCCGTACCAGATTTTGAAGGACAGAACAATTGTGTTTGACGAGAGAGAGATTGTTCTCAAGCTGATTGATTCGGCTGAAAGATAACGAAGACAGAGATTTGACCTTGAGGAGGGTTCAGGTTGGAAAAAATTCTGACAGCAAAGCAAATTGCAGAGGCCTGTGGGGCTTCTTTGGAAAATTGTGATGAAGGCATAATCGTGTCGGATGTTGTGACCGACAGCCGAAAAATAATAGAGGGCTGTGTTTTTGTTGCTCTTCGCGGCGAAAAATTTGACGGACACAATTTTGTGAAACAGGCAATAGCAAGCGGTGCGGTTTGCTGTGTGGTGGACAAAAGCTTTGACAACGCCGAGGGTTATCCCGTGATTGTGACAGAAAATACCTACAAGGCACTCAGAGATATTGCGAGCTTTTACCGCAGCAGATTTTCACTTCCTGCAGTTGCCATAACGGGCAGCGTGGGAAAAACAAGTACAAAGGATATGGTTTCGTCGGTGCTTGAGAACAAATACAAGGTGCTCAAGACAGAGGGAAATTTCAATAACGAAATCGGGCTGCCTCTTACGGCATTTCGTATGGCGGCTGATGATGAAATTGCGGTTTTTGAAATGGGTATGAGTTCATTTGGTGAGATTTCAAGGCTTACAAGAATTGCGGCTCCCGAAACTGCAATAATAACAAACATCGGTTTTTCGCATATTGAGCATCTGGGCTCTCAGGAAAATATTCTCAAGGCAAAGCTTGAGGTTCTTGAGGGAATGCCTACCTCTGGCGACGGAACGGTTATTCTCAACGGAGACGATAAATTTTTGTGGAGCGTTGTGGGAACTCTGCCCTTTGAGACCCTCACCTACGGAATAGAGAATGAAAAATGCGACATTGTTGCAACAAACATAAAAAAATATTCTGACAGTACGGTGTTTGATGTGAAGCTGGAAGGAGAGGTTCATCGCATTACGGTGAATGCTCCGGGTGCACATCACGTGTATAATGCCCTTGCGGCAATTCTGACCGGCGAAAAATACAATATGACAATGAAAGAGATTGTTGAGGGAATTGCAGGCTTTCGTCCTCAGGGAATGCGCCAGAATATTGAAGCGTCTGAAAATTATGTAATAATCAAGGATTGCTACAACGCCAGCCCCACATCAATGAAATCGGGGCTTGAGGTTCTTACGGTGACATTGCCCAAAAGGGATTTGCCCCACAGAAGAGTGGCTGTTCTTGGTGATATGCTTGAGCTTGGAGATTATGCCGATAAAGCCCACAGCCTGGTTGGAGGACTCGCCTGTGACTACGGAATAGATTGCCTGATTGCGGTGGGACCCCACGCAGAGCTTGTTGCAAAGGGTGCAATCGAAAAGGGCTTTGGCTCGTCGGAAATATACGTTTTTCGTGACAATAACGATGCAAAGGCTCACATAATGGAAATTCTCCTGCCCAATGACGTGATTTTGTTCAAGGGTTCAAGGGGAATGCATCTTGAAGAAATTGCAGATTTTATTGCCGAAAAGGATGCAAAGTAGCAATGCCGTTTTCTGTGGCATTGAGTTAAATAACGGGGCTGCAGACGGCTTTGACCGTCAATCCCGAAATAGTATCGGAGGATAAAATGATTAAATCACTTATTGTTGCTTTGATTGCTTTTGTTGTTGCGGCAGTATGCGGAATTTTCCTGATTCCGCTGTTGCACAGACTAAAATTTGGTCAGGAAATCAGGGAAGAAGGTCCCAAGTGGCACAAGACCAAAAGCGGAACTCCTACTATGGGCGGTTTTATATTTATCATTGCGGTGGTTGCTGCGGTTGTCTGTGGTATGTTTGTTGTAGGAATAGGCGATACGTCAAGCTCCGTGAAGGGTGTGGCGGCTATCACTCTGGCAGCAATAGGCTTTGGCGCAATAGGCTTTGTGGATGATTACATAAAGGTAATTCTCAAACGAAATTTGGGGCTTCGTGCAGAACAGAAGTTTGCTCTGCAGCTTTTGGTATCGCTACTGTTTTCGGTATGGATGGTGAGCGGAGGAATTGTTGACACATCGGTTTCGATACCTTTTACGGGCTTTGACCTCAATTTGCACTATGCGATTTATATTACTTTGATTATTTTGGTTATGGTAGCTGCAACAAACAGCGTAAACCTTACAGACGGTCTTGACGGATTGGCTGCAACCATTACTCTTGTGGTGTCGTTATTTTACTGCATTGTTTCAAATATCGCAGGCAAGACCCCGGTGGTTCTTTTGAGCTCGGCACTTTTTGGCGGACTTGCAGGCTTTCTCATTTATAACCGTTATCCTGCGAAGGTGTTTATGGGTGACACAGGCTCGTTGTTTTTGGGCGGAGCAATTTCGGCGATGGCGATTTATATGCAGAATCCTTTACTTCTTCTGATTGTTGGCTTTGTGTATGTAATGGAAGCGCTTTCGGTTATTCTTCAGGTGGCTTGGTTCAAAAAAACCGGCAAGCGTATTTTCAAAATGAGCCCCATTCATCATCACTTTGAGATGTGCGGCTGGAGCGAAGTCAAAATTGTTACGGTGTTTTCGCTGGTGACAGCGGCACTTTGTGTTATTGGCTTCTTTGTGTAGCAGAGCTACAGTATTTAAAATTTTGTGAAAGGTTGACCGTGAAATTATGAAACGGGTACGAAAAAGAATAGTAAAAAAGCCTAAAAGCAGGGACGGCGGCGTTGCTTTTTCTAAGCTGCGGAGTATTGTATCTGAAGCAAGGGGAATAGACGTACAGTTCCTTTTGGCGGTTTATATATTGTTGGCTTTCGGACTGCTTATGGTTTTCAGCGCAAGCAGCCCTTCGGCTTATGCCAGCGAAGCAACGGGACACGACAGCTTTTATTATTTCAAACGTCAATTTTTGTGGGCGGTGCTGGGCAGTATCGGGATGTTTGTTGCTGCAAGCTATGACTATCAAAAACTGAAAAAATGGGCATTTCCTGCCTTGTGCTTCAGCGTTATTTTGCTTATTATGGTTTTGATTCCTGCCTTTGGAAGAAAGATAAATGACGCAAGACGCTGGATATATATAGGTCCTGTGAACTTTCAGCCCTCAGAGGTTGCTAAAATAACAATGATTGTATTTTTTGCATACAGTCTGTCCAAAAACTATAAGGAGTTGAAGAACTTCGGAGTGTTTTTGCTCTATATTGCAATAATCGGTATTGTTGCGGTAATCATTATGATGGAGCCCCACTTCAGCTGTACAATGCTGATTGTGGCGACCTGTGCAATTATGTTGTTTGTAGCGGGGGCAAGGATATGGCACTTTTTGATTTTGTGTCTGCCGGTAATCCCTGTTCTGATTCTTGTTGTGTGGAAGTCGCCCTACCGTTTGGCACGAGTACTTTCGTTCCTTGACCCCTTTGCGGATATTCAGGGCTCGGGATGGCAGGTTGTGCAGTCTCTTTATGCCATAGGCTCGGGAGGGCTTTTCGGTGTTGGTATGGGACAGAGCCGCCAGAAATATCTCAATATTCCCGAACCCCACAATGACTTTATTTTTTCGATTCTTGCAGAGGAGTTTGGGCTTTTGGGGGTTATCATTGTTGTTTTAATGTTCATTTTCCTGATTAGCCGAGGTATAAAAATTGCGCTGAAGGCACCCGACCTTTTCGGTACCCTTCTTGCAACGGGCATAATTGCAATGATTGCTATTCAGGCGCTTGTGAACATTGCGGTTGTTACATCAACCATTCCCGTAACAGGTATGCCTCTGCCCTTTTTCAGCTATGGCGGCACGGCACTTGCGATTACTATGACCGAAATGGGGATTGTGTTGAATATATCAAAGAACAGCAGGCTATAGCATTAAATCTTAAATAAGTACAGACATAGGCTTAAAACGGTGACATAGCATTCGGGTTAAGCCTTTGATGCATTTTGCAGATTTTTGCGGACGGAAAGGCGGAGAACATATATGAGAATTTTGTTTGCCGGCGGCGGAACGGCAGGACACATCAACCCTGCGGTTGCGGTGGCAAATTATATAAAGAAAAAGGAGCCCGACAGCGAGTTTTTGTTCATAGGAACAGAAAAGGGAATGGAGAGCACTCTTATTCCAAGGCAGGGCTATGACATAAGATTTATAAATATTCACGGTTTTGAACGCAAGCTGAGTTTGCGCAACCTGAAAACCATTGCAGAGATTTTCGGCGGAATAAAAAAGGTCAGAAAAATAATAAAGGATTTCAAGCCCGATGTGGTTATGGGAACAGGCGGCTATGTCACAGGACCTGTTCTGTTTGCGGCGGCAATGATGAAAAAACCTACTTTGGTGCACGAGGCAAATGCCTATCCGGGGGTAACAATCAGAATTCTATCGCAGTTTGTTGATGTTGTGGCGCTGAGTATGGCAGAAGCCTCAGAATTTGTGCCAAAGAGCAAGCGCATTGAGGTGACGGGAAATCCCGTGAGACCTTCAATACTCGCCGAAAATCAGGAGTCTGCAAAGAAAAAACTGGGACTTGACCACAAAAGGGTTGTTCTTATTTTTGGCGGAAGTCTGGGCGCAGAGAAAATTAATGAAGTTGCGGCAGATTGGATATGCAGCATTTTGAAGAATAAAAAATATCAGATAATTATGTCAACAGGAAAGAACAACCAATATGACAGCGTTATGAAGCGTTTCAAAGGCTGCGGGGTCGATGTGGAGCAGTATCCTGAGCTCAAAGTATCGGAATATATTTATGATATGGATTTGGCTCTCAATGCGGCAGACCTTGTTATCGCACGGTCGGGGGGCTCGGTGAGCGAAATGACGGCTCTGGGCAAGGCTGCAATTCTGATTCCCTCGCCATATGTTGCAGGCAACCATCAGGAGCACAATGCCCGTGCGGTGGAGCAGTCGGGAGGAGCAATTGTTATACGTGAATCCGAGCTGAACGTTCAAAAGCTTGGAGCTGCGGTTGAACATATTCTGGGCAGCGACCGAGTTCTGGAAAAAATGAGCCAGGGCTCAAGAAGCATAGGAAAGCCCGATGCAACAGACAGAATTTATAAAATTCTCAAGGAGCTGACAAAAACAAAATAATATTTCGCAAAGAACGGCAAACACCTTTTTGAGGGATTTACATAGTATGGTGTTAGACAGAAAGAATCCTTTTTGGAGGTGCTACGGTGAACAAAATTGCTATTTGCGGAGGGAAAAAGCTCAGCGGCGAGGTTGATGTTCAGGGCTCAAAAAATGCTGCCCTGCCTATCCTTGCCGCAACTATTTTAAACGGAGAAGAATCGGTTATACATAACTGTCCCCACCTTGCGGATACAAGGTCGGCTTTTGAGATCATCACTCAACTGGGAGGCAGTGCAGAATATTCGGAGCATACGGCGGTGGTGAATACCGAAAAAGTCCGAAAGACTGAAATATCAGCTGAGCTTATGTCCAGTATGAGGTCGTCCGTACTGTTTTTGGGGGCGCTTCTTTCGAGAATGAAAAAGGCTGTTGTTTCGTACCCGGGAGGCTGTGCAATAGGTCTAAGACCCATTGATTTGCACATCAAGGCATTTCGTGAGCTAGGCGTAACCGTGGAGGAAACAGGCGGTTACATCTACTGTAGCGCAGAAAAAATCACACCTGCAGCAGTCAATCTTTTGTTTCCAAGTGTTGGAGCAACAGAGAATATTATGATTCTCGCGGCGGTATCTGATGGGGAGACAATTATCACAAATGCTGCCCGTGAGCCCGAGATTGTTGACCTTCAGAATTTCCTCAATGCCATGGGTGCAAAAATTTCCGGTGCAGGTTCTGAAATAATTCGCATTTTAGGTGTTGAAAAATTAAACAAAGTAGAGTATAATATAATTTCGGACCGTATTTTTGCCGCAACCTGTGCCTGTGCTGTGGCGTGCTGCGGCGGTGACGTTGTTTTGCAGAATATGGAGGCAGACCACATACGCCTTATTCTTTCAATGCTAAAGGACTCGGGATGCACTGTCTCAAGCGGTAAAAAATATGTGCGAATCCGTTCAAACGAAAGACCCAGAGGGCTGGGAAAGATAATGACCTCGCCATATCCGGGCTTCCCCACAGATGCTCAGGCGCTTTTTATGTCGGCTCTTGCAACTGCCGAGGGAACAACGGTTTTTGTGGAGAACATATTCGAAAGCAGATACAAGCACGTTCCCGAGCTCATCAAAATGGGCGCCGATATTATTGTTGACGGACGTCTTGCGGCGGTTACGGGTTGCAACTATATTCAGGGTGCAAAAATATGTGCAGATGACCTTCGAGGCGGCGCAGCACTGGTTATTGCAGGACTTTCTGCCATTGGGGATACCGAAATATCGGGGGTTGAGCATATTGACCGAGGCTATGAAGCAATCGAAAATGTATTTTCGGCATTGGGTGCTGATATAAAAAGAAAATAACATAAATTCAGGATAAAACCATGCGTTTGCATGGCAACCGCTCAGGACAAGCTAAGGAGGGGAGAAACGGTGAAGATTGTACGCAAATCAAAAAAAGCAAAGTCTGTACGCAACGGGCAGGTTTCAACTGAAACAGAGCAGGCAAAGCGTATCTTGATGAAAAAGAAACGCAAAGAACGTATAAAGCGCAGACTGACAGTGTTTTTGTTTCTTTTGGTTTGCGTAGGTATTATTGTTGCCGTGCTTAAAGCTCCTATTTTTAATGTGAAAACGGCATACTGTGTGGGTCAGCAGCAGATGACCGAGGAAGAAATTCTGGAAATTGCTCAGGTCGAAACAGGCAAAAATATATTCAGTACAAATGTGAGAGCTGTTAAGAAGCGTCTGGCAGATAACCCTGAAATTGCAGAATCAAATGTTAGACGCATATTCCCCAACAAAATAAAAATCTGGGTCAAGGAGGCAGAAGCTGTTGCTTTTGCAGAGCAGGCAGAAAAGCTGTTGATGATTGATTCTGACGGTAAGATAATCAGGGTTCTTTCGGCTGAAGAGGCAAAAGAAACGCCCGCTGCTGCCAGGATAGAGGGAGTGGAGATTGTTTCGGAGATTCCGGGCGAGAGGCTTACTGCCGAGGATGATATGCGAGCGGGAGAGCTTTTCAGATGTATTGAAATTCTGTCGGAGCTTGATATGATGAATAAAATCAATTATATCAATTTTGAGGATTTGTCGGACATACATATTGATTATGAAAGCCGGCTTTATATGCTTCTCGGCAGCTATGAAAACCTTGAGTATAAGCTGAAGTTCTCAAAAAAGGTTATTGACGAAAACATTTCCGAATATGAAAAGGCGCTCTTTGACTACCGCGGTGACAAGCTTTATGTTGGTCCCAGAGAGGATCCCGACAAGGTGGACGAGCCTGTCAAGCATGGGGAAGAGACTCACGAAAACGGGGAGCTGACAGAAGAAGGAACTGAAGCTCCGTCGGAAGCAGATGCTCAAAAGGAAGAAAGTGCCGAAGCCTCGGCGCAAAGCAATATTGAAGAATAAAATTAATTAAGAAGGTAGCATAAAAGATGAAGTGGACAAAAAAACAAAAATTCCAGATTTCAATGTCGGTTATGGTGTTTATCCTTGTGTTTGCCGTAACCTGGCAGATTAAGGGTGTAAGAAAGACCAACGCTGTTGAAAGTCAAATTTCAAACCGAGTTGAAACCTTGCAGCAGGATTATAAAGCAGAGCTCGAAAAAAATGAGGATCTGCTTCAGCAGATTGTTGAGCTGCAGAATGACCTTGCAAAGTACCGTGAACAGGTATCTGAAAACGGCGGTGCAACAAAAATTCTTAAAGAGGAGTTGAATCGTGCCGAAACAATTGCGGGGCTTACGGATGTTACGGGCAGCGGAATTATTGTTACACTCAAGGATGGAGCCGTACAAACTCCTGATTCAGCCTTATACAACGACGGTTATGGTATTGTGCATGACACATTATTGCTTACAATACTAAATGAGCTTCGGGCATCGGGAGCAGAGGCGATTTCAATCAATGATGAACGAATTTTGGCAACAAGCGAAATTCGATGCGTGGGTCCCACGGTAAGTGTTAACAACACCAAGGTTGCAGCACCTTTCGAAATTAAGGCAATCGGGAATCCCGACACTCTTGAAAATGCGCTGAGAATGCCCGGCGGTGCTATAGATGAAGCGGGTTTTTACGGTGTCGATATGATAATAAAAAAGAGCAACAAGCTTCTCATAAAGAAACATACAGGAACAAGCAGCTTTAAATATGCACAGCCTGTTGAGCCGGAGGTGACAGAATAATGTATTTTATTATTGCGGGAGTTCTGGGAATTCTCTTTGGACTTCTGGTTCCCTACAATCTGTCGTCATCCACCTTGCCTTATGTTGCGGTTGCAATCATTGCAGCGCTTGACTCTGTGTTTGGGGCGCTTCTTGCAAACCTTAACAAGAAGTTTAATCTTAATGTGTTTATGATGGGGCTTGTCTCAAACGCAGTTCTTGCAGTAATTCTTACCTATGTGGGTAATATTTTGGGAATCAGTCTCAACTTTGCAGTAATTGTGGTTTTTGGTGTGAGAATTTTCAATAATGTGGCTTCAATACGCAGAATTACTTTGGATATTTATTTTGAGCGAAGAGCCAGAGAAAAGGCCCGACTGCAGCGTCTTGCGCTGAAAGAAGCCGAGAAAGAAGCGAGTGAAGCATCCGAAGGAGAAGTCGTGGCAGAGGATAGCAAAGCTCCTGAAAAAAGAAGAGAAAGAAGAAAAGAAGCCTGAAACAACTGAAAAGAGCCAAGGAAGCGAAGAGGAAAAAGACTAGAATTTCGGTTGATGAAAGAATCATTACCTGCATTTTGCTCCTGTTTCTTACGGTCTTTATGACGTTGCGGGGAACTCGTGGCTGCCCTTGCCGATTAATGCTCCATATTCTGAGTAAGTTCATAAATCAAGCCGACAGATTTGAGTCGGCTTGATTTTTTGTTAATATCCTGTGAAAATAAAGTGTTTTTCTCTTGACAGAATTAAAATTAAATGCTAAAATAAAATGTATATGTGGGAAAGTGTCTATTTTTATGAAATGACATGGGTTTTTTACATATAAAAAATGTTGAAAAGAATGAAAAGCATTGACTGAAATTGATAATTGACTAAAGAACATAAACACTGCGGACAAGCTTTTTAAAAGATAGGAGGAATTATTTTGTTCGAGTTTGATACAGAAACAGCGGGCCCAGCTAAAATAAAAGTCATTGGCGTAGGCGGCGGCGGTAATAACGCGGTAAACAGAATGATTGAAGCAGACGTTAAGTGTGTTGAATTCATTGCAGTTAATACAGACAAGCAGGATTTGAATCTTTCAAAGGCAGCTCAAAAAATCCAGATTGGCGCAAAACTCACCAAGGGTCTGGGTGCAGGTGCTGTTCCTGAGGTTGGTTCAAAGGCGGCGGAAGAGAGCCGCGACGAAATTGCGCTTTCGATTCAGGATGCTGATATGGTGTTCGTTACTGCAGGTATGGGTGGCGGAACAGGTACAGGTGCGGCTCCCGTTGTTGCAGAGATTGCAAAGGAGCTGGGAATCCTTACGGTAGGTATTGTTACAAAACCCTTCTTCTTTGAGGGTGCGGTGCGTGCAAAGAATGCCGCTATAGGAATTGAAAATCTCAAAAATGCAGTTGATACCCTGGTTGTTATTCCCAACGACAAGCTTCTTGAAATTGCAGAAAAAAGAACAACAGTTACAGATTCATTCAAGGCTGCTGATGATGTTCTGAGACAGGGTGTTCAGGGTATTTCGGATCTTATTTCAAGGCCCGGTCTTATTAGTCTGGATTTTGCAGACATTAAGACAATTATGAAAAATACTGGATATGCACATATGGGTATTGGCAACGCAACGGGCGAGAACCGTGCTCACGATGCTGCGGCAAACGCTATCAACAGTCCCCTTCTTGAAACAACAATCAAGGGTGCAAAGGGTGTTATCCTTAACATCACAGGCGGTAGTGACCTTGGAATTCTGGAAATCCAGACAGCATCACAGCTTGTTACCGAAGCTGCTGACAAGGATGCAAACATTATTCTTGGTGCAATTATTGACGAGTCTATGGGCGATGAAATTCAGGTTACTGTTATTGCAACAGGCTTCGAAGGAAAAAAGCCTGAAGCTCCTGTTTCGGCTCCTGAGCCTGAGGCAAAGCAGTCTGCAGCTGAGCCCGTGAGTGCTCCTGACGAAGCTCCCAAGGGAATCTTTGAGGCAATGCTCGAAGAAATCGGCGAAAAGAAGGCAGAGAGTGCAGCTTTGGCTACAGAGGAAAGTGCGGTTGATGAGCCCAAACCTCTTAACCCCGAAGAAAAGACGAATTTTTATAAAAAAGCAAGCCAGGTAAGCGAAGATGACGGAATTGATGTTCCCGTATTTTTGCGCAAGGGTCAGGATTAATCTGTGCCTTTTGGATTTAATAACGAGAGTTCTCTAGCGAAACAGCGTGATAACGCTGTTTCAGTGTAGCGAAGTATTTGCTACTTGGAAAATTGTTTTATGAAACAATTTTCGAGGACCTCGTTGCAATGATGTATCGGAAAATTGCATTGCAATTTTCTTGTTAAAATGTTATTTTGACAAGAAAAACACGGTTTACGTGTTTTTCGACAAGATACATCCATTATAATCATCGCCGTAGAAAACGGCGATACGCCGTCTTTCGCAGAATTCATTCTGCGACTTTCAAGCTTTCGGCTTGAAAGCTACGCTTGATTGCAATAAAGTAGGCTTGTGAAAACATAGTTTTTACAAGTGTTTGCTAAATTTAGCAAACTGAAATATTATAATATTTCACCGACATCCATTATAAATTTAGTATAACAATTTAGGAGGAAAACAAAAAATGCAGACAGCTTTGACAATTATTCACGTAATTATTTGTATTATTCTTATCGGTGTTGTTCTTATGCAGCACGGCAAACAGCAGGGTCTTTCAGGTGCCATTGCAGGCGGTGCTGAAACCTTCTTCGGCAAGAACAAGGGAAGAACAATCGACGGTGTTCTCAGAAAGGTTACAACTGTTGTTGCAGCATTGTTCGTAATCAGCGCAGTTGTTTTTGCTGCATATTCAGCAAGTCAGCTTCCTGACACAACAAAGGATGAAGGTCAGCAGGTTGAAGCAACTATGGATGCTGAAGGCAACATTGTTGATGCAGAGGGCAACATTCTTATGACAGCTGAAGATGTGGCTGCAACTCAGACAGAAGCAAACACTGAAGGCGATGCCGACGCTGAGACAGAAACAGCTGAATAATCAAAAATATTTCAAATGCAAAAAACCGTCCCGAACCTTTGAGGGGCGGTTTTTGTTGGATAAGGGATATATTGGGTGCTGTAAGGGCACACTATAAAAAAAGGAGGGCAAAGCTTTTGAAATTTGTTGATTTGTTAAGTGAATATCACATAATGCCGCAGTTCCCTCCGGGAGCCCTGCGTGAGGCTCAGGCTATGCCCAAAGAGGTAAACTCTGACGACATGATAGGCAGAAAAGACCTTACCGAAAAGCTGATAATCACCATTGACGGTGACGATGCAAAGGATTTTGACGATGCGGTTTCTCTGGAAATTCTTGAAAACGGAAGCTACTGCCTTGGGGTGCACATAGCGGATGTGACCCACTATGTAACCGAAAATTCAGCTCTTGATCGTGCGGCGTTCTCACGGGGAACAAGTGTTTACCTTATTGATACGGTGATTCCAATGCTGCCCTTTGAACTCTCAAACGAGCTCTGCAGCCTGAAGCCGGGTGTGGTTCGTCTTGCGGTATCGGTGTTTATGGAAATCACCCCGAAGGGCAAGGTGAAAAGCTATGATATAGCAAACAGCTTCATAAGGTCAAGTCAAAGAATGACCTACGGCGATGTAACCAAAATTCTTGAGGGCGACAAGGAGCTTTGCGAGAAGTATTCGGGTCTGGTGTCTATGCTTCAGCTGATGAAAAGGCTTGCGTCGGTGCTGAACAAAAAAAGAGTGGCGGAGGGCTCTATTGAGTTTGAAACCCATGAGTCAAAAATCACTCTTGATTCTAAGGGAGTACCCATCTCTGTTGAGAGGTATCCCATTACCCTATCCAATAACATTATCGAAGAATTTATGCTCATTTGCAACGTGACGGTTGCAAAGCATTTGATTTCAAAAGGGCTTCCCTGTGTTTTTCGTGTTCATGAACGACCCGATATGCTGCGTCTTGAACGGCTTGGCGAGATACTGCCGCTGCTGGGCGTGGAATTCACATATAATTCCGATATGCGTCCCAAGGATTTTCAGAAGGTTCTGAATTCGGTAAAGGGCGAGGATTGCGCCGAGGTTGTCAGCTATTTGTTGCTTCGGTCAATGGCAAAGGCAAAATACAGCGAGAATAATCTGGGTCACTTTGGTCTGGGATTTGAGAATTACTGTCACTTCACCTCTCCAATAAGACGTTATGCAGACGTTGCGGTTCATCGAATTTTGAAGGAGAGCCTGAAGGGACAGCTTTCAGAAAAACGCAGGGCACACTTCAAGGAGATTGCCATAAGCTCGTCAGTTACGGCATCTGTAACCGAGGTAAATGCCGCAGAGGCAGAGCTTGAGTGGAAGTCGGTAAAAAAGGCAGAGTATATGGCAGACAAGGTTGGCGAAAGGTTTGAGGGAGTTATAACCCATATACTTTCATCAGGCTTCTTTGTGGAGCTTCCCGATACCGTTGAAGGCTTTGTTGCTGCAAGAACTTTGGAGGACGATGTGTATGTTATGGCAGAAAGCGGAGTAACTATGACGGGACTCAGAACAAAAAGAACCTTTCGCATTGGCGACAGGGTGAAAATCAAGGTTGCAGCAGTTGATGCCGAAAGACGGTTTGTTGATTTTGAAGTAGTGGGTATATCAAAGCTCCTGCCAATGAAGCGCAAGTCAAAGCGCAAGGATTCCATAGGTAAAAAAGAAAAGAGGGTTCTGCGTGAGATAAACGAAGCTCAAAGAGAAGAAAAGCTAGAAAAGCAGGAAGCCAGACGAAAGGCTGACGTTGAGAGAGAACTTTTTGAGAATGCTGTGATTGCTGTTGTTTTTGAATTGCTGGAGAAAAAGAATAAGTTCTCACGTGACGAAAAACGGTTTGCAGGGGTAACCCTTCAGGATATGGCAGCACGAATTGCCACTCCTGTGGTATCGTCGACAGCTTATGAAAGCTCGGATTTCAGCCTGAAGGCTTCACTGATTTCCGCATCGGTGAATGTGAAAAATACAGTAGCAATGCTTGGTGACAGCTTTGGTTTCGAGACCGGCGAAGGAATGCTTGCGGCAGCGACAGAGTTTGTGTGCGCAGCGTTGAGACACTTGGATAAATGCCTGAGATTTGAGGGTTTTAACTATACAAAACGAGAGAAGGAGTATGCTGCTCTTTCTCAAAAGATAAAGGGCAGAAAGGATGATGCCGATTGAAGACGGTTTTGATTACGGGAGCATCCCGCGGAATCGGGCGTGAAACCGCAAAGAAATTCGCTGAAAAGGGATATAACGTTGCAATAAACTATAACAAAAGCAAAGAGGCTGCGGAGTCGCTTTGTAGAGAGCTGAAGGCCGGGGGAGGCTCGGCAGAGGTTTTTTGCGCAGATGTTTCGGACAGCTCACAGGTGGAAAATATGGTTGCAGGGATAACCCGAAAATTTGGAGGAATAGATGTTTTGGTAAATAATGCAGGTATAGCCCCAAAGCAAGGGCTGTTTACCGATTTTTCGGCGGAGGATGCCAAAGCGGTTTTTGATACAAATATTTTTGGAATGATGAACTGTGCACGAGCGGTTGTGCCCCATATGGTGCGCCAAAAATACGGAAAGATTGTAAACATATCTTCAATCTGGGGAATTTGCGGCGGCTCCTGTGAGGTGCTTTATTCCTCAGCAAAGGCGGCTGTCATCGGCTTTACAAAAGCTCTTGCAAAGGAGCTTGCACCATCATTAATTAACGTAAACTGCATAGCACCGGGAATGATTGACACCGATATGAACGTCCATCTGTCGGCAGAGGATATGGAGGCATTCTGTAACGACATTCCCCTTGGCAGAGTGGGTAGTGCATTGGATGTTGCGGAAAGCATTTTGTTTCTCACATCGGATGCAGCGTCTTATATAACAGGTCAGGTCCTGACTGTTGATGGAGGAATCATCTAGTATGTAAAAAATATCCACGTCAATGGTTATAATCAATGCCGTAGAAAACGGCGATACGCCGTTTT
>JAZOCL010000029.1:0-10464 GCA_045596485.1 Clostridia bacterium
GAATCTTTTAAAGCTGTTCACAAGAAGAAGTATTGCAAGTACGGCAAAAAGAGCTGTCAGAAAAACTGTAGCCACAAAAAGAATTCCGACGTTTAAGCCGGCAGTAACATAAATTCCTGCGGCAAGTGCCAGAACTGACAAAATCAAATAATGTTTTGATGTGATTATGTAATCCGATTTATACATAAAGACGACTCCGTAAAAACAAGTTTCGGTTATACTTTAACACAAATAACAGTGATTAATCAAGAGACAACAGCAATTTTTGGCGTTTTTGCAGTAAAAAAAACTTGCAGTTTTTCAATGTGTATGGTATAATACAGTGTAATTGTGTGATTTATTGGATTCTGCAGACAGAGTCCGTATAATATTCCGCTTGCTCACGGCGGGAATTATGCAAATTTGGTGAGCGGGAAAGGCAATGTGGTAAAAATGAAAAACACTGAAAAAACAATGGAGAAAATTGTTGCTCTTTGCAAGGGCCGCGGATTTGTTTATTCGGGCTCTGAAATATACGGAGGTCTGGCAAACACCTGGGATTATGGTCCTCTTGGCGTTGAGCTGAAGAACAACGTAAAGCGTGCGTGGTGGAAAAAGTTTATTCAGGAGAGTCCCTACAACGTAGGTCTTGATGCTGCAATCCTTATGAACCCTCAGACCTGGGTTGCTTCGGGTCATGTTGGCGGATTTTCAGACCCTTTGATGGACTGCAAGGAATGTAAAACACGTTTCCGTGCGGACAAGCTCATTGAAGATGCTGCAGACGTTTCGGCTGACGGCTGGTCAGATGAAAAAATGCTTGAATTTATCAACGAGCAGGACATAAAGTGCCCCAATTGCGGAAAGCATAACTTTACAGACATCAGAAAGTTCAACCTTATGTTCAAGACCTTCCAGGGTGTTACTGAAGACAGCTCAAGTGAAATCTTTTTGAGACCCGAAACTGCACAGGGTATCTTTGTTAACTTCAAGAATGTTCAGAGAACATCAAGAAAAAAGGTTCCATTTGGTATCGGTCAGGTGGGAAAGTCCTTTCGAAACGAAATCACACCCGGAAACTTCACCTTTAGAACACGTGAGTTTGAGCAGATGGAGCTTGAATTCTTCTGCAAGCCCGGAACAGACCTCGAATGGTTTAGATACTGGAAGGATTTCTGCAAGAACTGGCTTCTTTCACTTGACATCAAGGAAGAAAACATCAAAATGCGTGATCACGAACAAGAAGAGCTTTCGCACTACAGCAACGCAACAACCGATATTGAGTTTATGTTCCCCTTTGGCTGGGGCGAGCTGTGGGGTATTGCTGATCGTACAGATTTTGACCTCAAGCAGCACAGTAATCATAGTGGCGAAAAGCTTGAATATAATGATCCCGAAACAAACGAGAAGTATATTCCCTACTGTGTTGAGCCATCACTTGGTGCTGACCGTGTAACCCTTGCGTTTATGGTTGAAGCATATGATGAGGAAGTTGTGGATGCTGAAAAGAACGATATACGTGTTGTTATGAGATTCCATCCGGCACTTGCTCCCATCAAGGCGGCAGTTCTGCCCCTTTCAAAGAAGCTTTCAGAGGGCGCAACAGCTGTATATCAAAAGCTGGCTGCTGAATTTATGTGCGAATATGACGAAGCGGGAAGCATCGGAAAGCGTTACCGCAGACAGGACGAAATCGGTACACCCTTCTGCATCACATATGACTTTGAGTCCGAAGAAGATGCATCTGTTACGGTACGTCACCGTGATACAATGGAGCAGGAGCGTGTTAAGATTGACGAGCTTGCTGCGTATATCAGCGAAAGAATTAAGTTTTAATAACAAAAGAGAGTTCTCTTTAAAATAAGGACGGTGCTGTCGGTGCTTTCAGCTGTTGTGGGTCATGAAAAAGTGAAAAATGTTCTGACGGTTTCAAAAAATGATAACCGTGTAGGTCATGCGTATATTTTTGAAGGACCTCAAGGGGTGGGAAGACAGACTTTGGCAAAGGAGTTTGCAAAGCTGCTCCTTTGCGAAAATCCTCAGCAGGGCGAACCCTGCAGGGCTTGCAAAAGCTGTTCTATGTGTGAATCGGGGAATCATCCCGATGTGCAGATTATCACAAATCAGCTCTATGACGCAACAAAAAAATCAAAGGATGTTCTGGTTGATACAGTGCGCAGTATGAAAAAGGATATTTTCATCAAGCCCTATGCATCAGAACGCAAGATTTATATTGTTCCAAATGCCGACACAATGAATGTTTATGCGCAGAACAGTCTTTTGAAGGTTCTTGAAGAACCGCCCGAATACTGCACAATCATTCTTTTGGCAGAAAATGAAAATATGTTTTTGCCCACCATTTTGTCGCGTACTGTGACGATGAAGCTATTTCCTCTTCAGCGAAGCCACGTTGAAAGCTATCTCAGCCAAAAGTATCCGCAGCTCAAGGAGAGTGCGGCTGCCATTGCGGCAATGAGCGGTGGATGTATAGGCAAGGCAAAAATTTTGGCAGAGTCTGAGGATGTGACCGAAATCCGAAACAGCGTTTTTGACTGCATTGCAGCTCTTGCGGATAAAGGGAATAAGTCCATATATGACCTAACCTTGTTCCTTAAGCAAAACAAGGATGAAATTCGTCTTGTTATGGACATTCTGCAGGGGTTGTTCCGTGATTTGATGTTTGTGAAGCAGACAGAGAGCTTTGACGGGATTGCAAATTTAGACAAGCTGTCCGAAATAGAAAAAATCGGGGGGAAAATAAATTCCGATACCCCTGTGAAAATGCTTGAAATATTGTTAAAATACAACGAGTATTTCTCAAGAAATATAAGCCATGCCCAAATTGCACAGTGCATGAGCTTGGAACTTTGGGAGGTAATTCATGACTGAAGTTATAGGTGTAAAGTTTAATAAAACCGGAAAGGTTTATTATTTTGACCCCAAGGGTCAGAAATTGAATATAGGCGACGGCGTTGTTGTTGAGACCTCCAGAGGCATTGAATTTGGCTTTGTTGCTGTGAAGAACAAAGAAATTCCCGACAACGAAATTGTCGCACCACTCAAATCTATAATCCGCAAGGCAACACCGGCGGACTTTGATAAGCTGGAAAAAAATAAGGAAAAAGAAAAAGAAGCCTTTGAAATTGCTGCAAAGAAAATTCAGGAGCACAAGCTTGGTATGAAGCTCATAAACACCGAATATACATTTGACGGCAGCAAAATTCTTTTCTATTTTACCGCCGATGGAAGAGTTGACTTTCGTGAGCTTGTGAAGAGTCTGGCAAGCGTGTTCCGCACCAGAATCGAGCTCAGGCAGATGGGTGTTCGTGATGAGGCAAAAACCTTGGGTGCAATAAGCATCTGCGGAAGACCTCTTTGCTGCTCAACCTTTCTCAACGATTTTCATTCTGTGTCAATCAGAATGGCAAAGGATCAGGGCTTGTCGCTGAATCCCACAAAGATTTCGGGTATATGCGGCAGACTTATGTGTTGCCTGCAGTATGAACAGGGTGCCTATGAAGACCTTTTGAAGAAGGTGCCAAACAAGGGGACTCTGGTTGAATATGACGGTCAAAGAGGAGCCGTGACAGAAGCTTTTGTGCTCAAGGGTCTCATCAAGGTGAAATTTGGTACTCCCGAAGAACCCACCTTCAAGATTTTGAGTGCCAAGGATGTGAAAGTTCTCAAAAAAGGTAAGTCTGAGCCTGTTGAAGAGGTTCCCGAGGAACTGAAGGAAGATTAAAATACAAGAGATTGTGTGTTTTTACACAGTCTCTTTTTTTCTGCTCGGCTATGGACATTCTGAAAAAATTGTGATACAATATATTTTGGAATTTTATTCTGGTGGAATAGTACCATTTTGAAATAAAGCCGATGTCGGAAGATGTGTTCCGACAAAGGAAATCCGACCATTGAGCTTGACGGATTTCTGCGAAGGAGGTAATTTTTTTGCATCTTAAAAGTGTTGAGATTCAGGGCTTCAAGTCCTTTGCTGACAAAATATATCTTGACTTCAATCCTGGTATAACCGCAATTGTAGGGCCTAACGGCTCAGGCAAGAGTAACATTTCTGATGCCATCCGTTGGGTTATGGGTGAGCAGAGCGTTCGTTCACTCCGTGGCAGCCGAATGGAGGATGTTATCTTTGCAGGAACTGAGGTGAGAAAGCCTCAGGGCTTTGCCGAGGTTTCACTTACTCTGGATAACTCCGAGCGGGCTCTTCCCGTGGACTATGAAGAGGTTGTTATTACAAGACGTGTTTACCGCAGCGGTGAGGGTGAATATTTTATCAACCATGCAGCTTGCCGTCTCAAGGACATCCACGAGCTGTTTATGGATACGGGTCTCGGCAGAGAGGGTTATTCTATCATCGGTCAGGGTAAGATTGATGAAATTCTCAGCAACAAGTCCGAGGACAGGCGTAGGATTTTTGAGGAAGCTGCAGGAATCACAAAATACAAATACAGAAAAAACGAGGCTGAAAAGAAGCTTGAAAAGACAAAGGACAACCTTACACGTGTCAATGATATTATGTCGGAGCTTTCAGGTCAGCTTGAGCCACTTCGAATTCAATCCGAAAAAGCAAAAAAATATCTCACTCTCCGTGACGAGCTGAGGGTTATTGATGTTAGTGTTTCGGTGGCTTCAATTGTGAAGCACCGTGCGGAGCTTGTTGAGATTGACCGCCGTCTGGAGGGCGTTTCCACAAGCATCGACCTTATGCAAAAGGAGATTGACGACAAAGAACAACTCACCCGTGATATGTATGAGCAGATTGAGACATTCGAGAAACAGATGGAAGAATGCCGCCGTGCTCAGAAAGAGGCTTCAGACGAGACAGCCGAGGAGAACAACAAAATCAGCCTTGCTTTTGCAAGCATTGAGCATTGCGAAGAAAACATAAAGAGAATTACCGAAGAGATTGGAAAGAGCGAGCGAGGAGCAAAACAGCTGGAGGAGCTTGTTGAAAGTCACAACAAGGTGTATGTCGAACTTCTGAAAAAGAGAGAGGAGCTGGCAACGAAGATTGCGGAGGCAGAGGAAGAGTTTGAAAAAATCAGTGCTTTGTTCGAAGGAAATAATGAAAGTATTGAAAGCCTGAGAAGTGAAATTATCGAAAAAACCTCTGAAATCAGCGCCCTCAGAAGCAAGGTTTCAAACTATAACATTCTCATCGAAAACTTTGCAAGAGAACGTCAGAATGTTGAAGAGGAGCTTGACAGACACAATCAGGATCACGAAAGAATTGCAGAAAACAACAAAATTATCGAAGAGGCTCTGGCAAAGCTCACTGCAGAGTTTGAAGAGCTGAAGGAAGTTACAGAGGAAACCGAAGAACAGCTGAAGGAATGTCAGACCGAGACGGACGAGCTGACCGAAAAAAAGAACAATCTTCTTGCTGAGCTCAGCCGAAAAATGTCGAGAAAGAGCGTTCTTGAGGATATGGAGAACGACTATGAAGGCTACAGCCGCAGCGTTAAGGCGATTATGACAGCCCATAGCCAAGGACCCTTGAAGGGGGCAAAAATCTACGGTCCGATTACGAAGCTGATTTCCACCGAAAAGAAGTTCGTAACAGCAATTGAGGTTGCTCTGACTTCGGTTAATCAGAATATAGTAACAGAAACCGAGCAGGATGCAAAGGCGGCGATAAACTTTCTCAAGGCGGGCAAGCTGGGACGTGCAACCTTTATGCCTGTTTCAACGGTAAAGCACCGCAATACAGACATTCAGGGCGCCGAAAAAATGAAGGGTTATATTGCTCTTGCTCAGGAGGTTGCAAGGTACGACAAAAAGTATGAAGGAATTGTTGGAAGTGTGCTTGGCGGAACGGTTGTTGTTGACAACATTGACAATGCCATTGCTATGGCGGCAAAATGCGGACACAAATTCAGAATTGTAACCCTCGAGGGCGAGGTTATGCAGCCAGGAGGTGCAATGAGCGGCGGCAGTGCGGGAAAAAATTCGGGATTTTTGTCCAGAGCGGCAGAAATTGAAGCCCTCAGCACAGAGATTGAAAGTATGAATAAACAGCTCAAAAAGGTTGAAGAAGAAAAGCTTAAAAAATCAGAGCTGCTTCGGGTGCTTTTGCGAAGGGTTGAAGAAAGCCGTACGGCATTAAGCGAAAAGAACGAAGAATATATCAGGGCAAAGTCGGATTCGGAGCACAGCCGTACATACCTTGAAGCAGCAGAAGAAAGACTTGGTCAGCTGCTCCGTGAGCTTGAGACCATTGAGACGAGAACAAAGGAAATCAACGACGATATTGAGCTTTGCAATAAAACAGCCGACGAGCTTGAGCATAGTGTTTCAAAGCTCAGAGCCGAAAGTGACAGCAAGCAGACAGAATCTGAAGAAATTTCGGCAAAGGTCAAGGTTGTTCAGGACTTGCTTATTGCACTCCGAATTGACGAAAGTGCCAACAGCAAGGATATTGACATTCAGGAGGAACGTCTTGAATCGGTCAAAAGCGAAAGAGCTTCTATTCTTGAAGAAAATCAAGGCAGACAGGCTGAAATTCAGCTTCTCAATGAGCGCATTGCTGAAATCAGGCAGGAGATTGAGGAGGATAAAAAGAAGCTTAGTCAGATTGATGCTCACAGCCGAGAGCTTGAAAAACAGCTTGCAGAGCTGGGAGATTTGCGAAAGGAGACCGACCAGAAGTCAAAAGAGCTTCAGGAGCAGGTCAAGGAGCTTCGTGAAAAGCTCTTTAATCTTGGTCAGCAGAAGGCAAAGATTGAAGGCTCAAAGGCGAGGTGTGAGACCGACCTTGACGGTTTGTTTGAATACCTTTGGGATGAATACGAGCTCACCTTCAGCGATGCTCAAAAGCTGAAAACCGAGGAAGAGCTTGATTTGAAGAGTGCATCGGCAAAAATTTCTGAGCTCAAGAGTAAAATCAAGGCTCTTGGAAATATTAATATTGATGCCATTGAAGAATATAAGAGTGTGAAGGGGCGTTTTGACTTCCTCACAGAGCAGACGGTGGATCTTGAAAAGGCAAAGGGAGAATTGGAAAAAATTATTGAAGAGATGATGACAATAATGAAGAAGCAGTTCTCTGAGCAGTTTGAGATTATCAGCAAAAACTTCAACAGCGTATTCCGAGAGCTTTTTGGCGGCGGACAGGCACAGCTTGAGCTTGCTGATCCTGAGGATATTATGGAAGCAGGTGTTGAAATTGTGGCACAGCCCCCGGGCAAAAAGCTGCAGAGCCTCACTCTGCTTTCGGGCGGTGAGCGTGCGTTCACGGCAATTGCGCTTTTGTTTGCAATTCTCAAGGTGAGACCGACTCCCTTCTGTATTCTTGACGAAATTGAGGCAGCACTTGACGATATTAATGTATACCGTTATGCTGATTATCTCAAAAAGTACAGCCAGAAGTCGCAGTTTATTGTTGTAACCCACAGACGAGGTACAATGGAGGCGGCAAACATTCTTTACGGTGTTACAATGCAGGAGAAGGGTATATCAAAATTATTATCATTGAATATTGAAGAGGTGGCAGAATAATGGGACTCTTTGGAAAACTGAAGGAAAGTCTTACAAAAACCAAGGAAGCAATCAGCGGCAGAATTGAAGACACTCTGAAAATGTTTAGAACGGTTGACGAGGATTTGCTGGAGGAGCTTGAAGAAATTCTTATTATGGCAGATATCGGGGTTGAGACCTCAGTTGAGATTATCGACAGGCTCCGAAATGCTATAAAGGAAAAGCACATAACAGACAGCAACCAGGTGAAGGATGAGATGAAGGAAATTCTGGAGGGAATTCTCACCGAAGGCGATAACGCACTCATGCTTCAGGGCAAGCCAGCGGTAATTATGGTTATAGGAGTTAACGGCGTGGGAAAAACCACGTCAATCGGAAAGCTTGCATATATGTATAAGCAAATGGGCAAGAAGGTTGTTATTGCTGCGGCAGATACCTTCAGAGCGGCGGCAATCGAACAGCTTGAGGTGTGGGCAGAAAGGGCAGATGCCGAAATCATCAAACAGCAGGAGGGCTCCGACCCTGCGGCGGTTATTTATGATGCAATCGGTGCTGCAAAAAACAGAGGAGCTGACATTCTTCTGTGTGACACGGCAGGCAGACTTCACAATAAAAAGAATCTGATGGAGGAACTGAAAAAAATTTACCGTATTCTCGGCAAGGAGCTTCCCGATTCGTCAAAAGAGGTTCTTTTGGTGCTTGATGCAACAACAGGTCAGAATGCGGTTTCGCAGGCAAAGCAGTTTAAAGAGGCAGCAGACATCACAGGAATTATTCTCACCAAGCTGGACGGAACGGCGAAGGGCGGTATTGTTTTCGCAATCAAGAATGAATATAACATACCTGTGAAGCTCATTGGTTTGGGTGAAAAGGTTGATGATATGGAAGAATTTGACGCCAAGGACTTTGTGGGCGCACTTCTTGAAGCTGACGAGGAGGAAGTTAATGGTTGACGTAAAGGGATTCAAAAAGGATAATCAGGCACATACAGGCGGTTTTATGAAGAAAACCACGGTTTTTATGGTTGTTGCAATTATTTTGATTTTGCTCTATTATGCAGGACACGGATTTTTTGAATATATTAAGGTCAAGGAAATCGGTGACCAATATGTTTCGGTTTTCTTTACCAATTTGTTTACCCGCATAGCGGTTCAGGGAATAAGTCTTGCTGCCATTTTTGCTGCAACCCTTTTGAGTATTCTGTTTTTAAGACGGAATCTCGCAGTTCTGAATGTTGAAAGAGGCTTCTTTGATTCTTTGAAAATATCTGTGCTGCTGAGTTTTCTTGCGGCTCTGGTTATTGGCGGACTTATGAGCGGAAATCTCAGCGAGACATTTTTGGCATTCTCAAATTCTCAGTGGTTCGGAAAGGCAGACCCTGTCTTTGGCAAGGATATAGGTTATTTTGTTTTCCAAAGACCCTTTTTGTTGGCTCTGTCGGAGTCGTTTTTCAGCATATGGATGTTCGTGACAGGACTTGTTTTTGTTTCATACTGGGTGTTTGGCGGAGCTTTGAGCGAATATACCACAAAAGAGTTCTTTGCAATCAGGCGTGTGGCAATCCATAATCTTGTTAATGTGGGAATACTGCTGCTGGCAAATTGTGCAGCCTGTGTTCTTAAAGCTGAAGGTATTCTTTATGGCAGCTTTGGTGATTTGAGTGGCGCAGGCTTCACCTCAAAAACAGTTTGGCTCACTTATTACAGAGTGTCACCCTGGCTACTGCTTGCAATAATCATTGTGGCAGTGATTATGCTTCAAAAGAGCAAAGGCAAAACGGCATTGAAGGTTGCTTTGGTATATCCGGCCGTATGGCTCTTGACAGCATTGGCGGCTTTTGGCGTTCAGAGCATTATAGTTTCACCCAATGAGGTAATCCGCGAGCAGAAGAATATTGCGGCAAATATTGAGTATACTCAGGCAGCATATGGGCTGGATAATATTTCGGAGGTTGAGTTCGATGTGAAGAATGACCTCAAGGTTGACAACATAAAAGCCAACGAGGAAATCACCGACAATATAAGAATTCTGGACTTGTCGGCAAACCTTACGGTACTCAATCAGATTCAGGGCATCAGAAACTATTACAAGTTTAACGAAACCGATATTGTTCCTTACGAAATCAACGGCAAAAAAACGGCTGTTGCCATCACTCCCCGTGAAATCACCAAGGAAAATCTCAGTGACAGCGCAGATACCTATATAAACCGCACCTTGAGATATACCCACGGCTTCGGCGTTGCTATGAATGTTATAAACGAGGTAACAAGCCAGGGTCAGCCTAAGTTTTTGATAAAAGATATTCCCCCAAAGTCAGAGGAGGGTATTCAGGAGATAAAGCAGCCCAGAATATATTACGGCGAGCTCACCAACGATTATGTGGTTGTGGGAAACCAAAAGTATAAGGAGCTGGACTATTCCGAGGGCCAGGAGGACATTGAGTTTTCTTATGACGGAACAGGCGGTCTCAGACTTAATTTCCTGAACAGAGCGGTTTTTGCTTTCAAATACGGAGACATAAGACTGTTGATTTCTGATTTGGTGTCAGGGGACAGCAGAATTCTCATAAACAGAAATATTCTTGAGAGACTGAACACCGTTGCACCATTCCTGAAATACGATCAGGATCCATATATGATTATTGATGATGACGGTTCCCTGAAGTGGGTGGTTGATGCCTACACTACAACCGAGTTTTATCCTTATGCACAGTATTACGGTGATTTCAACTATATTCGCAATTCTGTAAAGGCGGTTGTTGATGCATACAACGGTGATGTGACATTTTATATTGCTGATAAAAACGACCCCATTGTGAGGAATTACAGCGCCATTTATCCGGAACTTTTCTCGACGAATGAAGTTCCCGAGGGAATCAAGGCACACATCAAGTATCCTGAATATATGTTCAAGGTTCAGTCAGATGTTTATGGCAAGTATCACATCTCAAACCCCACAGCCTTCTATAACAAAAATGATATGTGGGTGGTTGCA
>JAZOCL010000030.1:0-10664 GCA_045596485.1 Clostridia bacterium
TCTGCCTGAGGGCATAACCGTCAGGTTGTAGGCTCTTGCAAGTCTGGTAATGCTGTCAAGAAGAATTACAACATCCTTTTTGTGCTCCACCAGACGCTTTGCACGTTCAAGAACAATTTCTGCCACCTTTGTGTGGTTCGAAGGCTCTTCGTCAAAGGTGGAGAATATCACGTCGCCCTTGATGCTTCGCTGTATATCCGTCACCTCTTCGGGCCGCTCGTCAATGAGCAGCACAATGAGATGCACCCTAGGATTGTTCTCCGTAATGCTGTTGGCAATACTTTTCAGCAGAGTTGTTTTGCCTGCCTTTGGGGGCGCAACAATAATGCCGCGTTGACCCTTGCCGATTGGCGAAATCAGGTCAATCATTCGCATTGAAAAATCGTTTCGGGAGCGTTCAAGGCGAAGCCTTTCAGTGGGGTATACGGGGGTCAAATCATCAAATGCCTTGCGGCGGATTGACACATCAACCTTGTCGCCATTCACCGTCTGCACATACAAAAGTGCCTGGTATCTTTCGCCCTCGTGCTGCATTCGGGTATTGCCCACAATGTAGTCTCCTGTTTTCAGATTGAACCTGCGTATTTGATTCTGCGAAACATAAACATCGTTTTCACCCGATTGATAGTTGTCCGACCTCAAAAATCCGTAGCCGTCGGCCATAACCTCAAGCACGCCGCTCATAAGGTTTGTACGGCGTACAGGGTCGGAATATACAATTTCTTCGCCCTTGCTCTGAGGCTCTGCCTTCGATTCTTCGACAGTCTTGTCGTCGGTTACTGAAAGGATTTTTTGAATAAGTTCTTCTTTTTTCAGTTTTGATATATTTTTTATTCCTTTTTCTTTTGCAATTTCCTGTAATTCTTTAAGCTTCATTTCAAGCAGGCGGGTATTTGTCATACTATTCCTCCCCATTGATTAAATTCAGCAATATGTTGTTATTATACATTTCTGATGCTAAATGAGAATTTTCTATTTCTGTCATAACCTTGCTGTCGGAGCCAAGTGGCGCAAACGCCACCATAAGAGCAAAGGCTATGTAGAGAATAAGAATGCCGATTAAGCCCCCTGCAACCGCTCCGCCAAGACGATTGAACTGTTTGATGACAGGCAGTTTGGTGAAAATGTTGAGAGTATTTCCGATTAGCCTGATTGCAATTTTGCATATAATCACAATCAGAACAAATGCAATAATATTCACAATAAGCTGAGCAACAGCTCCTGCAATTCCGTTTGTTGCACTTTCTATTCCGCTGCTTAAATACTGTGCAAAAAAGTTTCCTCCACTTACAGCTGTGCTGCCCGCTGTGCCGCTTAGATAATTCTCGCCTATCTTCTCTACCAAAAAGGTATACAGAGGCGTCTTCATCAACAGCTCCGAGAGAACGGGATAAAACAAAAACGAAAGAACGATTGATGCAACATAGGAAATTACGCTGAAAAGAGATTTCAGCAACCCTCTTTTGTATCCGACGGCAACGCTAATCACCACAACCGACAAAACAATAATATCTGCCAGCATAACTATAATTCCCCCTATCTGATTTTCACAATCTCGGCACTTCCGCTGCCTATGAGCAAAAGCTCGTCCCGACCATTGAAAATTTTGATTTTCTTCACATCACGCTTTATGTCAACCTTGCTTTTTTCTTTTCCCGAAGGGGATGTGCGTGTTATTCCGTCAAGACTTGCCGAAAGAATATATTCGCCGTTCACATCAAAGGCAAGCACCCCGCCGTCGGTCTCATAGCTGCCGCGGAGCTTTCCGCTTGCAGAGTAGCTTTCAAGAATTGTGTTGTTGAGACCGCTGTCAAAAGCAAAAACCATATTCCGTTGATTTTCAATATTACATTCCACAAGAGTTCTTCCGCCAAAGTCGATTTTGAAATCCTCTTTGCCGCTTTTTTTGAAGCCATAGACTCCCGATGAACTCACAGCAAGAAGTCCGCCGTTATCTTTATATTTCAGCTTCATAACAATTCCGTCGATTTCAGCAATGCACTCTGCCTCTTTGTCCGAATCCGTATCCATAACCATAATTCGGGTATAAAGCTTTTCTTTATCGGTCATAAGCTGTGCAACAGCAAGCTGTTTGCCTGAAGAAATGTCTATGTCACCGATATATCCGCTTCCGCTGTACCATTTGAAGAACTGCTTTCCCGCCCTGTCATAAACCATAACTGTACCCTTGTAGCCAAGCTCGTCGGTAGCAACAGCCACATAACCATTTTTATTCATTTTTGCAGATAATATTTCTCTCTCTGTTTTGATTTGCGAAATAATTTTTTCACGGTCATAAACATTTACCGCTGTTCCGTTGATGTCCGCAAGCATAATGCTTTTGTTCTTCACAATCACCATAGGCGACGTAACAGGTGCCACTATGCTCCAGTTTTCTCTTCCGTCATTGTCGATGGCACGTATGCCGTCGTTGCTCACCAGAAGCATTTCCTTTCCGTACACGACGGGCTCATAGCTTGTTCCTGCCTGAAAGCTGATTTTCACATCCTCGGGGTCAAGCAAAAACTTCTGCACCTCGGGATTGGAAAAAATCATAACTGCAGCAAGTACGAGCACAATGACCACAGCTGCTATTCTTTTTTTGCTAAAAAAAACTTCTTTTTCGGCGGTTTTCTTTTCTTTCATAGCTCACCACTCCAAAACCTCAGGATCAAAAAAGACATTTTTCAAAAACAGTCCTTCGGGCGGAGCCGTCATTCCTGCGCCCCGTCTGTCGCAATCCCTGATTATTTTTTCAATATCATCAACTATTTTTTTACCTGTTCCCACATCAACCAGCGTTCCTGTTATAATTCTGACCATATTATAGAGAAAAGCATCGGCTTCGATTTCAATTTCAATCTGTTCACGCCACTCACGGCTTTCTGACACAGCGCAGTCACGGACAGTGCGCACTGTTGTTTTTTGAGAACCGCCTGCTGCCATAAACGCAGAAAAATCGTGGGTTCCGCAAAGCTTTTCTGCCGCAAGCTTCATTTCTTCAATATCAAGTTTGTATGGCACATGCCAGCTATATTTTGCAGTAAAGGGGTTTTGCAGATTTGAATTCCAAATTTTGTAGACATAGCGCTTTCCCTTTGAAGAGAACCGCGCACTGAAATCATCGTTCACATCCTTTGCCGCAACCGCGGCAATTCCGTCGCCCAAAAGATGTGTGTTTATTGCATAGGGCAGCCGCTCTGCAGGAATTTTTGTATTGCTTTTGAAATTGAACACATATTCAAGAGCGTGAACTCCCGCATCTGTTCTGCTGCAGCCGCAAACCGCTGTTTTTTCGCCGGTGAGCTCAGCAAGAACCGTCTCCATACGCTCCTGAACCGTAATCCCGTTGGGCTGAAACTGCCAACCGTGGTAGTTGCTGCCGTCATACATTATTTTTACCGCTATATTTCTCATAGTTACACCTTTTTATTTAAAAAACACATTTGCAACAACAATCAATGTCACAAGCAAAAAAACCACAAGCCAGCCAAGCAGATCAACTCTGCCCATTTTAAGAGCACGGAGCCTTGTTCGGTTTTCTCCGCCACGGTAGCATCGGCACTCCATTGCAACAGCAAGGTCGTCGGCACGTCTGAAGGCACTTATAAACAAAGGAATCAGTATGGGTATCATTGCCTTTGCACGACGCACAAGGTTTCCGCTTTCAAAATCTGCGCCACGTGCTGTCTGGGCTTTAATTATTTTTTCTGTTTCTTCCAAAAGGGTAGGAACAAAACGCAAAGCAATTGTCATCATCATTGCAAGCTCGTGTGCAGGAACACCGATTCTTCTGAAGGGTGAAAGCAGCTGCTCAATCCCGTCAGTAAGAGAAATCGGTGACGTGGTAAGGGTGAGAAGTGAAGTTCCAAGAACCAAAAAGAAAAGTCTCAGGACCATAAATATGGCAAGATTCACGCCCTCATAGGTAATCTTGAGAAAGCCCCAGCTCCAGAGCACTCTTCCGCTTGTTAAAAACAGATTAAAAAGTGCAGTTATGACAACAAAAACCATAATAGGCTTCAGACCCTTCAGCACAAACCTCACAGGTATTTTTGAAGAGAAAATACAAAGAGCAGTGAATAGGGTCAGCACAAGGTAACCCACATAATTCTGAATACAGAATATGGCTGCAATATATACAATTATACATAGAATTTTTGTTCTGGGGTCAAGTCGGTGGATAAAGGAATTACCGGGAAAGTATTGACCCAAAGTTATGTCTTTCAGCATTTAATCTCCTCGCTTTGTCTGTGATGCTTATAACAGCTTTGCAATTTCCGCCTTCGCCATTGAAACAGTATAGATTCCTTCGGGCAAAGGAACACCTGCACTACGAAGCCTGTTGCATACCTCAGTTACCTGAGGAACAGAAAGTCCAATGCTTTTCAGTTCATCGCTGCGTTTGAAAATTTCCGAAGGCTTATCATTCATAGCAAGCCGACCTTGATTCATAACCAGAATTCTGTCTGCAAGTCCTGCAATATCCTCCATACTGTGAGAAACCAGAACAACGGTAATCCCAAGGCGTCGGTGCATATCCCGAATTTTGCAAAGAATTTCATCCCTGCCTGCAGGGTCAAGCCCTGCCGTGGGCTCGACAAGAATAAGAATTTGGGGTTCCATTGCAAGAACTCCTGCAATGGCAACTCTGCGCTTCTGACCCCCCGAAAGCTCAAATGGTGACTTTTCAAGTATTTCAGGCTTGAGCCCAACCAAATCTGCCGCAAAACGAACACGTCTCTCTATTTCCTCCTGAGGAAGCTCCATATTGGTGGGTCCAAAGGCAATATCCTTGAACACCGTTTCTTCAAAGAGCTGATATTCGGGATATTGCATCACAAGTCCTATCTGAAATCTCACCTTACGCATATCCGTTCCCTTTGCGTGAAGGGTCTGATCGTCTATTTCAACCGTTCCCGAGCTTGGCTTTATCAGTCCTGCCATAAGCTGAACAAGGGTTGACTTCCCTGAGCCCGTATGACCAATAAGCCCCACAAACTCGCCTGTTTTCAGTTGGAGATTTATATTCTCTACTGCACTTTTCTCGAAGGGACCACCGCTCATATAGATGTAATTTATATCCTTCAGCTTAATCATTTGCGGCACCTCCCTGTGGCTTTTTAAGCACCGACAGCAACTCTTCAACACATTCATCAATCGAAAGAAGGTCTGTTTTTACCTGAGCTCCCGTTTTTTTAAGACTGTGAAGAAGCTCTGTTGTCTGGGGAACGTCAAGCCCTATTTTCTTCAACTCTTCAACTCTGCTGAAGATTTCTTTTGGAGTTCCCTCCATAACAATTTCGCCGTGATCCATAACAACAACACGGTCTGCCTGAGCTGCCTCCTCCATAAAATGGGTTATCATTACAACGGTCATTTTTTCTTCGCCGTTAAGCTTCTTCACCGTTGCCATAATTTCGCGTCTGCCGCTTGGGTCAAGCATTGCTGTTGGCTCATCCATAACCAGCACCTCTGGCTTCATTGCAAGAACCCCTGCAATTGCAATTCGTTGCTTCTGACCGCCGCTGAGCATATGAGGTGCATGTTGCGAGAATTTTGTCATATTTACGGCATCAAGAGCATAGTCCACTCTCTTTCGTATTTCATCAGGCGCAACCCCCAGATTTTCGGGAGCAAAGGCAACATCCTCTTCAACAATGGTTGCCACCAGCTGGTTGTCGGGATTCTGAAAAACCATTCCCACTCTCTGGCGTATTTCATAGAGCATATTTTCGTCAGAGGTGTTAATGCCTTCAACCAACACCTTCCCCTTCTGCGGAACCAAAATGGAATTAAGATGCTTGGCAAGGGTCGACTTGCCTGAGCCGTTGTGCCCTAAAACCGCCAGGAACTCACCTTTTTTTACACACAGATTTATACCCTTGAGAACTGCATCGCTTTTTTCGTCTGCATCCTCATAGGCAAACTCAAGGTCTTTAATTTCTATTATTGTCTCAATATTTTTGTCCAATTTATTCACCTTCGTTTTAAGGGGTTCTATAGATATTGCGGCACGCTTTAAGCATTCTTCACTCAGCTATACTCCATCTGCCTGAGTAGCCGCAGGGCAGCACCAAGCCGTGCTTTGTAACGGGAAGCCCCACTTCGTCGACCGACACGCTGCCGCCAAACTTCTTCTGCAAAGTCATTTTGTAAATATTGTCAAGAACACCGCCCGAAAGACCCGTTGTATATGAATTAATCAAAAAAAACAGCGGCTTTTCCGACAAAACTCCCATACAGAGCTTAACCAAATCAAAAAGCTCGTCCTCAATTTTCCAAACCTCACCTGAAGGACCTCTGCCGTAGGAAGGGGGGTCCATAATCACCGCATCGTACTTTCTTCCCCGACGAATTTCACGCTCGGTGAACTTTTTCACGTCGTCAACAATATATCTGATGGGGCATTTGTCAAGTCCCGAAAGATGCGCATTCTCCTTTGCCCAGCCAACCATACCTTTTGAGGCATCAACGTGGCATACCGCAGCTCCGGCTGCCGCCGCCGCCATGGTTGCGCCGCCCGTATAGGCAAACAAATTGAGAACATTTACGTCCTTTCGCCCCGACTTCTTTATTATATCCGAAAACCAATCCCAGTTTGCTGCCTGCTCAGGGAAAAGCCCCGTGTGCTTGAAGCCCATCATTTTGATACCGAAGGTAAGCTCACGATAGCTGACCGTCCAGCTTTCGGGCATACCCTTTCGGCTTTCCCAATGACCGCCTCCTGTGTTACTGCGAATGTAGTGGGCGTCTGCTCTTCTCCACGACGGGTCAGACTTTGCATCCTCAACGTCCCACACAATTTGAGGGTCGGGACGCCTGAGAACAATATCCCCCCAGCGCTCCAGTTTTTCGCCTCTGCTTGTGTCAAGCAGTTCATAATCCTTCCATTTATCTGATAAAAACATAATTCATCTCGTCCTTAGGTATAATATACCAGTTTTATTTTGCCTCTATTGTACCATTTTTCTTTCCCTTAGTCAAGAAAAAACCGCATTATATCAAGGATTTTTCAAAAAAAGAGAGATTTCTGAGAAAGAATCTTTTTGCAGAACGCATTTCCATTTATGGAATAAGATTGACTTCGGTAACAATTGAATGTATAATGAAGATATTGAAAAGCAAGGAGTGATAAATATGATTTCAAAGAAAAACAGCAGAGAAGAAGACGTCAGAACAGGTGTTGAGGGCGGACGTGGAACTATCGCTATGGACAAGCTCAACAGTGCTGTGATAAAGCCTTCAAAGGTAAGAAAATATACCCACGCAAGGCTTGAGCCGGGAGCAGTTGTTGGCTACCACACTCATCACGGCGAAAGCGAGACCTTTTATATTCTTTCGGGGAAGGGTCTTTACAGCGACAACGGCACCGAAAGAGAGGTTTCGGCAGGTGATGTTACATACACCCCCGACGGCGAGGGGCACAGCCTTGAAAACATCGGCGACACCGTGCTTGAATTTATGCTGCTGATTGTGGTAGATTAAAATAGCTTTTGTCTCAACAAAAAAAATATATATAATAAGCCCATCACTTTGCACAAGTGGTGAGCTCAATTTGTTTCTGAATTTTTATTTTCCCTTCACGAGAGCCTTTACTGCATCAAATGCATCACTCAGGTACGCCAAGCCGTCTACGGCTTCAATCTTACCTGCGTCGCAACGTGCAGCAATTTCTGCCTTCATTGGAATTCTGCCCAGAGCCTTGAGACCAAAGCTCTTTGCAACCTCATCAAGCTTGCTTTCGCCGAAAATATGAATCTTTTCTTCACAGTTGGGACATTCCACATAGCTCATATTTTCCACAACACCAAGAATGGGAATGTTCATAAGTTTTGCCATATTTACAGCCTTTTCAACAATCATTGAAACCAGCTCCTGAGGAGAAGTTACAACGATAATTCCGTCAACAGGAAGTGACTGAAATACCGTCAACGGAACATCACCTGTGCCGGGGGGCATATCAACAAACATACAGTCAACATCCTCCCACACAACATCCGTCCAGAACTGCTTGACAGTTCCGCCAATAACGGGACCTCGCCATACAACAGGGTCTGTGTCGTTTTCAAGCAGAAGATTGATTGACATTATCTTTGTACCGCCACGGCTGACGCTTGGCATAATTCCGTATTCCGAGCCCTCGGCCTTTTCTGTGATTCCAAACAGCTTGGGAATTGAAGGACCTGTTATGTCTGCGTCAAGAATAGCACTTCTGTAGCCCTCTCTCTGCATTCCTGCAGCCATCAGCGAGGTAACCAAGGATTTGCCTACTCCGCCCTTTCCGCTAACAATACCAATAACCTTTTTGATGTCACTCATTGAGTTTTTGGGAGCCAAAAAGCTTTGGGGCTCCTGTCTTGAGCTGCAGCTTTCGCCACAGCTTGAACAATCGTGTGTGCAATTTTCGCTCATATTATCATTTCCCTTCAATTAATTTGTAAATTTCTAAAAAGCATCAATAGCTGCCTGAAGCTGGTCATCAACCTCGATTTTTGAAGCTGCAACAGTATCATAAAGACTAGCCTGTGTTGTCAAGTCAAGCACGCCATAAGGATAAAGCCCCTTTGCCTCCTGATAGGTATTCACTGCCATTTTCAAATTTTCATCATAAATATCATTTATTTCGCCATAGAACAAGCCCAAAAGCTTCAGCATTTCTTTGGCATTTTGAACTTCCTCACTCTTATCACCCACACGGTAAGACTTCTGATACTTAAAAATCTCAAACTGCGACATATCAACAGGCTCAGCCGAATTTTCAACAAGGTCATGAGGAATTATCCCTTTTTCATGAATATTGTTGCCGAGTGGTGTGAGATAATATGCAACCGTGAACTTCATCATTGCGTTATTGGGAACATCATATACTGCCTGAACAGTACCCTTGCCGAAGGACTTGGTTCCGATTACGGTTGCCGCATCATTTTCCATAAGTGCGGCTGTCAGAACCTCTGATGAGCTGGCGCTCATTTCGTTTATAAGCACCACAATTTCATAGTCTCTGCCCACTCCTGTAGACTTATATTGCTTGTCCAAAAGGTCAACCTTGTGGTCTTCGGTGGTAATCAGCTTGCCGGCAGGAAGAAGCATATCCGCCATTTCGATTGCCTGATCAAGGTATCCACCGCCGTTGTCACGAAGGTCAATAATGAGATTATTTACGCCCTGTGCATCCATTTTGTTCAAAGCTTCTTCAAACTGCGCCGCTACGTGCTCGGTGAAGGAATAAACAGTGATTTTTGCAATACGCTTGTCATTCTCTTCAAGAATCTCCAAATCCAAGGATGCAGAAGCCACCTTTTCACGGATAATGGTGAAATTCATAGGTGCATCCATCCCTGAACGCATAACTGTTATCCTTACAGAAGTACCTTCGGTTCCCCTTATATATTCTATGGCTTCATCAAGAACCATATCCTTAAGCTCAATACCGTCAGCCGCAACTATAATATCGCCTGCCTTGATTCCCGCCTTTTCTGCTGGGGAACCCGGAACAGGCTGCGAAACAACAATTCTTCCGTTTTGAGAAAGAACACTGACGCCGATTCCCACAATCTCGTCACCAAGGTCTTCAAGAAAGGCTACTGTTTCTTTTTCGTTGTAATATGCCGAATTTTCGTCAACAGACTTAACCATAACCCTTACGGCCTTTTCATAAAGCTCGGGGTTTTCTTCGATAAGAGACTGAAGTGCTTTAAGATAAAGTCCGTTCTCCGTCAAGTTTTCATATCTTCCAAAAAAAGTAATGTTTTTGGCTATGTGCTTCAGAATATCTGAATAGCTGTACTCTTCCTCTGCTGCAGCCGCAGCACCCTCTGCAAATACTGTCGTGCACGAGAATGCCAGAACAACCGCCAAAACCCAGACAGTCATTACTCTTGCAATTTTTTTCATATAGCTTCAACTCCTTGTGGAATTTGGGATTACATTTTTTCAGGTGCTTCAATCTTGAGCATACTGAGAACACCCTTGATAACAATTCTTGTGCTGTCAACCAGCTTGAGGCGCGCATTCATAACAGCTTCGTCCTCAACCTTAACACGGCAGGCATTGTAGAAAGTATGGAAGGCTGATGCCAAGTCCATAACGTATCTGGTAATTTTCGCAGGCTCGCGGGTTTCTGCTGCCGCTTTGATTTCTTCGGGCAACTCACAAAGCTTTTTAAGAAGTGCAAGCTCCTCCTTCTCCTTGAGGCAGGATGCATCAATTTCTTCATACTTCTTCACAGCAAAGCCTTCGTCCATCAAAACTCTTATAATGCTGCAGATTCTCGCATGAGCATACTGAACATAATATACAGGGTTTTCGCTTTCCTGCTTGACAGCCAAATCAAGGTCAAAATCAAGGTGACTGCCTGCCATTCGCATATTAAAGAGAAATCTGGCAGCATCAACCGAAACATCCTCAAGAAGGTCGGTGAGGGTAATTGCCTTGCCTGTACGCTTTGACATTCTCACAGCCTCGCCGTCACGTGTCAGACGAACAAGCTGCATAATTGAAACCTCGAACTTGTCGGGGTCAATTCCGCAAGCTGCGAGTGCCGCCTTCATTCTGGCAATATGACCATGGTGGTCTGCACCCCAAACGTCAATACACAAATCATAGCCTCTGGTTTCAATCTTGTTGATATGGTATGCAATATCTGCCGCAAAGTATGTGGG